>CALHAP010000056.1 GCA_937931795.1 uncultured Paracoccaceae bacterium
CGGGGCAGGGCGACTATGATTACGCCAAGGTCCGCTCAGTAATCCGTGTGCTGGACGCCGCGCCCATGCGCGCTGAAATGCGCGAATTTCTGGGCCGCGCTGCCGATTACACCCTGACGCCCATGCCCGCGATGCTGCGTCTCGCCACACGCGCGCCGGGCCTTGGTGACGCGCCGTCAATGCGGCTGGTGTACCGGCGCGGCGAGGGTGCCCCCGACCGGATGACGCCCGCCCGCGAAAAGGTGCTGGGCGTGCTGGCCGACTACGGCAGCCTCGCGTTTACGCTCAAAGAACTGGCCGAAATGGCGGGTGTCGGCACCTCCGTCGTTAAAGGGTTGGTCAAATCAGGCGCAGTGCGCGAGGAAGAAAGCCCACGCGACACGCCGTATTCTACGCTCGACCCCGACTATGGTGGCAAAGAGTTAACCAACGATCAACAGGCGGGCGCAGAAGCGCTTCGCGCGGGTGTGCGCAGCGCGACCTACGGCACGACGCTGCTGAAAGGCGTCACCGGATCGGGCAAGACCGAGGTCTACCTCGAGGCCGTCGCGGAATGTTTGCGAATGGGGCGGCAGGCCTTGGTGCTGTTGCCCGAGATCGCGTTGACGGGCGAATTTATCGACCGCTGCGAGGCGCGGTTTGGGATGCGGCCTGCGGAATGGCACTCTGGCGTGACGCTGACCGAACGCCGTCGATGTTGGAAAATGGTGGGTCAGGGGGCTGCACAATTTGTCGTCGGCGCGCGCTCTGCGCTGTTTCTCCCTTACCAAAACCTTGGGCTGATCGTCGTCGATGAAGAACATGATACGTCGTACAAACAAGAGGACGGTGTTCTCTATAATGCCCGTGATATGGCAGTGTTACGGGCCTCTCTTAATGCGGCACGGGTGGTGTTGGCGAGTGCGACACCGAGCCTTGAAAGCTGGGCAAATGTCGAGGCGGGAAAGTACGACAAGCTGGTTCTCGCGTCGCGCTTTGGCCCTGCAGTGATGCCAAAAATGCAAGCCATTGATATGCGTGCCGAAGACTTGCCAAGCAGTTCTTGGGTGTCACCGACGCTGAAGCGCGCGATGCAGGCGCGGATCGAAAAAGGAGAGCAATCTCTGCTATTTATCAACCGTCGCGGCTACGCGCCCGTGACGCTGTGCCGGGCCTGTGGGTCGCAGATCGGGTGTGATCACTGCGATGCGCGGATGGTGGAGCACCGGTTTTTGAAGCGGTTGATGTGCCATCAGTGTGGCGAGACGAAACCGATGCCAAAGGCCTGTCCGACTTGCGAGGTTGAGGACAAATTGGCCCCTGTTGGGCCGGGCGTGGAGCGGCTGGCGGAAGAGGCGCAGGCGGCGTTTCCTGAGGCGCGGGTGGCCGTTTTGTCGTCGGATTTATACGGCTCTGCGCGGGCGCTGAAAGAGCATATTTCGATCATTGCAGAGGGTGGCGCTGACATCATCATCGGCACGCAACTCGTTGCAAAGGGACACAATTTTCCACTTCTGACCTTGGTGGGGGTGATTGATGCGGACCTTGGGTTGCAGGGGTCGGATTTGCGGGCGGCGGAGCGGACGTTTCAGCTGATGCGGCAGGTCGCGGGGCGGGCTGGTCGTGCGGAAGCGCCGGGGGAGGCTTTGTTGCAGACGTTTCAGCCCGAACACCCTGTCATTCGTGCGATTTTGGCGGGGGATGAAGAGGCGTTTTGGAGCGCTGAGGCGGCGGAACGTCGGGCCGCTGGCGTGCCCCCCTATGGCCGTATGGCGGGGATCGTTTTGAGCAGTCCTGATGTGGCGCAAGTTTTTGATTTGGGAGGTGAAATGGCGCGTCACGACGGACCGCTGCGCGAGATCGGCGCACAGGTTTTCGGCCCCGCGCCAGCCCCCATCGCCCGGGTCCGAGGCCGCCACCGCGTGCGCCTGTTGGTCAAGGCCGACAAGAGCGCGCCGCTGCAAGCCGCGCTGGCCAAATGGGTGGCGCAATTCCGGCTAAAAGGCGAGCTGCGGATGGCCATCGACATAGACCCCCAGAGCTTTTTATGAAGCGTTTTGGAGGTGGCACAATCTGTACACACAGTATGCACTGGGCGTGTGTACGGGTGTGTGATTTTGAAATGGGCTGAGGTGAAGAAAATGGTCAAGTTTTCTGATTGGGACAGTATTCGCCAATGGGCGAAGCGCACTGACCCCGAAATCGCGATTGGGCTGGCCGCGCTATCTGCCGCTCGTGTCATGCCTATGGTTTCGACAGACCCAAACTGGCCAGACCGTCGAGGTGAATTTCAGGTCATTCGTGCTGTCTTCATTTCTATCGTCAGGGGCCTTGCGACGGCTCCTGAACTTGATAGCTCAGTTGAGGCTGCGAATTTTAACTGGAATGGTTCACCGGAGAATGCTGCGGCTAACGCAATCTATTCTGCCGACAGAAATACCAGCTATGCAGCAGACGTTGCAGATACGGTCATAGCAGCGAGAGACGCACTAAAACCCGCCGATCTCGATTCAGCGCAAGATTTAGCCAGTGCGTTGAGCAACGAAGGCATAAAATCGGTCCTTGCGTCAGGTATCTGGGGCAATTCAATACCGGCGAGGATCAGCACCGCTTGGGCGGCCATCGTCGAATACAGAGGTCCGGAAAGAGAGGCTTGGGGTTTTTGGATTGACTGGTATCAGGGGCTGCTCGACGGGTGCGTTCCTGACATAGATATGTGGTTGCGAGTTGCGCAAATACCTAATTATGTGTGGATCGACGGGCCGGAAGCAGTCGCGGAGCAGATCAGGCGCATCACGGACGAACATCAGACAGATCAGGGATTGGTGGGCGCTTCTACGCTACCAGATATAGACAACAGCATTGCTGCTGCAGCGATTAAGCAAAATATTCTGAAGAATAAGAAATCCCTGCCGCCGACATTGGACGCAATTGAGGGGCTTATCGCGGTAGAGATAAATCGTATCCAATCCAACAATTATCTGTGCGAAAAGGCGCCAGAGTTTGTTCAACAATCCATATCATCTCTCTTAGCGATCTATGACGCTGTGAAAATCATTCAAAGCAATGTCGTGCTTAAGGCCGAAGTGACCGAAGAAATTGCTGAAGAGACGAAAAGCCAGTTTGCCGTGATTTGGGATGGGATCAAAAACCTTCCGACCGAGAAGTCCAACGATATTGTTCAGGGTGTCTGGGAGACAGGTGTCGGCACTGGTCAATTGGGCCTAATCTTTGGTGCAACCACCTTGGCGGGATCCCTAGGCATCCCAGTTTCTATGGCCTTTGTCGGTAGCGCCATGGTCATAGCACCCACAAAAGCGGCGGAAATCATTAAGGCGGGTCGGGATTACTTGCCGAAGTCCTAGCAAGTAAATACGAGAGCCGTGGCCCTTTCCTATCACCCCACCCAAAACCTCAGCGGCTTCGTCCCACTCCTCTTCACCACCCCCTTCGCCTCTAAATCCAATTGCACTGTTTTTGCCCACCAGCCGCTGGTGGCTCCGCTGGGGAAGAGTGTTTCTGGAAGGTGCGGCTTGGTGGCTTCTTTGATCTCTTTGGCCGTGTCGCCGGGGGCCTCGTGCGACATGACCCGCATCATCGCGTCTCGCATGGCGTTGTATTTGGCGGCGTTGACGCGGGTGGTTTTGCCCGGTGTGTTGATGTTTTCCACTTCTATTTTGTCGGACATGGGTATCTCCCTTTGCGTCCCAGCTTGCCCGATACCGCCCAGCGCAGGCAAGGGCTGGGCAGGCGGCGGGATTGGGCGTAAGGCTGGGGCATGAGGATTGTCACGCTCCATGATGCCCGCCATCTGCCGTTTTGGCGCAGGCCGATCACGCTGCTGTTTTTGATGGCGGCGGCGATGCCTGTGGCGTTCTCGACGTGGTCGGCGCTGCTCAACAACTTTGTTATTGAGGTCGCGGATTTTGATGGCTCAGACATCGGCTGGCTGCATACGGTGCGCGAGATACCGGGGTTTTTCGCGATTGGCGTGATTGCGATCATCATGTTTATGCGCGAGCAGGTGCTGGGCCTTGTGTCGTTGTTGATGCTGGGCGTGGCCACCGCTGTGACCGCCCAGTTTCCGAGCATGGGCGGGATTTTGACCGTGACGATGCTGTCCTCAATCGGGTTTCATTATTATGAAACGGTCAATCAGTCGTTGCAGTTGCAATGGATCGACCGCAAACGCGCGCCGCAGATGCTGGGCTGGCTGATGGCTGCGGGGTCGGGTGCGACGCTGATCGCCTATGTGCTGATCGTGCTGACGTGGCGCGCTTATGATCTGAGCTATGATTTTGTCTATATGCTGTCGGGCGGGTTTTGTGCTGTTGTAGCTGCCTTCGCGATTTTCGCCTATCCGCAGTTCGAGGCCCCCCATCCGCAGCTGAAGCAGATCGTGCTGCGCAAGCGGTATTGGCTGTACTATGCGTTGCAGTTCATGAGCGGCGCGCGGCGGCAGATCTTTGTCGTGTTTGCCGGTTTCATGATGGTCGAGAAGTTCGGGTTCAAGGTGCATGAGATCACCGCCCTTTATATGATCAACCTCGTGGCTAATATGATCTTTGGCCCCCTGATGGGCCGGTTTGTGAGCGTCTGGGGTGAGCGGCGTGCCTTGTTGGTGGAATACGCGGGACTGGTGGCGATCTTTGCCGCTTATGGTGGTCTCTATTGGTTCAGCTGGGGATTTATGGTGGCGAGCGTGCTCTATATCCTCGACCATATGTTCTTTGCGCTGGCCTTGGCCCTGAAGACATATTTTCAGAAGATCGCTGATCCGGGGGATATTGCGCCGACGGCGGCTGTCGCCTTTACCATTAACCATATCGCGGCGGTATTTCTGCCTGCGGGCCTAGGCTATCTGTGGTTGGTGTCACCTGCGGCTGTGTTCACTGTGGCGGCCTGCATGGCGTCGGTGTCGTTCGCGCTGGCCCTGTTGATCCCCCGCCATCCGGCCCCTGGCCATGAGACTGTGTTTTCGCCGCGTATTGCGGCCCCTGCTGAATAGGACGACGAGATGCCTGTATTTTCTGCCATGACCACATTGCCCGGCCACGCCAAGGCTGATCAACTGGGCGAGGCGTTGGAGGCGCAAGAGCCTGCGCCCTATGCCGTGGGCGTGTTCGAGGTCGAGGATGGGTCTGGCCTGTTCGAGGTTGCGGCTCATTTTGAGGAGGAACCCGATGGTGTGGGCCTTGATCTGTTGGCCGCCGCTTTTGGCGCGAAACCCTTTGCTGTGTCCGATGTGCCTGATCAGGATTGGGTTGCGCATGTGAAGCGTGAGTTGGCTCCGGTCGAGGCGGGACGGTTCTTTGTCTATGGCAGCCATGATGCGGACGCGGTGCCTGAGGGCAAGATCGCGTTGCTGATTGATGCGGCGATGGCGTTTGGCACCGGGCACCACGGGACGACGCTGGGCTGTTTGCGTGCGCTGGACCGGTTGGTGGATGCGGGCGAGACACCGCAGCGGATTGCCGATGTGGGGGCAGGAACGGCTGTGCTGGCGATGGCTGCCGCCGCCGTCTGGCCCGATGTGCCCCCGGTTATGGCGGGCGACATTGATGAAGTGGCCGTTGAAACCGCGCGCGCAAATGTGGCGGCAAATGGGCTGGAGGGGCGTGTGGCTTGCGTTGAGGCGGCGGGCTTTGACCATCCCGAGATTGACGCAGGCGCCCCTTATGATCTGGTATTTGCCAATATCCTAAAGGGTCCGCTGGTGGCCCTCGCGCCGGATATGGCCAAGTTCACCAAAACGGGTGGGCATGTGATTCTCTCGGGCCTTTTGAACGAGCAAGCCGAAGAGGTCAGCGCTGTTTATACACGCCACGGATTTAATCTCAT
>CALHAP010000057.1 GCA_937931795.1 uncultured Paracoccaceae bacterium
GTCAGCGGCAACAACTCGGTTCACATTGGGTCGAGCTATGTCTCTGCGGCGGTGATCGTGCTGGGAGCATCGCATTTTTTCAACCCCTTTGGCCCGGCGCGCAAAGCCCCCGCAAATGAGCGGCGGGTCACCGACATGGGATCATAGACACCAGACGCTCTGGTGCCGCGCTCGCCCCGCCACACCATACTCCGGGACCAAACTTCGCGTTTACCCTGCGACAAAAACGCCCTAAACATTGCTGCAACTGCAAAAAGACGGGGTCGACATGACAGAGTTCACCAAAATTCTCATTGCAAACCGTGGTGAGATCGCCATTCGGATCATGCGTGCCGCCAATGAAATGGGCAAGAAAACCGTCGCCGTCTTTGCCGAAGAGGACAAACTCGGCCTGCACAGATTCAAGGCGGACGAGGCCTACCGGATCGGTGAGGGTCTGGGGCCCGTAGCCGCCTACCTCAGCATCGAAGAGATCATCCGCGTCGCCAAAATGTCGGGCGCGGATGCAATCCACCCAGGCTATGGCCTGCTGTCAGAAAACCCCGAATTCGTAGATGCCTGCGATGCGGCTGGTATCACCTTTATCGGCCCCAAGGCAGAGACGATGCGCAAACTGGGTGACAAGGCCAGCGCGCGCCACGTGGCGATTGAGGCAGGTGTTCCCGTTGTTCCCGCCACAGACGTGCTCGGCGACGATATGGAACTGATCAAAAAGCAAGCGGCCGAAGTGGGCTACCCCCTCATGCTGAAGGCGTCTTGGGGTGGCGGCGGTCGCGGGATGCGCCCGATCAATTCCGAGGACGAGCTAGAAGAAAAAGTACTCGAAGGCCGCCGCGAGGCCGAGGCCGCGTTCGGCAATGGCGAGGGCTACCTCGAGCGGATGATCACCCGCGCCCGCCACGTTGAAGTGCAGATTTTGGGCGACAAACATGGGTCCATGTACCACCTATGGGAGCGCGATTGTTCGGTGCAGCGCCGCAACCAAAAGGTCGTGGAACGCGCCCCTGCCCCTTATTTGTCGGGCACGCAGCGCGAACAGATTTGCAATCTCGGCAAGAAGATTTGCGCCCATGTGAACTACGAATGCGCGGGCACCGTCGAGTTTTTGATGGACATGGACAGCGGTGAATTTTTCTTCATCGAAGTAAACCCCCGCGTTCAGGTCGAGCATACTGTCACCGAGGAAGTCACCGGCATCGACATCGTCCGCGCGCAGATTTTGATCGCCGAAGGCAAAGGCATCGTGGAGGCGACGGGTGTCGCCACGCAATACGACGTCAAACTCGACGGCCACGCAATCCAATGCCGGGTGACGACCGAAGACCCGCAAAACAACTTTATCCCCGATTATGGCCGCATCCAAAGCTACCGGACCGCGACCGGCCCCGGCATCCGTCTCGACGGCGGTACGGCCTATTCGGGCGCTGTCATCACGCGGTTCTACGACTCGCTGCTGACCAAGGTCACCGCCCGCGCGCCCACGCCCGAGATGGCCATCGCCCGCATGGACCGCGCGCTGCGCGAGTTCCGTATTCGCGGCGTCAGCACCAACATCGCCTTCGTCGAAAACCTGCTGCAACACCCGACATTCTTGTCCAATGAATACAGTACCAAGTTCATCGACGACACGCCCGAGCTGTTCGACTTCAAAGCCCGCCGCGACCGGGCCACGAAAATCCTGACCTACGTCGCCGACATCACTGTCAACGGCCACCCCGAGACCGAAGGACGCGCGGCCCCTATGGAGGGTTTGAAAACGCCCAAAGCCCCCGTGCAACGTCTCGGCGATGCACCTTCTGGCACGCGGCAGATCCTTGAGGAGCAAGGCCCCGCTGGTGTGGCCAATTGGATGCGCAATCAAAAGCACCTGCTGATCACCGACACCACGATGCGCGACGGACACCAATCGCTGCTCGCCACGCGCATGCGCTCGATCGACATGATCCGCGTCGCCCCCACCTATGCGGCCAAAATGTCCGGCCTGTTCTCGGTCGAATGCTGGGGCGGTGCGACGTTCGACGTGGCCTACCGGTTCTTGCAGGAATGCCCGTGGCAACGCCTGCGCGACATCCGCGCGGCCATGCCCAACGTGATGACGCAAATGCTGCTGCGCGCATCCAATGGCGTCGGCTACACTAATTATCCTGACAACGTCGTCCAAAGCTTTGTCGCGCGCGCGGCCAAATCCGGCGTTGATGTGTTCCGCGTGTTTGACAGCCTCAACTGGGTCGAAAACATGCGCGTGGCCATGGACGCGGTTATTGAGGCGGAAAAAGTCTGCGAAGGCACGATCTGCTATACGGGCGATCTCAATGACCCGGCCCGCAGCAAATACGACCTGAAATACTACGTCGGCATGGCCAAAGAGCTAGAGAAAGCAGGCGCGCATGTGCTGGGCCTCAAAGACATGGCGGGTCTGATGAAGCCTGCGGCGGCCACGGCTCTGGTCAAAGCGTTGAAAGAAGAAACAAACCTGCCGATCCACTTCCACACGCACGACACCGCTGGCGGGGCGATTGCCACGATCATGGCGGCCTCTGCGGCGGGGATCGACGCGGTCGACGGCGCGATGGATGCGCTGTCGGGCAACACCTCGCAACCGACGCTCGGCACGATTGTTGAGGCGCTGGCGCGCACCGACCGCGACACCGGCCTCGACATCGCGACGATCCGCGAGATTAGCAACTACTGGGAACAGGTCCGCGCCCATTACGCCGCTTTCGAAAGCGGCCTGCAAGCGCCCGCCTCCGAGGTCTACCTGCACGAGATGCCCGGCGGTCAGTTCACGAACCTCAAGGCACAGGCCCGCAGTCTCGGCCTAGAGGATCGCTGGCACGAGGTCGCGCAGACCTATGCGGATGTGAACGATATGTTTGGCGACATCGTCAAAGTCACGCCCTCGTCCAAGGTTGTCGGCGACATGGCCCTGATGATGGTCAGCCAGAACCTGACCCGCGACGAGGTCGAGGATAAGGCCACAGATGTGGTCTTCCCCGACAGCGTCGTGGACATGATGAAGGGCAATCTCGGCCAGCCCCCCGGCGGCTGGCCCAAAGCGATCCAGAAGAAAATCCTCAAGGGCGAAAAGCCGTTCACCGACCGCCCCGGCAAGGCCCTGCCCCCCGTCGATATCGAAGCGACGCGGGCCAATCTGGAAAAAGAGCTGGATCAAAAAATCGACGACGAAGACCTCAACGGCTACTTGATGTACCCCAAGGTTTTCACCGATTACGCCCGTCGCCACGAGACTTATGGCCCTGTGCGCACCCTGCCCAGCCGGACGTTCTTTTACGGGATGGAACCGGGCGAAGAGATTACCGCCGAGATCGACCCCGGCAAAACGCTGGAAATCCGCCTGCAAGCCGTAGGTGAAACCAATGATGACGGCGAGGTTCGGGTGTTTTTCGAGCTGAACGGTCAACCCCGCACCATCCGCGTCCCCAATCGCAAAGCGGCCGCCACCACTGGCAAACGCGCCAAGGCTGAGGCGGGTAATCCCAACCACATCGGCGCCCCCATGCCCGGTGTCGTGGCCAGCGTCGCGGCCGTCGCGGGTAATGAGGTCAAACAGGGTGATTTGTTGCTGACGATTGAGGCGATGAAGATGGAAACAGGCATCCACGCCGACCGCGATGGGGTGATTGCGGCGGTGCATATTACCGCAGGCGCGCAGATTGATGCCAAGGATTTGCTTGTCGAACTAGAGGACGCAAAAAAATAGCGACGCTCTGGTGTTTTTCCTTGCAGTGGGGGCTGGGCTTGATTAGTCAGCCCCTACGAAACGGATGCGGGCGTAGCTCAGGGGTAGAGCATAACCTTGCCAAGGTTAGGGTCGAGAGTTCGAATCTCTTCGCCCGCTCCATTTCGTAAAGATTGGCCGCCTCTGATGCAGCCAAATTAAATAACCCTCCTGAGTTCATCACAAGTACCTTAGCTGGCGCTTGGACACACGCGTTAGGGTCGCAGCTGTCCCGCCCATGCTAACTGGACACCGCAACGCCCGAGCCATAGGTTCCACTAATATTTGCGAGGGTCCGACATGCACACAGCCGCCATCACCGGAACAGGGGTGTTCACCCCGTCCGAGACAATCACCAATGATGAGCTGGTCGCGGCCTTCAACGCCTATGCAGGGGCGCAAAACGCCGCGAACGCAGATCAGATTGCTGCGGGAACGGTCGAGCCAATGCCACTCTCGTCAGCTGATTTCATCTTTGCGGCCTCTGGGATCGAGCGGCGCTATGTATTGAACAAGTCTGGCATTCTAGACCCTGCGCGCATGTATCCCAAGCTTGACGCGCGCCCGGACGATACCCCCAGCGCTATGGCCGAAATCGGTGTTCATGCGGCCAAACAGGCGCTCGATATGGCGGGGCTAAATGCGACAGACATCGACTGCATCCTCTGTGCCGCATCGAACCATGAACGCGCCTACCCCGCCATCGCCGTTGAAATTCAGGATCTGCTGGGCGCGCGGGGATTTGCCTATGACATGAACGTGGCGTGCTCGTCCGCGACCTTTGGCATCCAATCCGCAGCCGATATGATCCGCGCCGGGTCCATTCGCTCTGCGCTGGTGATCAACCCCGAGATTTGCTCCGCCCATCTGGAATGGCGCGACAGGGATTGTCATTTCATCTTTGGGGATGTGGCGACAGCGACATTGCTTCAACGCGCCGAAGACGCGACGACTGGGCATTTTGTCGTGCGATCCACCAAACTGGCCACACAGTTTTCCAACAACATCCGCAACAACAACGGATTTTTGCGCCGCACCCATGATCAACAAGACGACAGGCGCGACATGCAGTTCATGCAAAACGGGCGCAAAGTGTTCAAAGAGGTGCTGCCCCTGGTCAGCAAACACATCGCCGATCACATGGCGGCAGAAGACATCAACGCAGATGATCTCAAACGCCTCTGGCTGCATCAGGCGAACAAAAGCATGAACGATTATATTGGCAAACGGGTGTTGGGCCGCGATCCACAACCGGGCGAGCAGCCGAACATCTTGCAAGATTACGCAAACACGTCGTCAGCGGGATCTATCATCGCCTTCGCGCAGCATTCGGATGACCTCGCATCCGGGGATATCGGTCTGATCTGTTCGTTCGGAGCAGGCTATTCGGTGGGGTCCGTCATTGTCGAGCGGGCCTGATTAGGGCGCGGTTTCTTCCTCGAGATGCAGCTTCATCTCAACCAAAATCTTCTGCAATTCCAACGTCTCACGCAACAACCGTTTGGCCTCGTTGGCGGTGATGATGCCATCGTCAATCGACAGGTTATATTCCGCCATCAACATCGCAAACCGCTGGCTGAGCGTGATAACATCAGCATTCACACCGCCGCCTTCGGAATTACGTCCCGACCGCGTTGTCTCTAACGTCGCACCCTGCACTTCGGCCAAGGCCGCTGTCACATGCGGGTAACTTGACGCGGCCTCTAGGGCGACCACTGCATCAACCGGCATATAGCGATCCGAATGATCGTCATCCATCGAATAGTAGCGACCCAAAGTCGCCTTGGATTTACCGGTTAGCTTGCAGGCGGCTTCGATGCCGACATCTTTGACAAGCGCCTCTGTGTGTTTTTTCAAATACGCGGTCACGAGAGTTCCCTTTTCAGCAATCTCGGCCTCCGTGGGGAAAGCCTACCCGTGTTTCCCATTATAGCGCGCCAGACGCAATGTCATAAAGCCAGGGAAGCTAAGCGGGTTGGCGAGTGTCAACCACCACTCACGGAAAAACGCGAGGCTTCGTGTTGGGTAACGGTTGAGATAGTGTGCAATCCATACCACAGTCATATGCCCCAAACATACGGCTGCGCGGACGCGCATTGTTCCTTTGACGGTGCCGCCGCGTGGCTTGGGGAAGACATGCGGTGGACCGTCAGAGCGAATTTGCGCGTTGAAACCCACACGTAAAACCTTGTGAACACGGCGCGATAGGCGCACAAAGCCGGAACCCCATTCCAAACAATCGCGGTTTCTGATGGCCAAGCTGTACTTCAACTATTCCACCATGAACGCGGGCAAGACGACCGTCCTGCTGCAAGCCTCGCACAATTATATCGAGCGCGGGATGCAGACCTATCTGCTGACAACCGCCCTAGATGATCGCGCAGGCGTGGGCCGGATCGAGAGCCGGATTGGCATCGGGGCGGACGCCGACACACACACCCATGACACCGATTTGTTTGAGATGATCAAGATCCGTCTGGACGCTGGCCCCTGTGCCTGCGTGTTCCTTGATGAGGTGCATTTCATGACCGACGCGCAAATCTGGCAGCTGGCCCGCGTGGTCGACGAACTGAATGTCCCGGTGATGTGCTACGGTTTGAAGGTCGACTTCTTGGGTCGCCTGTTCCCAGCCTCTGCCACACTGTTGGCCGTGGCGGACGAGTTGCGCGAAGTTCGCACGATTTGTCATTGCGGGCGCAAGGCGACAATGGTCGTTCGCCTTGGACCCGATGGCAAAGCGCTAACAGACGGGGATCAATTGGTCGTGGGCGGCAACGAGAGCTACGTGTCGCTGTGCCGCCGTCACTGGCGCGCGGCGATGGACGCAGATCAAACCGCCTGAGGCAGCGCCCGTCCCTCGTCCCACGCGATCAGATTATCGAGCGCCATCTGCCCCATCGCCTCGCGCACTTCTAATGCAGCGGTGCCCAGATGTGGCAGCAGCACGACGTTTTCAATGGCCTTCAGCGCATCGGGCACAGCAGGTTCTTGCGCGTAGACGTCCAAGCCCGCGCCCGCTATTTGCCCCGCCTGTAGGGCTGCAATCAGCGCAGGTTCATCGACCACATCGCCGCGCGCGATATTGACGAAGATGCTTGAGGGTTTCATCGCGGCAAAGACATCGGCGTCCAACAGATTGTGCGTCTCAGAACCGCCCGGCACTGCGACAACGACGATATCCGCCTGTGCTGCCAACTCGGTCAAGGATTCCACCTGCCGAGCCGGAAAGGCCACCTCTTTGACCGATCTGTTGTAATAGATCACCGGCATCTCAAACCCGAAATGACAGCGCCGCGCAATCGCCTGTCCGATGCGACCCATGCCGACAATGCCCACAGTTTTGCCCGTGACATGCATGCCCAGCATCTGCGTTGGCGCCCAGCCATGCCATTGCCCTGCGCGCACCATCCGCTCGCCTTCACCCGCTCGACGGCAGGTCGACAGGATCAGCGTCATCGCGATGTCTGCCGTGGCATCGGTCACAGCCCCCGGCGTGTTGGACACTTGCACGCCCGCGGCCAACGCCGCGCTCACATCAATATGGTTGTAGCCCACACCAAAGTTCGCGAGCACCGTGCACCGGATATCACCGCCCGCCTGCGCAAAGGCACCCGCCGCAAAACCATCGCCCAACGTCGGCAGGATTGCGTCATAGTCACACAGCGCCTGCGCAGCCTCGTCCACCAACAGTCCACGCTCAGCCTCGCGCAGCGTCACCTCGAATCGCGCGCGTGCTGCTTGCACAACAGCCTCAGGCAATTCCCGCGTGATCAACAGCGTCTTCAATGCATCCGCCCGCCGTTCGGCACGTCCCTTTCGGGGCGCGCCAGCACCACGTTGCCATCCGCATCAGGAAAGCCCAGCACCAACACTTCGGACATAAATTTGCCAATCTGACGGGCCGGAAAATTCACCACCGCCATCACCTGCCGCCCAACCAGCGTCTCGGGCGAATAGTGGACAGTCAGCTGCGCAGATGTCTTGCGTTCGCCGATCTCGGGGCCAAAATCCACCCACAGCTTGATCGCAGGTTTGCGGGCCTCGGGGTAGGCCTCGGCGCGCAGCACGGTGCCCACGCGAATATCGACGGCCATAAAGGTGTCAAAGTCGACCTCACTCACGGCTCAGCTCGCGTGATCTGTCAGTAGCGGCAGCAACGGTGCGTGCAATCATATCCGGCATTTCAGCCATCAAGACCTCCAGCCCCGCCTGCGTCGTGCCATTGGGCGAGGTGACGTTGACGCGTAATTGCGCAGGCGTCTCGTCTGCGCTCTCGGCCAAGGCCCCCGCCCCCGCGACCGTCGCCTTGGCCAATTTCATCGCGAGGTCGGGGGACAAGCCCTGCGCTTTACCGGCTTCCGCCATCGCTTCGATCATGTGGAACACATAGGCAGGCCCCGACCCCGACACGCCCGTGACCGCGTCCATCTGCGCCTCGGTGTCCAGCCTGACGGTTTGGCCGACAGCCCCGAGCAGATCTTCGGCCAATGCCATGTGCGCCTCGCGCGCGTTCGAATTGCCAACCAACGCCGCGATCCCCTTGCCCACGGCTGCTGGCGTATTGGGCATGGCGCGGATGATCACGGCCTCGGACCCGAACGCGGCCTCAAACGCCGCGATAGACGTGCCCGCAGCCACAGACAGGAAAATCGTATCACCGCCCAAGGCCTGCAACGCAGGCAAAGCGGCCCCCATCATCTGAGGTTTCACCGCGATCAAGGCCACGGCAGGGTCAGCTGGCAAGTCGGCGTTGAGATGCACACCGGTCGATTTCAGCCAATCAGAGGGGTTGGGATCAAGGGCGGTGACACTGCTTGCTGGCAAGCCACCGTCCAGCCACCCCGCCAACATCGCCCCACCCATCTTGCCACAGCCCAACAGGACAAGGCCGCGGTTAGCAATATCACTCATTTCAGCCCCCATATTTTCGCAAAGCTAGCAGAGGGCCGCCGCGAAATACAGCCGAACTCTACGCCCGCCCATAGGCCTCGGTCATCGCGACTTGCAGCGCTTCGGCGGGCGTCTGCTCGCCCCATGTCACCAGTTGGAACGCCGGATAATACTTCTCGCAGGCTGCCACCGCCGTGCCGATCATCGTGTCGACCTGATCGGGGCCGACACTCTGTTCGCCCGCCAGCACCAGCCCGTAGCGATAGACCACCAGCTTTTGCTCGGGCCACCATGTGAACGCGCCCGCCCAGCATTGGTCGTTCACGGCGTTTAGCATCTCGTAGAACTGCGGCATGCGGGCTGTGGGCGGCTCGGCGTCGTAGGTGCAAATCAGGCGGAGGGTCTCGTCGCATTCGGACCACGCCAGTGTGACGGCATATGTGCGCCATTGGCCTTCGACCGCCATCGCGATCTGGTTGTCGCCCAGACGGTCAAATTCCCACGCATGTTGCGTCGCAATGCTCTCGACCAGATCAATCGGATGCAGTGCATCCATATCGTCAAATGGCTCAATTAGTGCCATATCGCCCTCAATCTTTCTGCGCCTTTGCGGCACTTTTTTCAGCCCTCACGTCGGTTAGCCCCTCTAGGGCGCGCGCTTGGTGCTTGCTCTAAGGACGGTGGTATCAGTCGCCGGCCATACTAAATACGGTGAAGGCGTTGGGGTGGTCTGTAAACCTATATGTTGGGGATAAAGGTAAATTCGGTCTGAAATTTGTCGCAAAGATGCAGCACAGCCATTGCGACACTGCGCCGGGCGGCGCACACTCTTGAAAACCACATCAAACCAAAGGCCTGCCCAATGAACATCGACCTGCTGACCCGTCTGTGCGAAACCCCCGGCGTTCCGGGCAATGAGGAACGTGTGCGCGCGCTGATCGAGAGCGAGATCGGCGGGCTGTTTGACGATGTGCGCACCGATCCCATGGGCTCGCTGCATTGCGTGCGGCGTGCGAAATCAGACGATGCGCCGAAGATCATGTTGCTGTGCCACATGGACGAGATTGGGTTTCTCGTCAGCCACATCACCGACAAAGGGTTCGTGCATGTCCTGCCCGTCGGCGGCTTTGACACGCGCAACCTGTTCTCGCGGCGTGTGCTGGTTTGTACGGAGGGTGGCGATCTCAAAGGTGTGATGAACCCCGGCGGCAAGCCCGTGCATATCGCCAGCGCCGAGGACCGTAAGAAAGTGCCGGAAGTCACTGAATTTGTGATTGATCTGGGCTTTGGCGAAAAGACGAAGGACCACGTGAAGGTCGGCGACTACGTCGTCATGGACGAACCGCTGATCGAGATCGGCGACAAGATCGTCTCCAAGGCGCTCGACAACCGCATCGCCTGTTGGCTGGGGATCGAGGCGATCAAACAGCTGGGCGACAAAGGACGCGGCGCAGAAATCCACGTGGTGTTCACAACCCAAGAAGAAGTCGGCCTGCGCGGTGCGCGCACCTCGTCCTTCGCTGTTCAGCCCGACATCGGCATCGGCATCGACGTGACCCTGTCATGTGACACGCCCGGCGTCCCTGAGCAGAGCCGCACGACAAAGCAAGGCGACGGGTTCGGCCTGCACATCCGCGACGGCAGCTTCATCGCCGACAAAGGCCTCGTGGCCGATATCGAAGCCCTCGCGATCAAAACAAAGATCCCCTACCAACGCACCATGCTCGCCTCGGGCGGCCAAGACGGCGCGGCAGTGCAACAGGCGGCGGCAGGCGCGCGCGCCATCGGCATCGTCGTCGGCACGCGCTACATCCACACGGTCACCGAGATGGTCCATAAGAGCGATCTGGAAGCAGCACGGGATATCTTGGCGGCGTATTTGGGGGAGTTTTGAGGGGCATTGCTGGCGCTGCGAAAAGGCACCTGACAACCTTTTCGCAGACGAAACGCGCGCAAAAATTCTTTAAGCTCAATGTCAAGCGCAGAGGCAGCTAAGCGTACGTTATCTTATTGAAATATTGAGGTTTTTAGATGTCGGACAAAAAGCAGTGGATTGGGCAAGCTGAGGGTTTTCGCCTTGAAGCAAAGTCTAAAAAGACCCCAAACACAAAAGATCTGGAAAAAGACGACGTTGACGGTCTAGCGCGGACAATTTGCGGTTTTCTCAACGCAGATGGCGGCACTCTCGTTTTTGGGGCAATTACAAGCAAGCAGGACGGGCTCGATATTATCGAAGACCTGCAACATCTTGAAAAGTGCGACGCGTTGGTGTCAAAAATTGAAGCATCCCTAAGCGATTGGATTTCACCCCCACCATTTGGAATAAAAGTATCTGCCGAGACTGAGGGTGATTGCAGTCATATCGTCATCGACATCCCTCCCTCTGACGATGCACCGCATCAATGCGGCGTAGCGCGAAATCACAGGTTCTATCGCCGAACGCTACAAGGCACGATTATTATGGATCAGCGAATGATCCGTGACGCGTTTTTTCAGGCTAAAGAAGCGAGCATGTCAGTTGCATTGAAACTTACGGGCCAACCTCCGAGCAAATTGCCACATTTTAGGCAATATGGTCAAAACTTCCTTATAATTCTCGAAAACACTAGCGAAATAGCTGTGACCGCACCATTCGTGACCTTGGAAGGCTCAGATGCACAGAGGTTTCGCAAAGGATATCATGTCAATCGCCCTGGCATATTTGAAGAAAGCTATGCCTTCCAAAAAATCAGCTTCACAACAAATGCCGATTTTTTGTTGTCACCATACACACATACCGTGTTTGCCGGCGCAGAGATAACATACGGCGTCCCGGCTTTAACTTCACCTGACAACTACAGCAAAATGGTGGTTGAATGGCGCCACAAACCGATAGATGAAAATCACACAGGTCTAAAACACGTTGATTTACGCGCAAAACTGGGGGGAACAAACATGCCAGTGAAAGAGGTAGACTTGTCGAAGTCGTTGAGCGAGTTGCAGGCTCTTCGTTTCCGACCCTAATTCGGAACCCTACCCCTCCAACGCCTCAATCCGCGCCTTCAGCGCCTCGTTCTCTTCGCGCGCCTTTTGCGCCATGGCCCGCACCGCGTCGAACTCTTCGCGTGTCACGAAATCCCGGTCCGCCAGCCAGCGGTCCATCATGGATGACATCGCGGTGCTGGCTTCGTCCTTGGCCCCTTGGGCGACGCCCATGGCGTTGGTCATCAGTTGCGACATGTCGTCGAAAAATTTGTTGCGGCTTTGCATGGCGGTCTCTCCGTTCTGGTTCCCTTATATATGGGTCACCGCGCTGCACCTCACAACCCCGGCAGGGTGGTTGACTTCGCCGCAGGTGCGCCCCATTCCAACGCCCATGACAGGCATCCCCTTTCCCGACTGGTTGCACCCCGAGGTGTTCTCGATTTCTCTGTTTGGGATGCACTTCGCGTTGCGCTGGTAT
>CALHAP010000058.1 GCA_937931795.1 uncultured Paracoccaceae bacterium
AGGGTGTCCTTTCGAGACAGCTTGCCAGAACTCTAGACAAGCTAGGGCAGATTTGCTATGCGCCAACTTCCTGCAAATCCTTGCAACTCAAACTAGAAAGGTGGTGAAAACCACATGCAGGTCAGTGTTCGCGACAACAACGTCGATCAGGCCCTCCGCGCCCTGAAGAAAAAACTTCAGCGTGAGGGTGTCTTCCGCGAGATGAAGCTCAAGCAGCATTTCGAGAAGCCGTCTGAGAAAAAAGCACGCGAAAAAGCCGAAGCGATTCGCCGTCAGCGCAAACTCGCTCGCAAAAAGCTACAGCGTGAAGGTCTTTTGTAAGACCCACCGTAAAAGCATCCAGATCAACCCCCGCCGCTCCGTCGCCGGGGGTTTTTCTTTGGGCGCGTCACACCACTTCCGCGATTTTGCTCGCGACAAAGAACGGGATCGACACGCCTACGCAGGCAGCTGACATACCCGCGATCAAGAACACCCCGTCGCGTGCGAGCAAGCCAATGGCGATCAGTGACACAGACAGCCCCATAAAAGACGACGAAAACGGGATAAATTCGAGAAACGGCATCACCGCGCCACAGACCATGCAGACCAGTTTCGCGCACCACAACACCGGGGCGCTCGTCAGCCAATGCCAGCGCGGACGTGACATACGGTCGAGCAAACGGCCCAACCACTCGGTTTTATCCATCGCCCATTCCAATTTAGCCCCCGGAACGTGGCGCTTGGTCAAAAACTCGGGCAGCCACAAATAATGGCGTCCAAACACCATTTGCGACGCGATGATGAGGATAGTCAGCCCGCAGATCGTGGTGAACAAGGGCACACCCGATAGCGGTGAAGTGACGAGAAACGCCGGCACAATCAGCGCGGGCAAAAACGATGTCGCGCCAAATTCGGACAGCACATCGGCCACCGACACATCGCCGTTTTGCCCCATCATGCGCAGGCGGGCCATGATGTCGCGCATGGGGTGATCACGGTCAATATGTGCTGTCATATCCCCCACTATGGCGCGCCATGGGCCTGCGTCAAACAGGTAACGCGGTGGTTTGGCGCACGGTCCGCAGCGCAAAGCTTGATTGCATTTGCAACACGCCCGGCAGCGTTGCCAGATAGCGGCGGTGAATACGTGCGAAGTCCTCGGTATCGAGGGCCACGACTTTCAGCAGATAATCCGCAGACCCCGCCATTAAATGACATTCCAGCACATCGGGAACACGGGCCACCGCGCGTTCAAACGCATCCAGCACCTCATCCGCCTGGCCGCTGAGCGTGATCTCGACAAAGACCGTCGTTGGCCGCCCGACCTTGCGCGGGTCAACAAGGGCCACGTACCCCCTGATCCAGCCCTCTTTTTCCAAGCGATGCACACGGCGGTGACAGGCCGATGCGGACAGGTTTATCTTGTCGGACAGATCAGCATTGGACATACGTCCATCCCGCTGCAACGCGTCCAAGATTCGACGATCAATACTGTCCAGATCTGACATGCGCACATTACTCCCTAGCATCCAAGCATACACGCAACAATCGTGCAATGATACCGCAAACGTAGATGATTATCGCCCGTACTTTGCGGATCGGGCTGAAAGATAGTGCGCCCAATGCAAGGGAGAAATTAAGATGCACATCGGCTGTCCAAAAGAAATCAAACCACAAGAGTTTCGCGTCGGATTGACGCCAAACGCCGCCCGCGAGGCGGTCGCCCACGGTCATACGGTGACTGTCGAAACAAACGGCGGGATTGGCGCAGGGTTCACGGACGAGGATTACATCGCCGCGGGTGCCAGCATTGCGGGAACAGCGGCAGAGATTTTCGCCGCCGCCGAGATGATCGTGAAGGTCAAAGAGCCCCAGCCTGTCGAGCGCAAGATGTTGCGCGAAGGCCAGCTGCTGTTCACCTATCTGCACCTCGCCCCCGACCCCGAGCAAACACGCGATCTGCTCGCATCAGGCTGTACCGCCATCGCCTATGAAACGGTCACGGATCACATGGGCGGATTGCCATTGCTGGCGCCGATGTCCGAAGTCGCAGGCCGTCTCGCGCCACAGGTCGGCGCATGGACGTTGCAAAAGGCCAATGGCGGACGCGGTGTTCTCATGGGTGGCGTCCCCGGTGTCGGCCCGGCCCGTGTGGTCGTGATTGGCGGCGGTGTTGTCGGCACGCATGCGGCCAAGATCGCGGCGGGCATGGGCGCGGATGTCACGGTGCTGGACCGGTCCCTGCCCCGTCTGCGCTACCTCGACGACGTCTTCGGTGGTCAGTTCAAAACCAGCTACGCCAGTGCTGGCAACACCGCCGAGCTGGCCGAACAGGCCGATCTGATCGTGGGCGCGGTCCTGATCCCCGGTGCAGCCGCACCGAAACTGATCACAAAAGATCAACTGAGCACGCTCAAACCGGGCGCTGCCCTCGTAGATGTCGCGATTGACCAAGGCGGATGTTTCGAGACCAGCCGTGCCACGACCCACCAAGACCCGATCTACGACGTCGACGGCATTATGCATTACTGCGTGGCGAACATGCCCGGCGCCGTGGCGCGCACATCCACAATCGCGCTCGGAAATGCCACGATGCCCTTCATGCTGGCGCTGGCCGACAAGGGCTGGAAGCAGGCCTGTGAAGACGATGAGCACCTGTTGAACGGATTGAACGTCCATGCGGGCGAGCTGACTTACTACGCAGTTGGCAAAGCTCTGGGGATCGACGTCATCTCACCCGCGCTTGCGTTGAAAAAGTAGTCGAAAACGAAAAAGGGCCCGCGCATTTGGCGGGCCCTTCCGAAACTCAGGCTAGGATTAGCGGGCTTTTAGCGCGTCGCGGATCTCAGCCAACAGATCTTCCTGGCTCGGGCCGGATGGTGCTTCCTCTTCAGGTGGCTGCATCTTGTTCACGGCTTTGACGAGCAAGAACACCACGAAGGAGATGATCAGGAAGTTGATGATCGCCATGATGAATTTGCCGTATCCGAAGACAGCGTCGCCAACGGATGCAGACAGAGCGCTAAAATCAACGCCGCCCATGAACAGACCGATCAGCGGTGTGACCAGATCGTCAACGAGCGAACCCACGATCGCGGTAAACGCCGCACCCATAATGATACCAACGGCCATGTCCATGACGTTGCCTTTGGCGATGAAATCTTTGAACTCTTGAATCATTCGTTTGTCCCTTACTTTTATTTGGCTACAGCACATTTTTTGCTTTTCTGCGCTTGTACGCACAGGATTAGCATCATTTTTAGGCATATGCATGGGTTTTTTCACGGATTGTTTCAGCCTAGCTTACAATTGAAACAACAACGGCGGACCAGCCCATGACCAAACCAACATTTACCATCTCCAACAAATGGCCAAGCCAGCACCCCGAACGTTTGCAGCTCTATTCCTACCCCACACCAAACGGGGTTAAGGTCTCGATTGCATTGGAAGAAATGGGCATCCCGTATGAAGCCCACCGCGTGACCCTATCGGACGCAGATGTGCGCAGCCCGGAATTTCTGTCGCTTAGCCCCAACAATAAAATTCCCGCTATCATTGACCCCAACGGGCCAGATGGCGCGCCCGTTGGGCTGTTTGAGAGCGGCGCGATCTTGATTTATCTCGGCGAGAAATCAGGCCAGTTCATTGGCAACACGGCCTCTGATAAGGCGCAGGTCATCAAATGGCTGATGTGGCAAATGGGCGGCCTTGGGCCGATGTTCGGCCAGCTTGGGTATTTTAGCAAATTCGCTGGCAAGGAAATTGAAGACCCCCGTCCGCGCGAACGGTATTTGGCGGAAAGCAAGCGGCTGCTGGCCGTGCTAGATGGTGCGTTGGACGGACGTGATTGGATCGCGGGCGACTATTCCATCGCAGACATGTCCATCGCCCCATGGCTGAACGCACTAGAGTTCTATGGCACCAAGGATATGCTGGAATTCAACGCGCTTAAAAACGTGCCCTCCTATCTCGACCGCTTTCTGGCGCGACCTGCCGTGCAAAAGGGCAAGAATATCCCACCCCGCGAGGCCTAACCCGGCAGCGCACCCGTCAGAACATAGCGCAAGATCTCGACCACCTGCTGCGGCGTCCGGGCCACCGCCTGCGCCGCAGCATCCACCTCTTTCAGAGGATGATCATGGGCTGGATCGTGCAAAATGATCAGCGATTTCCCCAAGGCCGCTGCATAGCCCGCATCAAATGCAGCGTTCCATTGCTTGTACTGATCGCCAAAACGCACAACGACCACATCGGCAGACTCTAGGCCCCGCCGTGTGCGGATAGCATTCATATTGGCGCCCTTGCGGTCATGCCAAAACTTGTCCGCCTCCGCCCCGAGGATCGCCACACCGCAATCATCGCTGGCCGCATGGTCGGTCACAGCGCTGTCAAAGGCGATATCCAGACCCTCGGCACCGGCAATGATCTGATCGCGCCAGTCGGTGTGAATTTCGCCCGATAGATAGACATTCAACGTCATTGCCGCACTCCCTTTTATCCGCGCAGTACGCCACCTGTGGCTTTGCTCACCTTTTCGACGATTTTTGTGCTGACCGCCTCGATATCACCCTCGTTCAAGGTCTTATCGGTGGGTTGCAGACGCACGGTGATCGCCAAGGATTTCTTGCCCTCGCCCAGTGATCCCCCGATGAATTCGTCAAAGACCCGCACGTCACTGATCAACGCCTTGTCCGCGCCGCCAGCCGCGTTCACCAGCGTCAACGCCTCGACATCGGCATCCACGACAAAGGCGAAATCGCGCTCGACCGCTTGCAGATCAGTGCCGGACAAAGCGCCGCGGGTTGTCGTCGCGTTCTTGGGCAGTGGTACTTCGCCAGGCCAAATGGTGAAGGCGACGGCGGTGCCCTTGATCCCCATTTCGCGGAGCACTTTGGGATGCACTTCCCCAAAAATACCGAGCACTTTCTTAGGGCCAAGACAGATTTTACCGTGCCGTCCTGGGTGCCAACTATCGTCCGCACCGCGCAGAATTTGCACTTTGGCGGGCGCGCCGATGGCGGCCAAGACCGCCTCTGCGTCGGCCTTTGCATCGTAAAGATCAACCGCGCGGGCGGCGCCATGCACGTCCTTTGGTCCGGTGCGTCCGATCAGCAGACCGGTCACTTGGCTGTGCTGCTCGCCCGGCTCGCCGCCCGCAAAAGCATCACCTGCCTCAAACAATGCGACATCCTGAAAGCCCCGCGCCTGATTGCGCGCCGCCGCCTGCAAGAGACCGGGCAGCAAAGCCGGGCGCATATGGCTCATCTCGCTGGAGATCGGGTTTTGCAGCATCGTCGCGTCATCACCACCCGCAAACAATTGCGCTGTTTTGTGGTCGATGAAAGAATAGGTGACGCATTCGTTGTAGCCCAAAGCAGCACAGGTTCGGCGCGCAGCCGTCAGTCGTTTCTGGGCGGGCGTCAGCACAGGTTTGGACACGCCAGCAAGACGCGGCAATGGCACTCCGACCAGTTTCGTCAGCGATGCGATCCGCGCCACTTCTTCGACCAAGTCAGCCTCGCCCTGCACATCGGGTCGCCAGCTTGGAACCTGCGCCATGTCACCATCGAAGGTAAAGCCGAGCGCCTCTAACGTCGCGCGCTGAGTGTCGGGCGCAATCGTCATTCCCACCAGCGATTGCACGCGATCCGTGTCCAGTTTGTAGGCGCGCGACACATCGGGGATTTCGCCCGCGACGACAACCTCGGACGCCTCGCCACCCGCTTGGTCCACGATCATCCGCACGGCATGTTCCAGACCCTCGGGGGTAAACACAGGGTCAATCCCGCGCTCAAACCGGTAGCGCGCGTCTGAGTTAATCTTCAGCGCGCGGCCCGTGTAGGCGGTGCGCACAGGATCAAAATACGCGGCCTCGACAAAGACGTTCACCGTCTCTTCGGTCACGCCCGTAGACAGACCGCCCATGACGCCCGCGATACTTTGGGGGCCTGCACCGTCGGATATGACCGTCGCGCCTTCGGGCATTACGTATTCTTTTTCATCAAGACCCACACAGGTTTCACCACCCGCCGCACGGTGCAGGCACAAGGCACCGCCCGCGATTTTGTCAGCGTCAAAGACATGCAAAGGACGGTTCAGATCATAGGTAAACCAATTCGTGACATCGACAAGGAAGGAAATCGGACGCAGACCAATGGCGCGCAATTGATGTTGCAACCAGTCGGGAGACGCTCCGTTTTCCACACCCTTGATCAAACGACCATAGAAAACCGGCGCTTGAGACGATGCATCATCATCAATGGACACTGCGATAGGGCATGGGAAAGAGGCCGCAACGGCATCAACATCCCGCGCTTTCATCTGGCCCAACCCACGTGCGGCGAGATCACGGGCAATGCCCCGCACGCCCAGTGCATCGGGGCGGTTCGGGGTTATGGCGATCTCGATCACAGGGTCAACTTTGCTGGGATCATTCACCGCCAGCCAATCGGCAAAGCTCTGACCGACCTCACCGGAGGGCAGTTCAATAATGCCGTCATGTTCTTCGGACAGCTCCATCTCGCGCTCGGAACACATCATACCGTAGCTTTCGATGCCACGAATTTTGCCAACGCCGATGGTGGTATCAATGCCCGGCACATAAACGCCCGGTTTGGCGATAACGACGGTGATGCCTTCGCGGGCGTTGGGCGCACCGCAAATGATCTGGGTCGTGCCTTCATCAGTGGCAACCTGACAGACGCGCAGTTTGTCCGCGTCAGGGTGCTTTTCCGCGCTGGTGACCTTGCCAATGGTAAAGGCTGCCAGCTTGGCTACAGGGTTTTCAACGCCTTCGACCTCTAGGCCCAAATCCGTGAGCACCTCGCAAATCTCGTCGACCGATGCGGTGGTCTCAAGGTGCGATTTTAACCAGCTGAGCGTGAATTTCATGGCAATGATCCGTGTGCGAAAACTATCCGCTGCGTCTTAGCGCATGTCTGCGACAAGTGGAAGCAAACGGCATGAAACAGCCCCAATTGCGACAAACCCCCAACATCACGAACCGCTAGGCATATCTTGCATTTTATTCGCCACCGAGCACCACATTAGACACGAGAGGAGCCGTTCCCATGAAAAACAGAGGTCCGATTTTACTGATATTTTCAATGTCACTGGTCCTGTCTCCGATGGTTATCCGCTCGATCCAAATCGCGCAGCAGGGCGGACAAACCGAGGTGAGCACCGGAATTTCCACCGCAGGGGCGCGCCGCGACGATTGTGAAGCCCGCACGTTCCGGGCCTCGACCTATTCATTTGGATGCCGGACCGGGCATTCTGGCGGTGGTGGTCACAATCAGATGGCGGGCGGTGCGATGTTTGTCTCGTCCAGATAATCTTACGGATAGCGCGGCGGCAGTCCCAATATCTCGTCCAATTGCCGCCCAATCCACCCATGCGGAATGAAATGCCCGCCCGGATGCAGATCATAGATCACCCGCCCCTCGGCGCAGTCCCAAACATAGCGGTCAAAGGACAGCCACGAAACGACCTGATAGGCCCCCAACGCTTGTTCCGCGCCACATCCCAAACGCGCGCGCCATAGCTTGACCGGGTGCAGCACATCGCCGCCCGGTCCCATCGGAAAATCCATCACCGTATCGTCCAACCCGTGCACATGACGCACTTCTTGCGGTGCCTCGGCGCAGGTTTCACCCTGACGGCGCAGCGTCCCGGATACAGCGATCAGCGCCCGCACGTCATTGCCGCTCTCGCAGACAAATCGCCACGCCATCGCGGACCCGAACGAATAGCCCGAAATCAGGATGCGATCGGCGTCCACCGGGTAGCGCGCAGCCACATCCGCGAGCACCGCATCGGCGAAGGGTACATCTGGGCTGCCTGCGCGAAAATTCCACGTCCGGTTGCGCCCGTTTGGGGCCACCAACAAGACATCGCGGCGGCGCGTATGGCCAGAGATCCGCTGGTGTTGCACGGGCAAAGCCCCCGTCCGCGCCCAACCGTGGAAATGCAGCATCACGGGCAGCGGCGTGACCCCGTCCCAACCATCGGGTTCGCGGACATGGTAGGAGCGGTCGCCGAGCGCGCAAGGCGTCGTGATGTGGCAAGGGTCGCCGGGGAGTGCCGAGGATTGGGCAGCGGCTTGGGTGGTGAGGAGGGTCAGGAGGAGGGCGAGTTTTTTCATGGGTCAACTAAGTCAGCGCTAAACTGAAGTGTCACCTCAAAAGTACGTCAACTTTATAAAGGCCATTGAGGTCATTAGCTTTCGCTTACAACTAAAGTTCTATCCCAGTGTGTTTTTCGACTTTGACCTTCAAGAAACCGTAAGCAATGTCTTTCAGCAATTTAGTTGTTGAACTACCGCCAACATCAGA
>CALHAP010000059.1 GCA_937931795.1 uncultured Paracoccaceae bacterium
CTTGGAATGACTGTTCAGCTTGGGATCTTGGGTCATCGGTAGACCGCGTTGGTGCGGGACGGTGGCCAGACGGATCGGGCGCGGCGCGTTGGGTTTGGAGTGCTCCATAATAATCACGACAGTGGGGCCGGACCGCGACAACGACGGGTGCTGAAAGGGCCGAACTTTGACGCCGCGCGTCACCATCAGCCGGGCGTGGGCGTCGTGGGTCATGTCGTTCTCGCGGGCTGTGTAATCCAGCGCTGCGACTAACTCATCGCGCGTCATGCCGATGGCGATATCCACCGCCAGCGCCGCTTCGAACAACCGGTCGAGGTGCTCATCCACGAATGACCAGCGCCCGTGATAGAGACGCAAGCCTTCCCACACACCGTCGCCCAGCATGAAACCACTGTCGAAAACGCTGACCATCGCCTCGGCGCGGGGTTTTGTTACACCGTTGACCCAAATGCGAATGGTTTCATTGCGCGGATCGTCCTGAGCCTGATGGGTTGTTACGTTTTCGGCCACATTTCGCCCCCCTATGTTACAGAAAAACGCTAGATGAGCGGCTGATTGCTGCCAAGCGGTAAACCGGGCGTGAGGTCACGGGGGGGTGAATTGAGACAATGCCCGGAAAGGCGCAATATCGTTTCAGACACAGGAGAAACCTCATGACACGCTCATTCAGCAAAGACACCTCACACAGCGCCCTGAAGCTCACATCGCTCTGCATCGCAATCGCCCTCGGATTGGTCGTCCACGGCGCACCATCGCTGGCAAATTCGACCAGCAATGCCACGTTCGGCGTCGCGATGGTGCATATGTCCGCCGCCTGCTGATCAACCTGATTGCATGGCCGCCTGAACATCGGCCAGATCGGGGATCGCATCCGCAGCCCCTGCCCGCGTGACCTTGATCGCAGCCGCGCGCATCGCCTGAGAAATCGCCTGGGCGATTGGCAACCCCCGATCCAGACCCGCCAAAACGAACCCAGTGAACGTATCGCCAGCGCCCGTGGTGTCGACCACATCAACCTGTTGCGCTGCGAACCGCTGCACCTTTGACGTGCCGCGCAGGTACCACAAGGTATCCCGCGCCCCCCGCGTCACGATGACATTCTGCGGCCCCGCTTTCCCGATCTGCGCGCCTGTTGCTGCCTCGAATTGCTCGGCTTCGACCTCATTTAAGAACAGATAGTCGAGCATTGGGGCCAGTTTTTGCGTGATCCCAACATCAAAAGGTGCGGCGGCGTAGGCAAGCGATAGCCCACGCTCCTTCGCCCTACACATTGCGTCATATTGCAGCGACGTTTCGTTCTGACACAAGAAGAAATCACCCGGTTTGGCGCTTGTTAGACACTGAAACACGTGTTCTGCATTCTGCCGCTGGTTTGCACCGGGATGCAGGACAATCGCGTTTTCTCCATCATCCCCAACCGTGATAATTGCATGCCCCGTGACACCTTCCACAGTCAGAATATAGCGCGTGTCGACGCCGTATTCGGTCAACCGGTCAACCATCCACCGCCCATCCGCACCCACGGCCCCGATATGCGCCGCATGCCCCGCCGCCCGTGCGATCGCCACCGACATATTCGCGCCCTTGCCCCCCAAACCAACGGTGACGGCACGGGCCGCAATCGTCTCGCCCGGCGCCGGGATATGCGGGACCTGATAAACATGATCGGCATTGATAGAGCCTAGGTTCCAAATAGTCATCGCCGTTTTCCTGCTGCTCGTCCGTTCAGCAAACTATCTGCGGCCCACCCTCTGCGTGCAAGTCATCCGTTTACCCCTTTTCCCGCAATCGCGGCCCCGGTACTGTCACGGCGCGTGGGCCGGGGGGCAAAATGACCGAGACGAACGTGACGCCAATGATGGCGCAATATCTGGAGATCAAAGCGCAATATCCTGACGCGCTACTGTTCTACCGGATGGGTGATTTCTACGAAATGTTTTTCGACGATGCGGTGGCTGCGGCCGAGGCACTCGACATCGCGCTGACCAAACGCGGCAAGCATGGCGGGAATGACATCCCCATGTGCGGCGTCCCGCACCACGCCGCCGAAGGATATTTCCTGACGCTGATCCGCAAGGGGTTTCGCGTGGCTGTTTGCGAACAGATGGAGAGCCCGGCCGAGGCAAAGAAACGCGGGTATAAATCGGTCGTGAAACGTGATGTCGTACGATTGGTCACACCCGGCACATTGACCGAGGACACGCTGCTGGACGCACGGCGGCACAACTATCTGGCGGGCTACGCCGAGGTCCGTGACGAGGGCGCGCTGGCGTGGGTCGATATCTCGACGGGCGCGTTTTACGTCATGCCGTGCTCGCGGGTGCGCTTGGGGCCGGAACTGGCGAGACTGACGCCAAAAGAGGTGTTGGTGTCGGAGGCATTAGAGCAGGATTTGGCCTCATTAGTGTCTGATATAGGGTCTGCGATGACGCCATTGGGGCGCAGCGCGTTTGACAGCACGTCGGGCGAAAAGCGCTTGTGCAAGACGTTCGGGGTCGCCTCGCTCGACGCCTTTGGCAGCTTTGCACGGGCCGAAGTAGCCGCGATGGCGGGGCTGCTCGAATACATCGACCTAACACAAAAGGGCGCGATGCCCCTGCTGCGACACCCGGTGCAAGAAGGCGCGCGGACGGCGATGCAGATTGATGCGGCGACGCGACGGTCGCTAGAATTGACGCACGCGAATGCAGGCGGCAGGGCCGGGTCGCTGCTGGCCGCGATTGACCGGACGGTGACACCGGGTGGTGCGCGGCTGCTCGAGCGGCGATTGGCTAGCCCGACCTGTCATCTGGA
Source organism: uncultured Paracoccaceae bacterium (assembly GCA_937931795.1). GTDB lineage: Bacteria > Pseudomonadota > Alphaproteobacteria > Rhodobacterales > Rhodobacteraceae > JALZWD01. The sequence continues at coordinate 2,794 of CALHAP010000059.1, forward strand.
GACGGCTCAGGCGCGGTTGGCCTCGGTGACACATATGCTGGAGAACTCGTCTTTCGGGTCGGACCTGCGGGGCGCGTTGCGGCAATCGGGCGATCTGGATCGCGCGATCTCTCGGCTGGCAATTGGGCGCGGCGGGCCGCGTGACATGGCGACCGTGCGCAATACTTTGGGCGTGGCAGAACAGATTGCAACGCTTTGTGGTGGGCAAGCGCTGGATGGTGCTTTGGCGGACGCGGCGGGTGCGCTGATTGGACAAGATGAACTGTTAGACCTTCTGGACGCCGCTCTGATCGCTGAGCCGCCGATGCTGATGCGCGATGGGGGATTTGTCGCCACCGGATATGACGATGATCTCGACGAGGCCCGCACGCTGCGAGACGAAGGGCGCGGAGTGATTGCGGGACTGCAAGGGCAATATGCAGAAGCGACGGGCGTTTCGGCACTGAAGATCAAGCACAACAATGTGCTGGGATATTTTATTGAAACCACTGCGCTGCACGCGGAAAAGATGATGGCGTCACCGCTGAACGAGACGTTTATTCATCGGCAGACAACAGCCAATCAGGTGCGGTTTACCACGCTGGAACTGAGCGAGCTAGAGACGAAGATTCTAAACGCTGGCGGCAATGCACTGGAGATCGAAAAACGGCTCTATTCAGGCCTAAGCGATGCGATTTTGGCGCAAGCGGGGGCGCTCGGAATGTTGTCGCAAGCGCTAGCCGACATGGATCTGGCGGCGGCATTGGCTGATCTGGCGCAGGGCGAAAACTGGTGCAAACCGCAGCTGGATGATAGTCGTGCATTTGACATTGTGGGCGGGCGGCATCCGGTGGTTGAACAGGCGTTGCGCAAAACCGGTGCGCCGTTTGTGGCGAATGATTGCGGGCTGTCGGAGGCGTCGATCTGGTTGCTGACCGGTCCTAACATGGCAGGTAAATCGACGTTTTTGCGACAAAACGCGCTGATCGCGATCCTCGCGCAGATGGGCAGCTACGTGCCCGCGACCTCGGCGCATATCGGGATGGTCAGCCAGATTTTCAGCCGCGTCGGGGCGTCCGATGATCTGGCCAAAGGGCGCTCGACGTTTATGGTTGAGATGGTTGAAACCGCCGCGATCCTGAACCAAGCTGATGATCGCGCGCTGGTAATCCTCGATGAGATTGGGCGGGGCACAGCGACCTATGACGGCTTGTCGATTGCTTGGGCGACCTTGGAACATCTGCATGAGGTGAACCGCTGCCGCGCGGTGTTTGCGACGCATTATCACGAGATGGCGGGCCTCGCGAACCGCTTGGATGGGGTTGAAAACGCGACGGTGACGGTCAAGGAATGGGAAGGCGACGTGATCTTTCTGCACGAGGTCACGCGCGGGACGGCGGACCGGTCCTATGGTGTGCAGGTCGCGCGATTGGCAGGACTGCCCACGCAGGTGGTCGAGCGGGCGAAGGTCGTTTTGGAGGCGTTGGAAAAAGGCGAGCGGGAAGGAGGGGGCAAGCGCGAGGCGTTGATTGATGATCTGCCACTGTTTGCCGCTGTACCCTCAGAACCAGTGTCTAAACAGGCGCAAGCGCGGCCTTTGGACGAAAAGCTGGACAGTGTTTTACCGGATGATTTGACGCCAAAGGAAGCCTTGGCGCTGATCTATGAGCTGAAGGAACTGGCGGGCAAGGCGTAGCCCCGGCGCGTTGGCCGGGGCGCGATCTTAGCCGGGTGTGGAGGATACGCCGACCTGCGCGGGACGCAACAGACGGTCGTGCAACATGAAACCAACGGCGGCAACCTGGATGATGTCGCCTGCTTTTGTGTCGGGCAGCGGGGCTTCGAACATCGCTTGGTGCTGTTGCGGATCGAAACGGTCGCCGACTTGTGGTTCTACGATCTCGATGCCGTGCTTTTTGAACACGCTGAGCAGTTCGCGCATGGTCAGCTCGATGCCTTCGATGAAGGCCGCTTGATCAGCGCGTTTGTCCTCGGGGATCGTATCCAGCGCACGGCTGAGGTTGTCGTAGACAGGCAACAGGTCGCGGGCGAGCTTGGAGCCGCCGTAATTCTCGGCCTCGCGGCGATCCCGATCCGCGCGTTTGCGCACGTTCTCAGCATCGGCCAGCGCCCGCATGAAACGGTCTTTCATCTCGTCGCGTTCGGCTATGACGGCATCCAGCTCGTCCAGAGCCGCCTCATCAGCCAATTCCATCTCATCCGCTTCGGCGGCGAGATCGTCGAGAGATTGAAGTTCAGGGTCTTGGTCAGCCATGCAAATCGTCCTTCAGCCACTTTGGTCGGAGATCACTTTTCCAACCAGTTGTGCAGTGTATTCCACAATGGGCACGATGCGCCCGTAGTTCAGTCGCGTGGGGCCAATCACGCCGACGGCGCCCACAATCTTTCGGTCAGCGTTCATATAGGGAGAAACCACCAAAGAGGAACCCGAAAGTGAAAAGAGTTTGTTCTCTGATCCAATAAAAATGCGCACACCGTCGCCGCCTTCGGTCAGATCGAGGAAACTGGCGATGTCACGCTTGCGTTCGAGGTCATCAAACAGCGTGCGAATCCGGTCGAGATCGAGCGCGTTTGTGCCGTCCTCAACAAGGTTGCCGCGCCCGCGCACGATCAGCCGTTCGTGCTGTTCGCCTTCGTTGACCCATGTGACGAGGCCGGTTTCCACGAGGTCGGCTGCCAGCGTGTCGATCTCTTGGCGGCGGGTCGTGATCTCGCGTTTTATGACGTTTGCGAGCTCGGACAGGGTGTGACCGGCGGCGAGTGCGTTGAGAAAATTGGCCGCCTCGCGCATCGAGCTGGGGGTCTGACCCAAGGGCGGGGTGAAAATGCGGTTTTCGACGTGGCCATCCGCAAAGACGAGGACGACCAAGGCGCGTTCGGGTGTCAGCGAGACAAACTCGATATGGCGGATCGGTGCTTCGTGCTTTGGGGTCAGGACGAGGCTAGCGCCTTTTGTCACACCCGACAAAGCCGATCCCATGCGGTCGAGCAGCTGTGAAACATCGGATGAATTGCTGCCTGCGGATTGGTCAAGGCGTGCGCGGTCTTCGCCGTCGAGATCGCCGACCTCTAGCAGGCCATCGACGAACATGCGCAGGCCAAGCTGCGTGGGGATACGGCCCGCGCTGATATGCGGACTATCGAGAAGGCCCAGAAATTCGAGGTCTTGCATGACATTGCGGATCGTCGCGGCAGAAATCGGTTCGGACAACGCACGACTGAGCGTGCGCGACCCCACCGGATCGCCCGTCGCCAGATAGCCCTCGACCACGCGGCGAAACACCTCGCGGGAGCGGTCGTTGAGCTCGTCTATGTTCGGCGTCTTTTCGGTCATCTGCTGCCTAGTATGAGGACACGGTGTTTTAGCCCCGCTGGCCCCCCTTCGTCAATCAGGGTTGGCATCGGCAGGCGCGCTCTTTATGCCACGGGTCAACCAATATTGAAGGGAAAGATCATGCGCCCATCCGGCCGCCAGACCGACGACATGCGGAACGTCACCATCGAGACCGGCGTGACGCGCCATGCCGAGGGGTCGTGCCTGATCAAAATGGGCGAGACGCATGTGCTGTGCACCGCCTCGGTCGAGGACCGCGTGCCACCATTTATGCGAAACACCGGGTTGGGCTGGGTGACGGCGGAATACGGGATGCTGCCGCGCGCGACACACACGCGGATGCGGCGTGAGGCCAAGAATGGCCAGAGCGGACGGACGCAGGAAATTCAGCGCCTGATCGGACGGTCCCTGCGGGCGGGTGTGGATCGTGTCGCCTTGGGCGAGCGTCAGATCACCGTCGATTGCGATGTCATCCAGGCCGACGGCGGGACGCGCTGTGCGTCGATCACCGGCGGTTGGGTCGCGCTGAAGCTGGCCGTGAACAAGCTGATGAAAGCGGGCGACGTGCTGAGTGATCCGCTGATTGATCCTGTCGCCGCAATCTCTTGCGGGATTTACGCGGGTCAACCTGTGTTGGATCTGGATTACCCCGAGGACAGCGAAGCGGGCGTTGACGGGAACTTTGTGATGACAGCAGGCAAGATGATCGAAGTGCAGATGTCTGCCGAAGGGGCCACGTTTAGCCGCGATGAGATGAACACGCTGCTTGATCTGGCAGAAAAAGGCGTCGCTGAGCTGACAGCAGCACAATTGGCGGCAGTCACGGGATGACGCGGCGGTTTGACGGCGGAAAACTGGTTGTAGCAACCCATAACACTGGCAAGCTAGAAGAGATTTCGGCTTTATTAGAGCCTTTCGAGGTGTCTATTACGTCGAATTCCGATCACGGGTTGCCAGAACCGGATGAGACAGAGGATACCTTTGTCGGGAACGCCCGGATCAAGGCACATGCAGCGGCGCAGGCAACAGGGTTGCCCGCGCTGGCTGACGATTCAGGGATCACGATTGATGCGCTTGGTGGGAAGCCGGGGGTTCACACTGCGGATTGGGCAGAGACCCCCAATGGACGCGATTTCATGATGGCGATGCAACGCGCGCACGATGAGCTGGAGGCGATCAACGCTCCGCATCCGCATCGGGCGCAGTTTTGTTGTACCTTGGTTTTGGCGTGGCCCGATGGACATGACGAGGTATTTCCCGGTGTGATGCCCGGCACGCTCGTTTGGCCGATGCGTGGGGATCAGGGGCATGGCTATGACCCGATTTTTCAGCCGGATGGATACACACAGACCTTTGGTGAAATGGACCGCTGGGAAAAGAACAAGATCAGCCACCGCGCGGATGCATTTGCCAAGCTGGTAAAGGGCTGTTTTGCCTGATCTGCCGGACTTTGGTCTCTATATCCACTGGCCGTTTTGTGCTGCCAAATGCCCCTACTGCGACTTCAACAGCCATGTCGTGGCCAACGTCGATCAGGGGAAATGGGCGGCAGCGTTTGAGGCAGAAATAGCACGTGTTGGGCGTGAAACATCGGGGCGGCTGGTGCGATCCGTGTTCTTTGGCGGCGGCACCCCAAGCCTGATGTCAGCAGACACTGTCGAGCGAATATTGAACGCCGTGCGCGCGACTTGGTCCCTGTCCAATGACGTCGAAATCACGCTGGAAGCCAACCCCACGAGCATCGAAGCACGCAGGTTTGAGGGATACGCGATGGCGGGCGTCAACCGGGTTTCCGTTGGCGTCCAAGCGTTGAATGACGCGGACCTTCGCGCCTTGGGAAGGATGCATTCTGTCAGCGAAGCGCTGGAGGCACTCGCCGTGGCGAAATCAGTGTTTTCACGGGTCAGTTTTGACCTGATTTATGCGCGCCAAAACCAAGGCCTAGATCAATGGTGGGCCGAGTTAGACACTGCTTTGGCGATGGAGCCAGATCATTTGTCACTTTACCAGCTGACGATTGAAGACGGCACCGCCTTTGGGGATCGTTATGCCAAAGGCGGGCTGCGCGGCCTGCCAAGCGAAGATTTGGGCGCTGATATGTGGGACGTGACACAACGGCTGACGGAGGCCGCTGGCCTGCCCGGGTACGAGACATCCAACCATGCCGCACCCGGCGCCGAGAGCCGCCACAACATGCTCTATTGGTCGGGTGGTGATTATGCGGGCATCGGACCGGGAGCGCATGGGCGGTTAACGATGAGCGGCGCGCGCTATGCCACGGAAACAACCCTTGCACCGGGGGCGTGGCGACTGGGCGTCGAGGGTCATGGGTCTGGAGAGAGCCTGAGGGCGAAGTTGTCTAAGGCCGAAGTCTTTGAAGAGCGGTTGATGATGGGGTTGAGGTTGCGAACGGGCGTGGAAATCGAACTAGACGATCCGATTTCACATGCCACATTTTGGCAAGAAGCGGGGGCTTTGACCCAAGCGGGATTGCTGACATTCGAAAACGAGGTGTTGCGCACCACAGCGACAGGGCGGCCCCTGCTGAACTCGATCCTCGCACGGTTACTCAGCGCGTAAAATTAGCCGCCTGAGAGGGCACGCAAAAGATCATCCAGCTGTTCGAGGTCGCGGTATCCAATCGTAATTTTGCCGCCCTCGCCGCTTGGGTTTTGATCAATGCTCACCGACATCTTTAGCTGTGCTTTCAGCTCCGCCTCGATTTGCAAAGTGTCAGCGTCTTTTACGGCTTTGGCTTTCGGGCCTTTCGGTATGGTCCCCGTCGCGGCAGGGGCTTTAGCGAGCTGTTCTGCCTGACGGGCGGAGAGCTTCTTGGCCACGATCTGTTTGGCTAATTCCGACGCGCGGTCATGACCGATCAGCGGGCGCGCTTGGCCTGCGGTCAGGGCACCGTTGATCAAAAGAACCTGCACATCATCTGGCAAGGCGAGCAAGCGCATAGAGTTCGCGATATGACTGCGGCTCTTGCCAAGCGCGCTGGCGAGCTGATCCTGCGTGTGACCGAACCGATCCATTAGCTGACGATAGCCCGCAGCCTCGTCCACCGCATTCAAATCGGACCGCTGGATATTCTCGATAATCGCGATTTCGAGCGTTTCTGTATCGGAATACTCACGCAAGACGGCGGGCACTTCATGAAGCTGTGCCATCTGGGCAGCGCGCCAACGTCTTTCACCTGCAACAATCTGATATTGTTCACTATTATTTGGATCTCGACGCAAGATCAGCGGCTGAATGATACCCTTTTCACCGACAGAGGCGGCGAGATCGTTAAGGGCGGCCTCGTCAAAATTGCGCCGGGGCTGATCGGGATTCGGGTGAATGCGTTCGATCGGGATATTCATATCGGGACGGCGCGGCGTGTCCACGGTGTCGCCATCGGGACTAACGTCTGCCATCAAGGCCGAAAGCCCCCTGCCCAGGCCTCTGCTGCGATTTGGTTTGGTCACCATGTCATGCTCCCCCTATGACCGCCGCTCGCGGTCCAAAACTTCTTGCGCCAAATCACGGTAGGCCTGACTGCCCGTGGACCCGGTGTCATAGGTCAAAACGGGCACGGCAAAGGAAGGCGCCTCGCTAAGGCGTACATTCCGCGGAACCACGGTTTGGAACACCAGATCGCCAAGATTTTCGCGCGCGTCCTCTTCCACCTGACGGGAGAGGTTGTTGCGCTTGTCGTACATCGTCAGCACAATCCCTTCGATCCCGAGGCCGGGGTTGGCTGTATCGCGCACCTCGCGGAGGCTCAGCATCAGTTGTGAGAGACCTTCCAAGGCGTAGAATTCGCTCTGCAAAGGGACAATCACTGAGTGAGACGCTACCAGTGCATTTACCGTCAATATGTTGAGTGCTGGGGGACAGTCGATCAATATATAGTCGAACTGGAAGGCAGCGACACGCGGGCCAGTGATTTCATCTTTCAAAAGATGGCTGCGGCGATCATTGGACATCAACTCAACGTCTGCCGAGCTAAGGTCAACCGTCGCGGGCACAATCCAAAGGTTGCGAATACCCGTCTTTTGAATTGAGCTTTCCTCATCGGTGTCGCCCAAGAGAAAATCGTAGGTAGATCTGACGCGGCTCTCAGACAGAATACCCAGACCAGTTGAGGCATTTCCCTGCGGGTCAAGGTCGATGATGAGGACACGCCGGCCCTTTTCTGCAAGAGCCGCACCGAGATTGACCGCCGTGGTGGTTTTTCCAACACCGCCCTTTTGGTTCGTCACAGAAAAGACCCGAGGGGACTGTCTCATCGGCGCTCTAGCCCTTTGATATATCGGACACGACAAGGATTGTGGCGTCTGAGGATGTTATGCTCGAATGTGTCTTATAGTGAAAGGACCATTGGCCCTCTGCCACGGAAATTTCTGCTGTGTGCGCTCTGCCCTTGGGAAAAACTGCAACACCACTTCGTTTCAAATGTAGATCGCAGTAGCCCAGTAGGTCAACGAGGGGTGCGAGGGCGCGTGCGGTGATGCAATCGGCTTGCGTGCTCGGCAAGGCCTCTACTCTTTCGGTGCTGATCGTTGCGTTTAGCTGCAGTGAGCGGATGCATGTTCTCAAAAACGCAGCTTTTCTTTGGTCGCTTTCAACTAGAGTTATTCGCTTTTCAGGATTGAGAATACTCAGCACGATGCCCGGAAGGCCGCCCCCAGAGCCAATATCGAGAATCTCCAACGCGGCAGGAGGGATATACTGCGAGAGCTGTATGGAATCTTCGATATGGCGACTCCAAATTTCCGCCTCGGTATTCCGACCGATAAGGTTGATTTTGGCGTTCCACTTTAAGAGCAAATCAACATAGCTCTGAAGTTTGCTCATTGTTTCACGTGAAACATTGTCCACTAGACAGCATTCTTTCTATCGTGTTTCAAGTCATAGCCATGTCGGCGGACCGCCCCGGATATGAGCAATAGGGCAGCCGGCGTTACGCCATCGACAGTTGCGGCATCTTTTAGCGTAGACGGGCGCGCAGCCATCATTTTTTGCGATAGCTCGTTGGATAGCCCGGGAATGAATGCATAATCCAGATCACTCGGGATCAACACTCCTTCCGCCTCTTGCAACGCCTTCACTTCGCGTTCTTGCCGCTTAATATATGTCACGTATCGGCAGTCATTCTGCACCTGCGTCGCAATACTAGCGTCAGCGCTTGCCAGCTTCGGTTCAATCTGTGCTAGTTTATCAACCGTGCAATCTGCCAACTCTAGGGCAACAGTTCCTATCCTGCTGGAATTCCCAGACCCTATGCGGACATCGACCGCGTTCAACTCGGACGCCGTAAACTTGCGGGCATCCAGCCGCTCTCGGAGCGCATTAAGAGCGTCCATTTTCGCAAGGAACAACGCGTATCGCGCTTCAGATACACAGCCGAGATCATATCCCCACTGCGTTAATCGTTGATCTGCGTTATCTGCCCGTAAATGAAGGCGAAATTCTGCGCGGGAGGTAAACATGCGGTAAGGTTCTGAAACCCCGCGCGTCACCAAATCATCCACCATCACGCCGATATAAGATGTCGCCCGGCTAAAGCGCACCTGCTCATGATTTTCCGCCGACAAAGCGGCATTTAAACCGGCCACCAAGCCCTGTGCGGCTGCCTCTTCATACCCAGTCGTTCCATTTATCTGACCCGCCAGAAAGAGGCCGTTCAACTCTTTGAGTTCCAGCGCATGGGTAAGGTTTCTTGGATCGACGTAGTCATATTCAATCGCATAACCCGGCTGGGCAATCTCGGTCTTTTCCAATCCTGCCATGGAATGGATATAGCTCTCTTGCACATCTAGGGGCAGGGAGGTGGAAACACCATTCGGATACACCAGATCAGAATTAAGTCCTTCTGGTTCGAGAAAGACCTGATGAGACGTTTTATCCTGAAACCTGACCACCTTGTCCTCAATTGACGGGCAGTACCGTGGTCCCACACCGTCAATCATTCCGCCGTACATCGCTGATTGCTCTAGATTATCGCGAATTATCTCGTGGGTGCGCTCATTTGTATGAGTGATCCCACAGCTTACTTGTGGGCATTGCGCCCTAGCGCTCTCAAACGAGAAAAACGTGGGATCAACATCGCCAGCTTGAAGTTCTAGAACGCTCCAGTCAATCGTAGAAGACTTTAGACGCGGCGGAGTGCCGGTTTTGAGGCGACCAAAGGCCAACCCAAGCAGTTCCAGCCTCTCGGCAAGCGGCGTCGAGGGCCTTTCGCCCATGCGCCCACCTGCCTGTTGCGATTTTCCGATGAATATCTTACCGCGCAAGAAAGTTCCGGTTGTGAGGACCACCTTTTTTGCAGAAACCGTCGTACCATCTGCAAGCGTGACCCCACTGACGGCACCAGCATCCACCGCAATATCAACGATCTCCTGTTCAATCACGCTGAGGCGTTCCTGTGCTGCCATTTCCTCCTGCATTTTCGTGCGATAGCGCTCGCGATCAGATTGTGCGCGGGGTCCTTGTACGGCTGGTCCTTTACTTCGGTTAAGGAGGCGAAACTGGATGCCGGCATAATCCGCAACCCGCGCCATGATACCGCCTAACGCATCGATCTCACGGACAAGATGGCCTTTGCCCAGCCCGCCAATTGCAGGATTGCATGACATTTCCCCAATTGTGCCGGCTTTCATCGTGATGAGCGCAGTTTTTGCCCCAACCCGCGCCGCGACATGTGCTGCCTCACAACCAGCATGTCCTCCTCCGATGACAATCACGTCGAAATCCACATGTTTCACGTGAAACACTCCTATTTTCCGATGCAGAAACTTGAAAAGATCTCGCCCAACAAATCTTCAACACCAATATATCCTATAATTTGACCTAAGTCTTGTATGGCAGACCGGATATCTTGCGCTGCCAGCTCGCTATCACCGCCGCACTCCAGAAGCTCACATGCGCTCTGCAAATACACCATCGCTCGCCCCATAGCATCGCGGTGCCTTGCACGAAGAGCCACGCTGCCCTTGTTGACCTGGCTGGTCAGTTTCTGGACAATAGTGTCGCGAAGCGCATCAATGCCAGCACCGGTCTTCGATGAAATCACCAAATCCCCCCAAGCAGGGTTCTGATCGATCTTTGTCTGCACGACAAAATCAACGCTTTTGCGATCAATGGTTGGCTCTTCTTCAGCGAGATAAAGTCTCAGATCCGCCTGTTGGGCGCGCGCGCCACCACGTTCGATACCAATCTTCTCAACTTCGCTTTCAGCATCCCGCAGTCCAGCTGTGTCGATCAGCGTGACCGGAAAACCTCCAAGATCCATATAGACCTCAATAACATCCCGCGTCGTACCGGGCTCTTGCGACGTAATCGCAGCGTCACGGCCCGCCATTCTATTTAAAAGTGACGATTTACCGGCATTGGGTGGGCCAATAATCGCCACCTCAAACCCTGCCCGCACACGTTCGGCGAAAGCCACGCCATCGGATTGCACCTGCAGTTCTGTCCTGACAGCCGTCATTAATTCAACAACCTCGGGTGTCACGTCCTGCGGCACATCTTCGTCTGCAAAATCAATCATCGCCTCTAGCAGCGCTGCCGCTCTCAACAATCGCGCACGCCAACTGTCAACCAGTGTTCCCAATTCGCCCGAGAAAACCCGCATAGCTTGAAGACGTTGTGCCTCAGTCTCGGCGTCGATCAGATCAGCTAGACCTTCGATTTGTGCCAGATCAAGTTTTCCATTCTCAAGCGCCCGCCGGGAAAACTCTCCAGCTTCTGCAAATCGAAGACCGGGTAGGGCCCCCAACTCACGAAGCACCCGGTCAACGATCGCAATGCTCCCGTGCAGATGTAATTCGACAACATCCTCACCCGTAAAGCTATCCGGCGATTGAAATGTCAGCACCAACGCCTGATCAATAGTCTCCCCAATAAGGGAGCGTATAGAACGCAAGCTGCGCCCATGGGCAGGCAGTTCACCAGTCAGTTGAGACACAGCAGAAAAAGTCTGCGGACCAGACACGCGCACCACGGCAACACCTGCACGTCCACGCGCAGTCGCTAGGGCATAAATCGTTTCATTCATATTAAGCCTTTGTTTTTAAACAAAAACCTACGTGTTCATTGAATCGAAGAAGTCAGAGTTTGTCTTCGTCTGCTTCAGCTTTCCAATCAGGAATTCAATTGCATCGGTGGTTCCCATTGGGTTCAAAATCCGGCGCAGCACATAGGTTTTGGCCAGGTCGGTCTTATCAACCAACAGCTCTTCCTTACGCGTGCCCGACTTCAGGATATCCATCGCAGGGAAGACACGTTTGTCAGCCACTTTGCGATCCAGCACGATCTCGCTGTTACCCGTCCCTTTGAATTCTTCAAAGATGACCTCATCCATGCGGCTACCAGTGTCTATCAAGGCTGTCGCGATGATTGTCAGCGACCCGCCTTCTTCGATATTTCGCGCCGCACCAAAGAACCGTTTAGGCCGTTGCAATGCGTTTGCATCCACACCACCCGTCAGAACCTTACCCGACGATGGCACAACAGTGTTAAACGCCCGTCCAAGGCGTGTGATCGAATCGAGCAAGATCACAACGTCCCGTTTGTGTTCAACCAACCGTTTCGCTTTCTCGATCACCATCTCAGAAACTGCAACGTGGCGCGTCGCAGGCTCATCGAATGTCGAAGACACCACCTCGCCCTTAACGGACCGTTGCATATCGGTGACTTCCTCAGGGCGCTCATCAATCAGCAGCACGATCAGATAACATTCGGGGTGGTTCTTTTCGATCGAATTGGCGATGTTTTGCAGCAACACCGTTTTACCAGTACGCGGCGGCGCCACAATCAACGACCGCTGCCCTTTACCGATAGGGGATACCAGATCAATGATCCGCGCAGAGCGGTCTTTAACCGTCGGATCGTTCACTTCCATCGTCAACCGCTCGTCAGGGTAAAGCGGTGTCAGGTTGTCAAACGCCACTTTGTGCTTGGCCCGTTCCGGCTCTTCAAAGTTGATCTTCTCAACGCTGGTCAGCGCGAAATAGCGTTCTGTATCATTGGGTTCCTTGATCACCCCTTCGACCGTATCGCCAGTGCGCATCGAATGTTTGCGGATCATGTCGGGCGATACATAGATATCATCGGGGCCGGGCAGATAGTTTGCTTCTGGCGACCGCAGAAAGCCAAATCCGTCCTGTAGAACTTCGAGAACCCCATCGCCCCCGATCACCCATTCCTCGTCAGCCCGCTCTTTGAGGATCGCGAACATCATATCGCCTTTGCGCATCGTCGATGCGTTCTCGATCTCCAGCTCTTCCGCCATAGACAGCAGGTCTTTGGGGCTCTGCGCCTTCAGATCAGCGAGGTTCAAACGATCAATAGTCATAGCAATCCAATGGGTTTTGATGACCTAAGAGGTCAATCAGCGTTGCGATGTAGAAACGGAAAATTACGATCCCCGGACGGGGTGTAATGCTTCCCTAGTCATTTGCCAGGTTGGAGTCAATTCGCCCTCAGATGGGCCGCACGATCACCGCGATCAAAATGACCACCATCAGCACCGTTGGCACCTCATTGATCAACCTATATTGGCGCCCCGTTCGGGTGTTGCTGCCCGCTGCAAACTCTTTCATCCGCACGCCCAACCAAACATGCGTGATCGTCATAGCAAACACGGCCAGCAGTTTGACCCATGACCAGGCCATCCCAAAATCAAACCCCCCAAAACCGATCAAGACCAGCCCTGCCAACCAAGTCACACCCATCGCCGGCGTCATGATCAGCTTGTAGAGCTTGAACTCCATGATCTGGTAGACCTCGTCCAGCTCTGACCCCGCCTTGCCTCTCTCTGCGTGATAGACAAACAATCGTGGCAGATAGAACATGCCTGCCATCCATGAGATGACAGCGGCCAGATGGACAACCTTAATCCATGAATAGAATGGAGCGAGTACGTCGAGCATGAAGGGTCCTGTCTATCAGTCTTGATCCTAAATAATATAATAAGAGAATAAAGAAAGATGATGATGTAGTGATGTGGGTAAGTGCATGAAACCAAGTTATCCTTGGATTTATGCACTAGGGTTTTGTGCGAGACCGAATCCTCATTTCGCGATAAGTGATTGATTAATAAATATAAGTATTTGTTCT
>CALHAP010000060.1 GCA_937931795.1 uncultured Paracoccaceae bacterium
CGCACAAAGAGTCCTGCGTCTGTGCGCAGAAGCGAGGCTGCGACGTTGCAGAACCTCACGGGGCGGGCTGCAAATTAAGTGAAATTAATTTCGGACCCGTCAAACCGCTCGCGCTGGCGTGAGCCTGCGGGTGGCTTTTGCAATGTTTGATCCGGTTTGAGCGATATCAACGCAATTTGCGCCGAAATCAGGCGGCACATCCTATGCACCACGCGTACACTGCGCGTGCGCACGAGGGTGCAGACCAGCCAAATGGCCAAAATGCGCCTCTAATTGTAGGTGATCGTCGCCGATTGCAGCAGCGTCAGCGCGACGGACCCTGCGGAAGAGGCGGAAAACGCGTTGATCTCGGAGCGGACCAAGAACAGGCGGATCAGCTTTTCCTGATTTTCAGGGTCGAGCAGATCTTCGACGCTATCGGTGCCAAAGGTGCTCTCGGCGCGGTCCTTATAGGCTGTGAGCTGTTGGTCGATATCAACGCGGCCAAAGCTGGCGGGAAAGCCCAGTGCTGTTTGGAAAACATTGCGCAGCGGCGGGCTGCCCATGACACCGAACCATTGCGCATCGGTGCTGGTTTGGGCCGCAACCAAATCTGTCAGTTCGGCATCGAGGTTCAAGGCCAGCCGCATGTCATTGTTGCTGTCGCCCACCGCCTTTTGAAATTGACGGGTCTCGTAACGGTCGATGATCTCGTCGGCAAAGGTCGAAAGCTGCGTGCGGGGAATGATCCCGTCAAAGCCGAACGCCGTGGCCATGGCTGCATACCGCTTGTCCGACAGACGCGAGGGCAACCCGCCTTCGGTGCTGGCCCCGTCTTCGAGAATCTGCTGGATGAAGGCTTTCGAATTGATGTCGTCGTCGAGACCGAACGCGCCGAGCGCGACCTGTAGCAACGCACGGTCCTCCATCAATTGCTCGGCGCTGGTGATGCTACCGATCTTTTCGCGGAAATTGTCGGTGGCGCGCTGCACCGGGGCGCTGTCGGTAAAGGCGGTGGTTTGTTTGTCGAGCGTGCGCTGCAAGAATTGCCAGCCCGCAAAGCCACCAAAGGGGACGATGGGTTGAAACGCCATGTCAGCCCCCCTGTCCGAGCGCCAGCAGTCGTTCTTCGCGCGGCATGAGAGACCGCAGCCGTTTTAGGCAGCGGTAGAAGTCACCGGACACTACAGCGTCTTCGGCGTCTTTGAGCCGTGCTGCGCTGTCGTCGTCGTCAAAGGCCGCGCGCAATTGTGTGATGCCTGACAATAATTGCGCGCCGCCGTCTTCTTCGCTGGCGTCGCCTGACAGGACAAGCTGCGCGATGTAGCAGACCCGGCGCACTGGTGTGTGGACCTCTGTTGGGCGGATCGCATCGCGCAGGCGCAGGATGTTGGCCTTGGGCGTGAGGATCGACAGGCGCGAGCGGCGGTCGCCGTTCTCTATGACCGCCCCATTGACCAGCACCCGCTCTTTGGGGCCGAGTTTCAAAACAAGACCGCTCATACCGCGCCCTCCGTATCAGTTGATTTGACCACACCTGCCGCGAGGCCCCGCATCACTGCTGTGTTGATGTCGATCAGCGCCTGCACACTTTCTTCACCGCGTAGCACTTTGCGGCTGTGGGTGTCGGTGAACTCGGCGAGGTAGAAAATCTGGGCGCGCAAGGTGTCGGGCAGCGCATTGTCCGTCGAGGCCACGTCAGAGGCGAGGATCGTCCAGAGCGCGCGGTTGTCGTGGATGGCGCTGGCGACTTCGGCAAAGCGGGTGGCGTCGGCGTCCGAGACCCGGCCCAAGCGGCGGATAATTTCGCTGAACGCCTGATATTCGGCGGAGCGGCTGGTGCGCAGCGGGGATGCGGCAGAGGCATAGGCCTGTTGCGCCTGAAATGATGCGTTCACGGTGTATCCTTCCGGGACCATGGAGGAACGGCACGCGGGTTTTCCGCGCGATGTGTTTGGGGGTTAGGCGCGAGGGGGCGAAGGCGACACGTGCCGCCTTCGCCAGATCGCTTAACGGAAGAGCGACAGGATCGACTGTGGCGCCTGGTTTGCAATCGACAGCGACTGCACACCCAACTGCTGCTGGACCTGAAGCGCCTGCAAACGGGCCGAGGCTTCTTCCATATTGGCGTCGACCAATGTGCCGATCCCTGATTTCAAGGCGTCGGTGATCTTGGACACAAAGTCGGACTGCGTTTCAATCCGGCCTTGGACCGAACCGAACGAGGCTGCGGCATCAATCGACGTCTGGATCAGGCCTTCGACCAGACCGAGGGCCGCTTCTGCACCTTCATCCGAGCCTACGCTGATTTTGCTGAGATACTCCAGACCGCCACCGATTGCGCCATCTGTGATCCCTGCTGCGGATTGCGCCGCCTCAGCTGTGGCCACTGTGATGGCGGCGTCCGTATTATTGGTGAAGGTGATCTCGCCAGCTGTTGTGCCTTGCGCGAATGTCACGTCGATACCGTCAGAGGCCGCTTGGAAATTCAGGCGTGTGACCATCTCTTCGGAGACGGAGGCCAGCGTATCGCCTTCGCGCGCCACATAGGTCACGTCTGCCGTCAGGCCCAAGCCACCGCCAGAGGAGAACTCGTAGGTTCCGCCCGCTTCTGGTGTGCCTGTGAATGTGGCCGCAGCGCCCGATGCCGCTGCTGCGACGGCTGCGTTGCCACCGACTGTTGTCGCCGTGGTGCCACCAGTTGCAGCCCCTGTGCCAAGATCTTGCTTGCCCACAGAGATATTGCTGGCAGCAACCCCCGCACCGGACCGATCAAGCGAGGACAGGATATCGACCGAGCCAGTATTTTCAGCGGTATCTGCGTTGTTCAGCAGGTTGAGACCATTGAACTGAGCCGCACCGACCACGCTCTCAATCTGGCCGCGCAGGGCGTCGATATCGAGCTGGATCTTGTCGCGGTCAACGTTGCTCTCTTGGCTGGCGACGATCTTGTCTTTCATCTGCGTCAGCAGATCAGTAACCGTTTCGGACGCTTGCCGCGCAACAGAGACGGTCGATTCGCCCAATGACAGGGACGAGCGGATCGCTTTAAAGCCCTGAACATCGGATTCCATGACTTTCGAAATGGCCCAGACGGCAGAGTTGTCTTTGGCAGAGCCCACGGCCTTACCAGTCGAGATGATCTCTTGGGTTTTGCCGAGATTGCTGTTGATGCTTTTGAGGGCCTGAAGCGCCACCATGGCACCGTTGTTTGTCAGAATACTGGACATGGGGAATGGTCCTTTTGGATGCGCATTTTGCGCGAGGTTTTCGAGATACCGTCGGTGGGGGGCCTGCGGCATGGGGGCCATTCTGACGATTACGGCCCGCAGGGCGTTTCGCCCAGTGCCGTGCCACCCATCTGGATGCCCGGCCAACCTGCGCCCCGTCCCTTAACAGCGCGTTAATTCGGACAGGGCGGATGTTTAGAATTTGTTTAAACGCGGCCTGCCTTTGGGAGCTGTGCGTCCCTACAACGGCATCCGATGCGACACCTATGCCTTGCGCTCAAAAGCTGATTTGCGCCCACCGACTGTCGATTTCACCCCAAGCGGGCCATAGCTGTCAAAACTCTCGCGGCCTTTGCGGACCTCTTCCATGCGTTTGATGACGTGCCCCACCCCGTCCATCGCGGCTTGTAACAGGGTCTGGTTGTGGTCAATCGCAGCTGAGATTTGGCTCAGCACTGCGGTCGCTGGCCCATCGGACGGTAGCGCCTGCATCAGTTTTTCCTTGCGCGGGGCCAAATTCCGCAGTGCTGCAAAATCGCCCGCGATGATGATTTCGCGTTCTAATGCAAGCAACGCCAACAAAGGGTGCGCTCTAGCCATGTTGCCCTCGCGTCATCGCGGCAAACAATTGTTCGGCCAACCCGATGCCGCCCGCCTGCACCATTTCGCGGGCTTGGGCGTCGACCAAGAAGGAGGTGAACCTTTCTTCACCTGCGCCGCCGCCCAATGTTTCACGCGCTTTGCCCACGCCTGCGGATTTTAGCATCGAGGCCAGAAACGTGGCTTCAAGGTCTTGGGCCGCTTGCCACATCGGCCCCTCGCGCGGTGCGGGTGTTGCAGGAACGGGCGGTGCTGAAAGGGGTGTGATGTCCAAGGTGGTCGCTCTAATTGGAATGATTTTGCGGCCAGCATCCGGGCGATTGGTAAAGGACGGGTAAGTTTTCTGTCACAAAACATCTCCACCCCAAATGGGCACGAAAGGCCGCCATGATATTTTCAACCCTTGCCTCGCTGCCGCAGGATGTGCGCGACACCAGCCCGTCAGACGTGCAGGATGCGGGCACAGAAGATGCATGGGATGTGCCGGCTTTTTCGGTTGAATTAACGGATGAGGGGGCGGCTGCACCGATGGCTCTGTTGCCCACTCTGCCAAGCGCTAAGCCCCCGAACCCGACAGATGTGCCAGAGGTCGAAGCGACCGATCTTCTGGACCGAATGGCGACCGAATTGCGTGGTCCAGCCCGGCCAACGGACAGCATTGTCGCGCCCCTGAAAATGCTAGGGGTGCCGGTTGATAGTGGGCAAGACGGTGGGGGCATAGCAGCATTGGGGGCCGTTGGCCGTTCTCTGCTCGGACGCGAGGCGCCAGAAAGCGTCGACCTGAAGCGCGATGTTAGTCTGCCTGATGGTTCGAAACCGGGGGTGCTGGATAGCAGTGAGCGTGACATGCGCGCCGTGCTCGTGCCTGTTTTGGGCAGCCTTTCTCAGGGCCGCGATGTGCCGGAAACGGCGACGATCATACCAGCGGACGCCACTGCGGCCCGACAGATACCAACAGCCCCGCCCCCTGACGCTGTGGCCGTAGTGCCGCTGCAAGCTGATGGGCGTGGGACTGCCCCCCGGGTCGTTGATCGCGCCACATCTGAGGTTGTCCGCGCAGGATCAACCCCCGCAAATGCGCCGCTGGGCAGTGTTTCGACGGCTCCGACATCTCCCGTTGTCGCGAGCAACACAGCACCAGACCTTTCACAGGGTGTCGAAACACCCAGCCCCCCCCGCTCAGAACGAGAGGATGCACAGATGCAATTGAACAAACCGACGCGAACACGCATGTTCCCGGCCGGCCTGATCGCAGCCCAAATCGCAGGCGTAGATGCCGAAGCCGAGACCCCAGTGCCGCGCGATGCGCCACGTGGTGCGATACTGCCCCAAGACCGCACAGACCGGCCCGCGCTGCACCAGTCTCAGCCAGCCCCGATGCGGCCCGAACAGCCGGAGATCTACGATCGGCCCGCCCCCGGTGATGCGCCTGTCAGCAAGGCCCAGATAGCCGCCGCAGACCTGCCGCCACCGCCAATGTCCCCGCCTGCGCCTGCCGTGGTCTCGAACGCTTATGCCGTGCTGACCCCGCAGATTGCGCAGCCCGTGCCAATGATGCTTGAGGCCCCCGCGCCGGACGCGCGTGCGGGCAATGCGGCGTTAGATGGTGAAGGTGTCGTCTTGCCGCTACGCGATTCCCCACCGCCACAGGTGCAGCCAAGCCGGATGCCAGACAGCGGGCTGCCCCCCCGCGCCGACCATGTCACGCGCCAGATTGTCCAAATCGCCCAAACGCCGGGGATGCATCGGCAAGATGTGCAGTTGAACCCGCAAGAGCTGGGCCATGTGCGGTTGAGCCTGCAAAGCGCGGATCAGGTGATGCATGTGATGATCACCGTCGAGCGCCCCGAAACGCTGGACCTGATGCGCCGTCATATCGACCAGCTGTTCCAACAGTTTCGCGGCATGGGCTATCAGGATGTGACGTTTTCCTTCTCGCAAGACGGGCGCATGACGCGAGACAGCGCCCCCCATGATCCCCCGCAAGAGGTCGCCCCCGATCCAGAGAGCGAGGTGGCAGAGACCGCTGCCTCCCCGACACCCCGCGCGCCCACAGGCCAGCTAGACCTGCGCGTTTGACCCCTATAGGAGCCGATATGCAAACCGATCCGATCACTGCCAGCGCGCCACTTGCGCCCACGTCGCCCAGCGCCACACCACCCGCGGCCATCACTTCGGATTTTCAGACATTCCTAGAGATGCTGACCACGCAGATGGAAAACCAAGACCCACTGAACCCGCTAGAATCGACAGATTTCGCTGTCCAGCTGGCGACGTTTTCGGGCGTCGAGCAACAGGTGCAGACCAATCAATTGCTCTCCGCGCTTGCCGGGCAGATGACGACCAGCGGCATGGTGGATCTGGCCGGATGGGTGGGCCGCGAGGTGCGCAGCACCGCCCCCGCCCGTTTTGACGGCGCGCCGATCACGCTCTACCCGACGGTGGCCCCCGATACCGAGCGGATGGAGCTGGTGGTGCGCAACGCCCAAGGCGCCGAGCTTGAGCGGTATTCCGTGCCCGCAACCTCTGACCCTGTGGTCTGGGCCGGAGCAGGTCAGAACGGGCAGATCAGGCCCAATGGCACCTATTCGTTCGAATTTGTCAGCACTTCGGCAGGTGATACCACCACATCCAACCCTGCCGAGACCTATTCCACCGTGCGCGAAGTCCGTCGCGATCGGGGCGATGTCTTTGCCGTATTGGACAGTGGCGCGCAGGTGCCCATCGGCGACGTCAGCGCAGTGCGTGCGCCGCAAGAGCCGCTATAACGCTTGCCCCAACCAGATAAGTGCTGTCGCCACCCCGCCCCCAACCGCCATCCAGCCCAAACGCGGCAGCGTGCGCGGGGGTGGCGGCGGTGCAGGCGGGTTTGTTGTGCGGATCAGCGCGGCCTGCGCCATTTCGGGAAGACGCGGGCCAAAGCGGGACAGGATGCGCGCCGTGCGGACCAGATCACGGGCGAGGGCTTTGGGGCCAATGCTCTCTTTGATGTAGTTTTCCACCACGGGGCGCGCGTCGTTCCATAGGTTCATATTAGGATCGAGCGTGCGCGCGACCCCTTCGACGACGACCATGGTGCGTTGCAACAGGATCAGCTCGGTGCGGGTTTCCATGCCAAAGCGTTCGGTGACTTCGAACAGGTAGTTCAGCAGTCGGGCCATAGAGATACGGCTGGCGTCCATGCCAAAAATCGGCTCACCCACAGCACGCAAGGCGCGGGCAAAGTCGTCGACATCGCGGTCGGCAGGCACATAGCCCGCCTCGAAATGCACCTCAGCCACACGTTTGTAGTCGCGGCGGATAAAGCCAAACAGGATTTCGGCGTAGACGCGGCGGGTGTATTCGTCGATGCGCCCCATGATGCCAAAATCATAGGCAACGATATCGCCGTTGGCCGCGATCTTGAGGTTGCCTTGGTGCATGTCGCCGTGGAACAGCCCGTCGCGCAGCGCGTGATTGAGGAAAAGCTGGAGCACGCGAGCGGCAAGGGCTTTGCGGTCGTGGCCTGCGGCGTCGATGGCTGTGATATCAGCGGCAGAGAGCCCCTCGACCCAGCCCAGCGTCATGACACGGCGCGCGGACAGATCCCATTTGATCTTGGGCACGTCGAAGCCCGCGTCACTGGCGGTGTTTTCGCCAAATTCCGCCGCCGCCGAGCTCTCCAAGCGCAAATCCAGCTCGCCCATGACCACGCCTTCGAAGTGCTCAATCACGTCCATAGGACGCAAACGGCGTGACGATGGCGAGAGGATTTCGACGGTGCGGGCGATGAAATAGAACGCGTCGATGTCGGTGCGAAACGCGCGCTCGATACCGGGGCGCAGCACTTTGACCGCGACCTCTTCGCCGGTTTCCGCGACCGTTGCTTTGTGGACCTGCGCGATTGAGGCGGCCGCGACGGGTTCGGAAAAGCTGGCGAACATCTGGGCCACGGGGCGACCCAACTCGCGCTCGACCTCACGTTTCGCCTCGGAGACGGGGAACGGCGGCAGGCGGTCTTGCAGGACTTTGAGCTGCATTGCCAACTCGTCACCCACCACATCGGGACGGGTTGAGAGTATCTGGCCGAACTTGATATAGGCGGGCCCAAGAGCCTGTAGCGCGCGGGTCAGAGGGGGCTGGGTCGCGTCGCCGCGGTAGCCCAGCCATTGGATAGGCCAGACTAAAGTGCGGAAGGTCATGCGCACCAAAGGTGGCACATCGAGCGCCTGCATGATGATCCGCATCGCCCCCGTCCGCTCGAGCGTCGCACCCGTGCGCATCAACCGCCAGATATTGTGCGGGCCGCGCATGTTACAGCTTCCAACCGGAATGAAGCGCCGCGATGCCCATTGTCATATTGCGGTATTTGGCGTTCTCGAAACCGGCACTGCGGACCATGCCGAGAAATGTCTCTTGGTCGGGGAAATTTCGGATGCTTTCGACCAGATATTGATAGCTGTCCCGGTCGCCCGCGATCATCTGGCCCATGCGGGGGATGACGTTGAACGAATAGAGATCATAGGCCTTTTGCATCATGTCGTTGGGGATTTGGCTGAACTCGAGCACCATCAGGCGACCACCGGGACGGAGCACGCGGAATGCCTCATTCAGTGCTTCTTGCGGGCGGGTGACGTTTCGGATGCCAAAGCTGATGGTGTAGACGTCAAAGGTGTTGTCCTCGAACGGCAGCGCCATCGCGTCGCCCACGACCCAATCGAGACTGTCGGCCATCTGGTCGGCTTCGGCGCGTTTGCGGCCTTCGATCAGCATGGATTCGGTTATGTCGAGCACGGTGGAATGACCCGAGCCTGCGCGCTTGAGAAACCGGAACGAGATGTCGCCCGTCCCGCCCGCCACATCGAGCAAACGCTGACCGGGGCGCGGAGCGAGCCAATCCATCATGGCGTCTTTCCAGATGCGATGAACACCGCCCGACATCACATCGTTCATAATGTCGTATTTACTGGCCACGGAGGAGAACACGCCTTGGACGCGACCCGCTTTGTCGGTTTCGCGCACGGTCTCGAAACCAAAGTGCGTTGTTTGATCGTCGTTATGTGCCACGGGCCTGCCCTAGTTAGTTCCACTTTGAGATATAGGGCGGTTTGGCGGGATACAACGGGGCGCGAGCAGTCGAAAGGACGCAGTGAGATGGATATGCCGAGTTTGGTCGAAACCGATCACTTGAAGAATCTCATTCTGACCTTGGCTATGGCGGGTGTTTTCAGTTGGTTGATCAACCGATTTGGATCTCGAAGAACACGTGCCATTGTTGATCGAATGGCCGGCGCCCATTCTCCTGCGGGTGGCGCAGCCGCGCGCATTACGGAAAGTGGCGCACGGCCTGAAGGCAATCGCTCAATAGATCGTACAACCTATCCCGTCACGATGAGCTTAAAGTTGCTTTCCACGGTTCTGACGGTCGGCATTATGGCATTCCTGATCCGCCAGCCCACGTCTCTCGTCAGCCAAGATCATCAAATTACCCTGTTTTCAGCAATCTGCGCTTTGGCGCTGTGGTACATGGCCTATATTTGGAACTACTCAATCGTGGTTGAACGGGATCGCATCCTGGTGCCCAGCTATTTCTTCAAACCCACCGCCTATGATCTCAACGATTTGCAATGGGTCGAAGAAGACGGTGCCTATAGCTGGCGTCTGATCTTTGCCGACGGGCGAAAGCCTCTTGTGTTGAAACAGCTGCACGGGCAAGCAGAACTGATAGCCTTGTTTGACCAATATAGCAGCCCTCAAGATGCCCGAACTGCCCGAAGTTGAAACTGTGCGTCGTGGTCTGGCCCCTGTGATGGAGGGTCAGGTGATTGCGCGCGCCCATGTGAACCGCCCCGATCTGCGCTGGCCGTTCCCGGACCGCATGGCCGAGCGGTTGACGGGCAAGCGTGTGATCGCGCTGCGGCGGCGGTCGAAATATGTGTTGGTGGACCTGTCGTCGGGTGAGACGCTGATCATTCATTTGGGCATGTCGGGGCGGATGCAGATCTCGGGGCAGACCATCGGTGATTTTCATCACGAGCACCCTGCCCCTGCAAAACACGACCATGTGGTGTTTGACATGGAGGATGGCGCGCGGGTGACGTTCAACGATGCGCGGCGTTTTGGGGCGATGGATTTGGCGGCGACCGATGCGCTGGAGGATCATTGGTTGATCCGCGACATCGGGCCAGAACCCTTGGGCAATGGGTTCAACGAGGCACATCTGATTGCGAAGTTTGCGGGTAAAAACATGCCGGTGAAGACCGCCCTGCTCGATCAGAAACTGGTGGCGGGTCTGGGCAATATCTACGTCTGCGAGGTGTTGCACCGTGCGGGCATTGATCCGCGCCGCAAAGCCGGGCGCATTGCCGCCCCGCGTGTTGCGTCTCTGGTGCCGCTGGTGCGCGAAGTGCTGACCGAGGCCATCGCGTCGGGCGGATCATCGCTGCAAGATCACCGGCAGACCAATGGCGAGTTGGGGTATTTTCAGCATAACTTTCGCGCTTATGGTCGCGAGAATGCGCCCTGCCCGACCCCGGACTGTCAGGGTCGAATCGAGCGGATTGGGCAATCTGGACGGTCCACGTTCTTCTGTCGTCAATGTCAAAGATAGCTTGAAGCCCGCGCTAAGTTCGATAAGCCTAAGGCCTTAACCCGCGAATGTGAGGCATCCCGCATGGCATACGAGACGATCACGGTTGATATTTCGGACGATGTGGCGTTGATCACATTGAACCGCCCCGATGCGCTGAACGCGTTGAACGCGCAGTTGCTGGGCGAGCTGACCAAGGCCTTGGAAGACGCCGATGCCAGCGACAAGGTCCGGTGCATCATCCTCACAGGGTCTGACAAAGCCTTTGCGGCAGGGGCCGATATCACCGAGATGGCAGACAAGTCCTTTGTCGATATGTATATGCAGTCGCCGTTTGGCGATTATGGCGCGCGCATCGAGCGTATCCGCAAGCCGATCATCGCCGCCGTTGCAGGCTATGCCTTGGGCGGCGGATGCGAGCTGGCGATGCTGTGTGACTTTATCATTGCCGCCGATTCTGCGCGGTTTGGACAGCCCGAGATAAATCTGGGCGTCATTGCGGGCCTTGGCGGAAGTCAACGTCTGACGCGCTTTGTTGGCAAATCGAAGTCGATGGATATGCACCTAACGGGTCGATTTATGGATGCAGACGAGGCCGAGCGGTCTGGTTTGGTGTCGCGTGTCGTGCCTGCCAAGAAACTGCTCGACGATGCCCGTGCCACAGCCGCCAAGATCGCGGAAAAGTCACAACTGGCCACCATGGCTGCCAAAGATGTCGTGAACCGCAGCTACGAGACGACTATGGCCGAGGGTATTCGCTACGAGCAGGCGGTGTTCCAATCCCTGTTTGCGACCGAAGACCAGACCGAGGGCATGGCCGCCTTCAAAGAAAAGCGCGAAGCGCAGTTCCGCGACCGCTGACGACAACAGGGGTTCCCAAGGGCTGCGACTTGTCCTATAGGCCTCTGCAATACATGCGCGTGATGCCCGCTTTCAGGCAAGAGGCTACTGGTTCCGAGAAACCAGTGCGGGTCATACGTGACGATATTTTAAAATTGAACTGACCCGAGGAAGCCCATCATGGCCAATACACCCCAAGCTAAAAAACGCGCCCGCCAGAACGAGCGCCGTGCCGCTGTCAACAAAATGCGCCGCACAGGTATCCGCACAGAGCTGCGCAAAGTCGAAGAAGCACTGGCCGCTGGTGACAAAGACGCCGCAGCCGCAGCCCTGAAAGCCGCCCAGCCGAAGCTGATGCGCGGTGTGACCAAAGGCATCTACCACAAGAACACAGCCGCACGGAAAATGTCGCGTCTGTCGAGCCGGGTCAAAGCCCTGGGCTAAGCGCTCCGAGATACGAACAATAAAAAACGCGTCTCAGGAATGGGGCGCGTTTTTTCTTTTTGAAAGTCGCGAAGCTTAGTTTTGGCCTAGTGGTTAGATCGGGCAAGTCTACGACATCTAGCGCGCCCTTCTAGGAGTGAGATCAAGCGGTTTTTAAGGGGCATAAGTCTCAAAAATCGTAAGTGGGCTGTTTTTCAGAACGTTTTATAAGGTCAGTAGATTCTTTGTGACCTTCGATCCTGTCAAGCGCCTCTTTGTGTTGAACAGCCCTCAAACCCCTTGCTACGTTAGGTCCAAGCGATTCACATCGTTCCTGGGGGAACAGAGTGAAATAGGACATCAACGGCAAAACGCCTGATCCGGGTTGGATCGGTTAGGGCGAGGATTGCGCTGTGTCTTATTTGCGACCGTCGGATGCTTGAGGAGGCATATCGGCGTAAGCGGGCCACAAACTGTGTCAAAAAGACGCAGAGTGGTCGTCACTCGTGCCAAAAGTCGGTCTGCACCGATGGGCACCCTTCGAGGATCAAACCGCGTGAGAGCAAAATGACCCGGCCTATGTATGGGGCCGCGCCCATTGTGCTGTCTGATGTTTGGTTCGGAGCGATTGGCCTCGCGATGTGGGTGCTGTCTTGGGCGATGGCATCTTGGGCGTCGGTATGACGACGCCTGTTTTGTAGACTGTTATGCTGGGGGCATTATGACAGAGACGATCTGGGGCAAAGTACAGGCAACACTGAAGAAATCAGTTGGCGGTAATAATTTCACCAATTGGATTGAGCCGTTGGATTTCGATGGATTAGATCAGGGCGTGGCGTCGTTTTCGGTCCCGACCCAATTTATGGGCAACTACGTTCAGCGCAATTTTGGCGAACAGATCATGTTCGAGATGGGCAAAGCCGGATCGCCGGTGCAGCGGCTCAACTTTGTCATTGGCAAAAAGATCAACAGCCCTGCGCCCACAGCCCGTGCAGCGACCCCCACGGGCAACGGCGTGCGCGGTCCACGTCGCGACAACGGACTTGATGCGCGCTATACGTTTGATCGGTTTATCGTCGGCAAACCTAATGAGCTGGCCCATGCCGCCGCCCGCCGCGTCTCTGAAGGTGGTGAAGTGACGTTTAACCCGCTGTTTCTCTATGGTGGCGTTGGCCTTGGCAAAACCCACCTGATGCATGCCATCGCCCATGAGCTGGCGACCAAGCAGCCGCATCTCAATGTGCTGTATCTGTCTGCCGAACAATTCATGTACCGCTTCATCACCGCCCTGCGCGACAAACGGATGATGGATTTCAAACAGATGTTCCGCTCGGTCGATGTACTGATGGTCGATGACATCCAGTTCATGGCCGGCAAGGAAAGCACCCAAGAAGAGTTTTTCCATACCTTCAACGCCCTGATTGACGAGGGCAAACAGATCATCGTCTCGGGTGACCGTGCCCCCGGTGATATGCGTGATATGGAAGACCGTATCCGGTCGCGCCTGCAAAGCGGGCTGATCGTGGACATGCATCCGACTGATTTCGAGCTACGCCTAGGTATCCTGCAATCCAAAGAAGAGATGTACCGCGGCCAATATCCCGGCCTAGAAGTGCAGCCCGGCGTGTTGGAATTTCTGGCCCATAAGATCGCCACAAACGTGCGCGTGCTCGAAGGGGCGCTGACCCGTCTGTTTGCCTTTGCCAGCCTCGTGGGGCGCGAAATATCGTTGGAATTGGCCCAAGATTGTCTGGCCGATATCCTGAAAACCACCGACCGCAAGATCACCATTGAAGAGATCCAGCGCAAGGTGAGCGACCATTTTAACATCCGTCTGTCGGACCTTGTTGGCCCGAAACGGCTGCGCATCTACGCGCGGCCCCGGCAGATCGCGATGTTTCTGGCCAAAAAGCACACCAGCCGCTCGCTGCCCGAGATCGGGCGGCATTTCGGCAAACGTGATCACACCACAGTTTTGCACGGGATCAAGCGGATCACCGAGCTGATGGTCAAAGACAGCCAAATCGCCGATGACGTGGAAATGCTGCGCCGCGCCATCGAGAACTGAACCATTTATGATGGGGCGGGTCCAGCAATGGGCCGCCCTGCCAATTACCCCTTGAGCGCAGGTGGATTTCGGGTAAATTTCAGCCTCGGGCCATGGGGGCCGCCAAGACCGGAGCCTGGGACATGAAATTTTCAATAGAACGCAGCGAGCTACTTAAAGCGGTGGCCCAAGCGCAATCCGTGGTCGAACGCCGCAACACGATCCCGATCCTGTCGAACGTGCTGATCGAAGCCGAGGGCAGCGACGTACATTTCCGCGCCACCGACCTCGACATCGAAGTGGTGGACAAGGCCCCAGCTCAGGTCGAACGCGCGGGTGCGACGACCGTCAGCGCCGTGACCCTGAACGAGATCGTGCGCAAACTGCCCGACGGCGCGCTGGTCACCCTGACCGATGACACCGCCACTGGGCGCATGACCATCGAGGCGGGGCGCTCGAATTTCCAACTGGCCACCCTGCCCCGCGAAGATTTCCCGGTGATGGCGTCCTCGGAATACGACGTGAATTTCGCCGCCGACGCGCCCGTGTTGCGCCGGTTGTTTGACAAGACAAAGTTCGCGATTTCCACCGAAGAAACCCGTTACTATCTCAACGGCGTCTATATGCACATCGCGGACGGCGATGGTGGGCGCAAGCTGCGCGGCGTGGCCACCGATGGGCACCGTTTGGCGCGCATTGATGCAGATTTGCCTGATGGCGCCGAGGGCATGGCGGGCGTGATTGTTCCCCGCAAAACTGTGGGTGAGCTGCGCAAACTGTTGGACGACGATGATGTAAAAATCGCGGTATCTGTTTCTGAGACCAAAATCCGCTTTGCCACGCCCAGCATCACGCTGACATCCAAGGTGATCGACGGCACATTCCCCGATTACACCCGCGTGATCCCGCAGGGGAATACGCGTCGATTGGAGGTAGATGCCAAGGATTTCGCCAAGGCCGTTGACCGTGTCGCCACCGTGTCATCCGAGCGGTCTCGCGCCGTGAAAATGACGCTAGACGAGGACAGGTTGACCCTGTCGGTGAACGCCCCCGATGCAGGTGCCGCCGAAGAAGAGTTGGCGGTGGCGTATGGCGATGAAGCGCTGGAAATCGGGTTTAACGCCAAATACTTGCTGGAGATCGCCAGCCAAGTGGACCGCGAAAACGCGGTGTTCCTGTTCAACTCATCCGGTGATCCGACGTTGATGCGCGAGGGCAATGACACCTCTGCGGTCTATGTCGTCATGCCGATGCGTGTTTAACATAGGCCCACCCGTGGTGGCCCGATGAGCGGCCCGTATCTGAGCCATCTGTCCATGCGCCATTTTCGCTCGCACCGCCGTGTCGATCTGGAGTTTGACGCGCGGCCTGTGGCGATCCATGGCGACAATGGCGCGGGCAAAACCAACCTGATTGAAGCGATCTCGATGCTGTCGCCGGGGCGTGGCCTGCGCCGTGCTGCCAGCGATGATCTGGTGCGCAGACCCGAGGCGTTGGGGTGGAAGGTCAGCGCGGTGTTGGACGGGCATGATCTGGAAACCACCGCCGAACCGGGCGCGTCGCGACAGGTGCGCATCGACGGCAAGCTGGCCCCACAGATTGCACTGGCGAAAATCACCCGCATCCTGTGGCTGATCCCCGCGATGGATCGGCTCTGGATCGAAGGGGCCGAAGGGCGCAGACGGTTTTTGGACCGCGCCGCCCTTAGCCTCGATCCCCGTCATGCCGAAGCCGCTGTCGCTTACGAGAAAGCGATGCGCGAGCGGAACCGATTGCTGAAAGACATGGTGCGCGATGCGCATTGGTACGGCGTGTTGGAGCGCACGATGGCGCAATCGGGCGCGCTGTTGAGCGCAGGACGCGCGGCCTGCATTGACGCGCTGATGGTGGCGCAGGCGGACAGCACCAGCGCGTTCCCAGCGGCGACCCTGACCCTGACGCACCCCGACACCCCCCTGCCGGAAGGCGAGGAGGCGCTGGCCCTAGCCTTTGCCACGTCCCGCCCCCGTGATATGGCGGCCGGGCGCACATTGGTCGGCCCGCACCGCGTCGATCTGGACGCCACATGGGCCGCCAAGGGGATCAACGCGCGCGATTGCTCGACGGGCGAGCAAAAGGCGCTGTTGATCTCGCTGATCCTCGCCAATGCGCGCGCGCTGACCGACCAATTGGGCTACGCGCCGATCCTGTTGCTCGACGAGGTGGCCGCCCATCTGGACGCAGGCCGCCGCGCGGCCCTTTATGACGAGATATGCGCGGTGGGCGCGCAGGCGTTTATGACGGGCACGGGGCCGGAATTATTTGCGGACCTCGGTGGGCGGGCGCAGGTGATTGAGGTGGCCGAAACAGAGGGCCAGTCGCATGTCGAGGACGGCGCATGACGATCACCTCCGTCGAACTGCTGGCCTATGCGGGCGCGCTGCTGATCCTGTTTTTGACCCCCGGCCCGGTCTGGGTGGCGCTGCTGGCGCGTGCGCTGGCGGGTGGATTTCGCGGGGCGTGGCCGCTGGCGGTGGGGGTGTCGCTGGGGGATATCCTGTGGCCCCTGTTGGCGATCCTCGGGGTGACTTGGATTGCAAGCATTTTTGATGATTTCCTGTTTTATACCAAAGCACTGGCCTGCATCACCTTCGTCGTCATGGGCGTGCTGATCTGGCGGTCGGCGGGCAAGCCCATCCGCACTGACGGGAGGCTGACCCGCCCCGGTTTGTGGCCCGGATTTCTAGCAGGCGTCACCGTGATCATCGCCAACCCCAAGGCCGTGTTGTTTTACATGGGCATCCTGCCGGAGTTCTTCGATGTGACCAGCGTGACCACCCTCGACATAGCCGTGATCTGCGGCATGTCGGCGGCGGTGCCCATGGCGGGAAACCTGATCCTCGCGGGTTTTGTCGGGCGGTTGCGGGGGTTCCTGACGTCACCCGAAGCGATGGGCCGCGCCAACCGCGTGGCAGGCGTTTTGCTCATCGCGGTGGGGTTGGTGATCCCGTTTACGTGAGACACAAAATCTTGTGCCTGACACGTGACAAACCCCTGCAAAAACGGTATATCTTGGGGGATTGACCAAGGAAGCTGCTCATGTCCGACGACGCACAGAAACCCGAAGAATACGGCGCCGATTCTATCAAAGTTCTCAAGGGCTTGGAAGCCGTTCGCAAGCGGCCCGGCATGTATATCGGCGACACCGACGATGGCAGCGGTTTACACCATATGGTTTACGAGGTCGTCGACAATGGGATCGACGAGGCGCTGGCGGGTCATGCGGACCATGTGAGTGTCAAAATTCACGCAGACAGCAGTGTGTCGGTCGGTGACAACGGGCGCGGCATTCCGGTCGGCATCCACGAGGAAGAAGGCGTCTCGGCGGCCGAGGTCATCATGACCCAGCTGCACGCGGGCGGCAAATTCGACAGCAATTCCTACAAGGTGTCGGGCGGTCTGCACGGCGTGGGCGTGTCGGTGGTCAACGCCCTGTCCGACTATCTGGAACTGCGCATCTGGCGCGACGACAAAGAGCACTACGCGCGGTTCGAGGGCGGCTACACGACCGAACATCTGCGCGTTGAGGGCGATGCCAATGGACGCAAGGGGACCGAGGTCCGCTTTCTGGCCAGCACCGAGACGTTTTCGAACCGTGAGTTTGTGTTCGAGACCTTGGAAAAGCGTCTGCGCGAGCTGGCGTTTCTGAATTCAGGCGTGCGGATCATCTTGGAGGACGAACGCCCCGCAGAGCCGCTGCGCACCGAGTTGTATTACGACGGCGGTGTGAAGGAATTTGTCAAATATCTGGACCGCTCGAAGACGGCGGTGATGGACGAGCCGATCTATGTGAAGGGCGAGCGCGATGACATCGGCGTCGAGGTCGCGATGTGGTGGAACGACAGCTATCACGAGAACGTTCTGCCGTTTACCAATAACATCCCCCAGCGCGATGGCGGCACGCATATGGCGGGCTTTCGCGGCGCGCTGACACGGACGATCAACAGCTATGCACAGTCGAGCGGTATCGCCAAGAAGGAAAAGGTCAGCTTTACCGGCGATGATGCGCGTGAGGGGTTGACCTGTGTGTTAAGCGTCAAGGTGCCGGACCCGAAGTTCAGCTCGCAGACCAAGGACAAGCTGGTGTCGTCCGAAGTGCGCCCTGCTGTCGAGAACCTCGTCGGTGAAAAGCTGTCGGAATGGTTTGAGGAAAACCCGCAGCAGGCCAAGCAGATCGTGGGTAAGATCGTCGAGGCCGCCCTCGCCCGTGAAGCCGCCCGCAAAGCGCGCGAGCTAACACGGCGCAAGACCGCAATGGATGTGAATTTCCTCGCCGGAAAGCTCAAGGATTGCTCAGAGAAAGACCCGTCCAAGACCGAAGTCTTCCTCGTCGAGGGGGATTCTGCGGGTGGCTCAGCGCAGACGGGGCGTGACCGTCAGACGCAGGCGATCCTGCCGCTGAAGGGTAAGATTTTGAACGTCGAGCGCGCGCGCTTTGACCGGATGCTGGGGAGCCAAGAGATCGGTAATCTGGTGATGGCCCTCGGCACTGGCATTGGCCGTGATGAGTTTAACATCGACAAATTGCGCTACCATAAGATCGTGATCATGACCGACGCGGACGTCGACGGCGCGCATATCCGGACGCTGCTGCTGACGTTCTTCTTCCGTCAGATGCCCGAGCTGATCGAGAACGGGCACCTCTATATCGCGCAGCCGCCGCTCTACAAAGTCGCGCGTGGCAAGTCCGAGGTCTACCTCAAAGACCAAGCGGCGATGGACGAATATCTGGTCAATCAGGGCGTCGAAGGGGCCACGCTGAAACTCGGCGATGGCTCCGAGATTACCGGCAATGACCTGACCCGCGTGGTGCATGAAGCGCGCCAATTGAAGCGTCTGTTCGACGCCTTCCCCACCCATTATCCGCGCCATATCCTAGAACAAGCCGCCATTGCGGGGGCCTTTGTGCCCGGTGCCGTGGACGCCAATTTGCAGGGCGTGGCGGACACGGTGGCCAAGCGTCTCGATCTGATCGCGCTGGAATATGAAAAGGGCTGGCAGGGCCGCATCACGCAGGACAAAGGCATCCGTCTGGCGCGTATCCTGCGCGGCGTGGAAGAGGTGCGCACGCTTGATGGCCCCCTGCTGCGCTCGGGCGAGAGCCGCAAAGCGGGGACGTTCACCGAGAGCCTGCAAGAGATCTACGGAACCGCCGCCGAGCTGCACCGCAAGGACCGCCATCAGGTGATCCACGGGCCGCTGACGCTGTTCGCTGCGATTTTGGAAGAGGGCGAAAAGGGTCTGTCGCTACAGCGTTACAAGGGTCTGGGCGAGATGAACCCTGACCAGCTATGGGAAACCACGCTGGACCCCGATGCGCGAACGCTGTTGCAGGTCAAGGTCGATGATCTGGTCGAGGCCGATGATCTGTTCACCAAGCTGATGGGCGACGTGGTCGAGCCGCGGCGCGAGTTTATCCAGAACAATGCGTTAAATGTGGAAAATTTGGATTTTTAGAAAGATAATCTTTAAATTCTCATGGGTGAATTTCCATTCTTGGAAAGGTTAACAACATAAAAGCAATTCTAAATAGCCTCAGTCTGAATGATTTTCGAGGTCCAGACTACTGGTTCGATGATCCAACAGACTTCTGTGTGGTCGTTGATTTGCACATATCCGATACGAAAACCGATGGTGGTGACCTATTCATATTGAAAGTTTGCACCACTAAGTGGCTACAAAGAAATATTATTCGCCCCTCAAAGAGTGACCCGTCACACGATCAGAAAACATGGGCCACTTTTGGTCACCAATACCTATTCCTCGATGAATTTGATGAATTGGCAATTCGACGAATGGTTATGCGCGTGATTGACTCTATCGACGGTGAAAATTGGGATGACATTGCGCAAAAACTCGCAAGGTATTTTCATTGGGAGTATGACGACATCTTTCGGGGCTCTTTAGAATCTAATCCAAACGCCGACTAGCTCTCGATCGCGCTTGAAGTGACATCTGGTAAATTCACCCCAGCGCATATCCTGCACCGCGCACTGTGCGGATCGGGTCCGTCCCTCCGCCCGCGCTGAGCGCTTTGCGCAGGCGGCCCACGTGGACATCCACAGACCGCGTATCGACGTAGATGTCGCGACCCCAGACCCGGTCGAGCAGCAGGTCGCGAGACCAGACCCGTCCCGGTTTTTCCATAAAGGCCGCGAGCAGGCGAAACTCGGTTGGGCCGAGGGTGATCTCGGCCCCTGCGCGGTGCGTGCGGTGGGTTTCCGTGTTGAGCGTAATGTCCTCATACGTCAGCTCCTGTCCCATCGCGGAAGGGCGGGAACGGCGGGCCTGTAGGCGGACGCGGGCCATCAATTCGGCCACGGAATAGGGTTTCACGACGTAGTCATCGGCACCTGTTTCCAGCCCCCGCACCTTGTCGATTTCTTCTGCCTTGGCGGACAACATGATGATCGGAATGGCGCGGGTGTCAGCACGGGTTTTGAGCTGGCGACAGACCTCGATGCCCGAGACCTGCGGTAGCATCCAATCGAGCACGATCACGTCGGGCGTGTCTTCTTCGACCAACAACAGACCCTCTTCTCCGTTGGTGGCTTGCGACGTGCGGAACCCTTCGGCGGCGAGGTTATAGGCCAGCACTTCGCGTTGTGCGGGTTCGTCTTCGACGATCAGAACATGCGGCTGTGTGACGGCCATGACGCTACTCCGGTTGGCGCACATAGGCGGTTTTGTCGCCCTTTGGCCGTGCTTCGTCGGGCATTTCGCCGGTCACCAGATAGATGACTTGTTCGGCCATATTGGTCGTTAGATCACCGATCCGTTCGATGTTTTTGGCCATGAAATGCAGGTGCATGCAAGGGGTGATCTGGCGCGGGTCTTCCATCATGAAGGTCAGGAATTCGCGGAACAGTGCGTTGTACATCTGGTCGACTTCATGATCATGTTGCCGCACGCTTTCGGCCAGATCAGCGTCGCCGCGTACATAGGCGTCGAGCGTTTGGGACAGCATCTGCTGCACTTCACGCGCCATACGGCGCAGCGCATTGTCAGACCCGTTGATCGGCGGCATATCGGCCACGACAGAGGTCCGCTTGGCGATGTTTTTGGCGTAGTCGCCTATCCGCTCTAGGCTGGCGGCCAAACGCAGCACCGTCAAAATACCACGCAAATCCTTGGATACGGGCGCACGAAGAGCAATTGTACGTGCTGCTTCATCATTGATCTGCACCTCTAGCGCATCAATCGCTTTGTCGCCCTTGCGCACTTTTTCCGCTGCCTCGACGTCCCGATTGGCGAGCGCGTCTGCGGCGTTCAGGATCGCTTCTTCGACCAACCCGCCCATTTTGACGATGAGCATGGTGATGTTTTCGATGTCGCGGTCGTAGGCGGATGAAATGTGGTCGTGGACCATGGTGAGACCCCTCTAGCCGATCCGGCCCGAGATATAGCTCTCGGTGCGCGGGTCTTGTGGATTGGTGAAAATCACGTCGGTGTCGTTGTATTCAACGAGGTTCCCGAGGTGGAAAAACGCGGTCTTTTGGCTGACCCGCGCGGCCTGCTGCATCGAGTGGGTGACGATGACGACGGTGTAAGTGGCGCGCAGCTCGTCGATCAGCTCTTCGACTTGGGCGGTTGCGATGGGGTCGAGCGCGGAGCACGGCTCGTCCATCAGGAGAACGTTTGGCTTCACCGGGAGTAGGCGCGCGATGCAGAGCTTCTGCTGCTCCTCCAGCGACAGGTGGGTCGCTCT
>CALHAP010000061.1 GCA_937931795.1 uncultured Paracoccaceae bacterium
AGGTCCAGCTTGAAACGCCAGTGTCCCGCACGACCCTCGTCGCGGTAGGCTTGCTTTTGCTCTTCGGTCAGCGACAGGCCTGCGCGGTCATAAACGGGCGGTTTGCCCATGTTCAGCTGTTTCTTGCGCTTGAGGTCCAACTCGGTCGGGGTCTCAAAGCATTCGTACAGACGGCCCATCTCGATCAGCCGATCTTTGGCGGCCATGTAGCGGTCCAGCCGTTTGGACTGAAATTCGATCTTGTCCCAGGTCAGGCCCAGCCACGTCAGGTCATCTTTGATGCCTTGGATATACTCGTCCTTGGAGCGTTCCGCATCCGTGTCATCAATCCGCAGCACAAACGTGCCACCCGCTTTGCGCGCAATCGCATGGTTGAACAATGCCGCACGCAGGTTGCCAATATGCAGCCAGCCGGTGGGTGATGGGGCGAAACGGGTTGTGGTCATGACGGGCCTCCTTGAAGCGCCTTGCGATGTCACAGCCTGCCCAAATTGTCCATCGCTAAGGCACGCCTAGCCCGCATCCACGGGCCAGCGCGTCTGCAAATCCGCGAGGCCCAGCCGGATGATCTCGGCCAGCACATCTATATCCACATCCGCCAGCTTGTTGATATACAGACACGCCTTCCCGAGCTTGTGTTTGCCCAAGCGTGACAAAGGCTCTGCCAGATCGAGATATCCGGGCATGATATAGACGACCTGATTGGCTTTGCGGGGGCTGAAACCTGTGGCGAGCGAACGCCCCGAGTGGCCGCTGTCATAGGTATAATCATAGGCGCCATACCCGATCAGAGTCGGCCCCCACATGCGCGGCACCCACCCGGTGATCTCGCGAAACAACGTGTCCAAGGTGTGCGCATCGGCCTTACGTGTCGGATGTTCGACGGCGGCGATGAAATCGACTGGGTCAACGTCCGTGGCTTTTGTCTTTGCATCATTCATAAGCAATCCTCCCTGAGCGATGCATAGCATATTATTGGGCCACTGGCATTAAACCCGCGTCTGCAAACCGGTCCCATGCCATCGTCAAATAGGTGCGGCTGAACGAATGGCCCCCTTCAAACTGGCAAAAGGCGAGTATGGCCCCGTCTGAGTTGCGCATTTCACCGCAGTTCAGCTGACCCATTTGATGACCTTCGACTGCGGATACATCAAAACCACCGACCCTTTGATACATCGTCATCGCATCCGGCACACGCCCCTGACGGGTATTGCCGATGGCGCGACCATTCAGCGGGACAGTGCGATCTGTGGTGCCATGCATATGGATGATGCTGGCGGCGGGCATCGAACAAGTCTCGGGCGGTTCCAGCCAAAAGGTGCCAGACACGGGCACAAATCCTGCAAACAGATCAGGCCGCGCGCAGGCGACGTTCCACACCAACATACCACCCGCCGAAAAGCCCGACAGCATTAGCCGATCCGCAGGCACGCCGTGCAGTGTGGTCACATCGGCGACGACAGCCGCCACATAGTCAAACTCAGTCTGCCCGTCAGTTTCCCCGCGCGCGCCCGGCGCATTGGGCAACGCCCAGTCATCTTCGCCTGCGTCAAGAGCGACGAATGCCAACCCGCGCCCGGTCGCCATACGCCGCAGGTTGCCGTTGCGCATCGTGCCATTGGCACTGCCGCGATAGCCATGAGCAAAGAAGATTGCGCCAGTGACCCCACCCTCAGGCAGGTCAATACGGTAGGTGCCGCCTGCAACAGTGCAATCGGTCTCTACGCCACACGCCGCAGAGGCGGTCCCCATGGATATGGCTACCCCGAATGCTCCTAAAAAGGCGAAGTGCCGCATGTCTCTCTCCCGCTGTGTGCGTACAAAAATGCGGTGTTTGGCCGCAAAGACAAATCACATTTGCGTCTTGGCTGGCGCAATTTGCGGCGGGGCGGCCAAATCGGCATGCTTTGGGATCGAAACAGCACTGCCCACCCGCGCCACACAATGGGCTGCTGCATCGACAGCGCGCTGCCCGCAGGTCGCCAGATTTAGGCCCGCCGTCAGACCCGCAAGAAACGTGCCGACAAATGCCTCTTCCGCGCCGGAGGCATCGACGATTGTAAAATCAAACGGCACCGACAATCTGGCACCGTCAGACGTGGCCACCCATGCTGTGCCGTTGGCCATGCGCAACACCACAATGCCGGGGCCAATCTGTAACAGCCGCGCAATCTGAGCTGCAGGGTCAGAGCGGGCGAGAACGCGCGCAGCATCCGCATGGGTCACGAACAAAATATCAGCGGCCTCGATCATCGGCATCACCGCCAAGACCGCATCATCTTCTGACCACGCAGCATCGCCCCACGACACAGCATAGGACACGCGGCTGTTGCGCTGCCGGGCGCTGGCTGCGACCTCGGCTTGCAATGCACGCGCAGCGGGTCCGAGGGCAGATGTGGCCCCGGACGTGTGGATAATCCGGGCACGGCCCACGCAGGCGTCGGCCACATCACCGGGGCGCAACCGTTGGACGGCTGTACCGTCGCGCTGAATATGGGTGTCATAACCTGCATAGGACAGATGGCTGTAGCGCACCCCCGTGCAGGCCTGCGCATCGCGCCGCACCGTTTGGGTTTCAATGCCCGCTTGCGCCCAAAGCCGCAGGATCTGATCCCCAAAGGCATCCGCCCCGATCCGGGTTGCGACAGCTGCCGACCCGCCCATACGGGCCACAGCCAGCGCCACACAGCAGGCATCCCCTGCCAATCCGCGAATGTAGCGACTGTCCGCGTCTTGCTGAAATTCGACCAATGCTTCCCCGAGGCACAGCACATCCCAGCGTGGATCAGACATGGACCGGGGCCTTTCGCAAATGACAAAGGCGGCCCGTTGAAGAGCCGCCTCTGATGTTTAGGCGCACAGGCTTGCGATGCGGTTAACCATGACCTAGGTCAGGCCTCGGCCAGCTCCCATGGCACGGTGAAGCCACCAAGTGCGGCACTCAAAGCCGCATCTTCCAACCCATCGTTCGGTTTTAGCTGGGCCACCAGCCCGCGTTTCTTGCTTTCAAGGACATTGACGACATGGGTATCAAGGCCCGCCTCTTTCAAGGTGGCATCAAACACGCGGGTGATAGCGCTCTTGCGCAGGGCGGGTTTGAACACTTTGCCCACGGCGGTTTTTGGCAATTCATCTAGGATTTCCAAATGCTTCGGCCAAGCGGCGCGTTCGTGGATGTGTTCTTTGGCGTAGCTGCGCAGCTCCTCGGAGGTGATCTTGGCACCGTCCACAAGTTCGACATAGGCGGCCGGCAGCTCGCCCGCGTGAATGTCAGGTTGGCCGATGGCCCCTGCGAATGCGACAGCCTCGTGACCCGCCAGCGCCTCTTCAATCTCGGCGGGATCAATGTTGTGACCGCCGCGAATGATCAGATCTTTGGCGCGGCCTGTGATCCACAAATACCCATCGGGATCGACACGACCCAGATCGCCGGTGCGCAGAAAATAGCGGTCTTTTTCGGGGAAATGGTAATAGAGGTCGGCGTTTTTGTCCGGCTCGGTATAAGTATCCCCCGAGGCCACACCAGGGTTTGAGACGCAAATCTCGCCCACTTCATCAACACCGCAGTCGACCTGCGTGGCGGGGTTGACGATGCGGATTTTGGTGTAGGGGAACGGAATACCGATCGATCCGACGCGTTTTTCCCCGTCGGGCGGGTTGATTGAGACCAGACAGGTGGCTTCGGTCAATCCATAGCCTTCGCAGATGGTGACCCCGGCGGCCTGTTCAAAGCGGCGGTACAGCTCTAACGGCAGCGGCGCTGATCCACAAAACGCGAGGCGTAGGGACGAGATATCGGCATTCACCGGGCGTTGCATCAGCGCCGACATCGCGGTGGGCACGGTGATCATAAAGGTCACGCGGTGCCGTTCAATCAGCTTCCAGAAGTTGTCGAACACGCCCTCGCCGCGATAGCCCTGCGGTGTCGGAAACACGATCTGCGCGCCCGACCCCAGCGATGCCCCCAGCGCCACGATGGTGGCAAAGACATGAAACAACGGCAGTGGGCAGATTTGCACGTCTTGTTCAGTGAACAGCAAGCGGTCGCCCAACCACGCGTTGTAGATGATGCCCGAATATTTATGCTGCACGACCTTGGGCATGCCCGTGGTCCCGCCTGTGTGGAAGTAGGCAGCGACGCGGTCACCAGCGCTGTCTTCAAAGGCCAGCGTGGTCGGGTGTTTGGCAAGCTCTTTGGTGAAGTTCACGATCTTTGCGGAATGTTTCACCTCGACCTTGGGCCGGATCAGCGGCACGATCAGGCGCTTCAGACCCGTCAAGTAATGCAGCAGATCGACCTCGACGACGTGTTTGACGTTTGGTGCCAAGGCCACGGCTTCGGCGGCCTTTTGGGCGACATCCGTTTTGGGGAAGGCGCGCAGCGTGACGAGAACCTTGGCACCCGTCTCACGCAGGATTGCGCCGATTTGTTCAGGCTCCAGCAGTGGATTGATCGGGTTCACGATGCCCGCGATCTGCCCGCCCAGATAGGTCAGGATCGTCTCGGTGGCATTGGGCAAAAGGTACGCCACCACATCGGCTTCACCCACACCCAGACTGCGAAACATATTGGCGGTCTGCGCAGTTTTTTCCTGCAAGCCCCGCCATGTCAGCGTCTCGTCTTTGGCGCCGGGATCAGAAAACATCTGAAATGTCACAGCCTTGCGGCCCCCGTGGGCTGCGGCGGTCTGGCTCAAACGGCCCCATGTCGTTGTCGGAAGGTCGCGACCCTCCCAAGGCTGTTCCTGCTCGATCGCGTCGCGATCTGCCACTGATCCAAATGTCATCTACGTTTTCTCCCGAAACGATGTCTCCCTAGGGGACAACATGTGAGCAGAACGGCGCAGTTGCAACTGCGACGCTACGATATTGGGGGAGTGGGATCATGGGTTGGTCAGATGTTTCAAGAATTTGTGTGTCTAAGCTCGGTTCAGAGTCCGGACCTATGTCGTCAGGAGAGTTGAGAGGCCATCATAGATGGCCGAAATTCGGTTATAGTGTATTGTGCCAATTGTTTAGCGTGGAACGGGTCAGCGGTAAGAATTTGTTTAAGGGCTTCGCGGTTTTTGGCGGTTGCTATGATCACACCTCCAGTGCGGGGCACCTTTGGGCCAGATGCAATAAAGTGCCCAGCAGCATAGTTTTCTTCGAGGAATTCTACGTGAGCGTCGAGCTCGGGTTCGATTTCTTGAAAAGATGCGATGTAATGAAGATCAACCACGAAAAGATTTTGTTCGGAAGGTAGTAAGGCCATCTTATTCACTCAAATATCTACAGGAATTCATGAAACCGTCAAATCGCACCGAAATCAGTGATTGGCAACTAAGTCCCGCAGAGCAGAGCAGAACCACAATTTCATATTCACTTAGAAGCCATCCACTGCTCTTCGACTTTCCCGCAGCACGCCACCCCCCAATCACTCAGCCGCCAGTCCTGACGTAAACTGCAACCGCGCCAGTCGCGCATAGAGACCGCCCTCTGCGACCAGCGCGTCGTGCGTGCCTTGCGCCACGATTTTGCCTGCGTCGAAGACGATGATCCGGTCCGCTTTCTTCACGGTTGCTAATCTGTGGGCCACGATCAGCGTCGTGCGGTCCGCGCTGAGGGTTTCGACCGCGCGCTGCACGGCGTTCTCGCTTTCGGCATCCAAGGCTGACGTCGCCTCGTCGAGCAGCAACACAGGCGCGTCGCGTAGAATCGCGCGGGCGATGGCGATCCGTTGTTTCTGCCCGCCCGATAGCATCACGCCCCGCTCGCCCACGTAGCTGTCGTAGCCATCGGGCAGTGCTGTCAGGAAATCATGCGCGGCGGCGGCCTGTGCCGCGGCCTCGACATCGGCGTCACTGGCACCGGGCCGCCCAAAGCGGATGTTTTCACGCGCCGTATTGGCAAAAATCACTGGGTCTTGCGGCACCAGTGCGATGTCTTGGCGGAACGCATCGCGGTCCATTTCGCGCAGGTCCACCCCGTCAAGGCGCACGACGCCCTGTTGCGGATCATAAAACCGCTGGATCAGTTGAATGATCGTGGTTTTGCCCGCTCCAGATGGGCCAACCAGCGCCACCGTCTCGCCCGGTTGAACCTGTAGCGACACACCGTCGAGCGCTGAAATACTGGGCCGCGAGGGGTATTGGAACGTGACGTCTTCAAACGAGATCGCCCCGTGCCGGGTGTCGCGTGTTTTGGCGATGGCGGGGTCAATAACGCTGTCTTCCGCCGTCAGCAATTCGACCAACCGCTCGGTCGCCCCTGCCGCGCGTTGCAGCTCGCCCCAGACCTCGGTCAGCGCGCCGACGCCGCCTGCAACCATCACGGAATAGATCACGAATTGCACCAATTCCCCGATGCTCATGGCCCCGTCGCGCACATCGCGCGCGCCGATCCACAGCACGCCGACGATGCCCGCAAAGATCAAGAAAATCACAATCGCTGTCATCGCGGCCCGCACGCCGATCCGCTTGCGCGCGGCGACAAAGCTCTTTTCGGTAACGTCCGAGAATGCAGTGCGGCTGGCGGTCTCGTGGGTAAAGGCCTGCACAGTTTGCGCCGAGAGCAATGCCTCGGACGCGGACCCGGATGAGGCGGCGATCCAGTCTTGGTTTTCGCGGCTGAGCGCGCGCAACCGGCGGCCCAACACAACAATCGGGATGATGACGGCAGGCACGAGCAACAGCACCAACCCCGTAAGCTTGGGCGAGGTCCAGAACAAAAGGGCCAGCCCCCCGATCAGGATCAACACGTTGCGCAGCGCAACTGACACGGACGATCCGATCACTGACAGGATCAACGTGGTGTCGGTGGTGATGCGGCTGAGCACTTCGCCGGTCATCACCTTTTCATAGAACGCCGGGCTCATGCCGATCATCCGGTCAAACACGGCTTTGCGGATATCGGCGACCACGCGCTCGCCCAATCGAGTGACCAGATAATACCGCAGCGCCGTGCCCAACGCCAAAATCCCCGCGATTAATAGCGCGTAGCCAAAGTAGCCGTTGAGGATAACAAGGTTCGCGGTCTCGAAATTATCGACGACTTCACGAACCGCCAACGGCAGGACAAGCGATACAATCGCCGTGAGCACCAGTGCCGCAATCGCGGCCATGATCATCCCTGCATAGGGGCGCATAAACGGCCAGAGGGCGGTCAGTGCGCTGATCTGCTTTGATCCTGCGCGTTCGGTGTCGGAATGTGGTGGTTGGTCTGCCATAGCGCCCCGGCCAAATTGCTTTGCGCTGATGTAAGGCGTCAGGGGGTGGGCGGCAACACTCACGCGTAAAATGAAAAAGCCGGGCGCATCACGCCCGGCTTTCCCAAATTTCAGGCTTCGTTAGCTACGGATTAGGCTGTTGCTTTGGCCTTGCGGCGAC
This sequence comes from uncultured Paracoccaceae bacterium, assembly GCA_937931795.1. Classification (GTDB taxonomy): domain Bacteria; phylum Pseudomonadota; class Alphaproteobacteria; order Rhodobacterales; family Rhodobacteraceae; genus JALZWD01. The sequence goes on from CALHAP010000061.1 coordinate 7,368, forward strand.
GCAGACCACCCAGCGCCAGAAGCGCACCCGGCAGCAACACAGCACCCGCAGGCAGCGGCACGGCAGCCACAGTTACAACGCGGACCCAATCACCGGGGTTCTTGACGCGCAAGGTGACATTGAAGAAGTTGTCCACGATAGAATAGCTGTCACGGCTCTCCAGACCACGGCCTAAGAGACCTTGCAGACCAGTGTAGTCTGTACCGTTGCCCAACAAAGTGTCTGTCAAGTCCATGCGGCGACCGCCCGACAGCACACCCAAAACGTTGCCATCAAATTCAAACGTCGCAGTCTGAGTGATTGCGCCCGTTGTGCCGGCTTCGCGGTTCAAAAAGATCATGTGGCTAGAGACAGCCGTACCAGCGGCGATTGTGCCACTGTCCGTGCGGACATCTGTTGTCAGGATCAGGTCTTGGATTTCGTTGTACGCTTTGATGCTTTCGTTGTCTGTGATCGCACCGTTATTCAGCTCTGTCGGGATGAAGAACAGTTCCTCACCGGCACCTTCTACGCCAACAATAGCAGCAGATGATGTTGTTGCAGCGACTGCTGCGAAGAATGCGGCCAGCGCAATTTTTTTAACGTTCATTTTTTTGGTCCTCGTTAACCGTAACAAGCACCCCACCGAAGACACTTTTGGACCATAAGCTTCGCGAATTCACCTTTATTCGGACAGAATTACGGAAACGCTGCGTTCTCATTTGCGCTACAATTGCCGAAAATACGCTGTTTCTAACCGAGAAAATACCGAATGACCTGTTCAAAAACACGGGGTTGCTCGGCATGCAGCCAGTGGCCCGCCTCTTTGATTTTTGTAAATTTTGCGTTTAAAAACAAATTATTAATCTTATCGCGATGGTCCGACGAGACATAATCAGACGCCGCGCCGCTCACGAACAGCGCATCCCGCTCAAACGCACCGCTGACATCTGGAAATCCGATGATCGCCTCCATTTCTCGATCCAGAACATCCAAATTGAGACGCCAGCGCCGTAATTTGAGGTCCAAACTTTGCAACAAAAAGCTCGAAATACCCGGATCGTCGATATTTAGCTGTTTTGCCGCCTCGGCCCGCGACGCAATAGCGTCCAAATTCACACCGCGCATTGCGTCAATGAGATGGCCTTGCGTGTGGGAATAGGTCACGGGCGCGATATCCGCCACGATAAGACGCCTCACCCGCTCCGGTTCGATCAGCGACAACACCATCGCGGCCTTCCCGCCCATCGAATGTCCCAAAACATCCGCCTGCCCGCCCGGCAGCGTCTCGATCACCCGCGCCAGATCGGCGGCCATGTCTGCATAGGTGTGGCTTTCGAACCAGGGGCTGTCGCCGTGATTGCGCATATCGACGCAGACGACATGATAAGTATCGCTCAGCCGCTTGGCGATGACGTTCCAATTGCGCGCAGACCCGAACAAACCGTGGGCGATCAGCAACGTCGGCCCAGCGCCGGGTGTCCCGTGATGTATTGTGTTTAACATGCACCGTTCTTAGCGGGGATTGAGGGCCTTGTGCCAGTGCCGTTGAGCCTGCGCGCCGCGCGCACTACATACACCCCCATGAGCACGGACCTGTTTGACAGACAAATCGCCGAAATTCGCGCCCTAATTGGTGAGCGTCTGCGCGTGCGCGGCTCTAGCTTTTCCGCGCAGGTGCAACGCGTCAATCATAGGTTGCCGCGCCGCCTGCGCAAACACGCAGCCTATCTGGTCGAGGCGCAAAAACTGGCCGAAAATCCAAAACTCGCGCGGATGATCAACGCAGCTGAGGTCAAACGCGCCCACCGCGACATCACACGGCATCTGCGCAGCGTCGATCCCGGCAAGGAACGCGCTGACAGATGGCTGGGCGTTTTAGGTATCATCGCACTCTATATACTTATGTTCGCTGCCGCGACGATTGCTTACCTCGTTTGGTCCGGTCGTGTCTGACGGTTTGGCAGACCTCGCAAGGGGGATCCGGGGCGGCAACAGACGGGCATTGGCGCGTGGCATCACCTTGATCGAAAGCGGCCGTGCCGATCATCGCGCTGAAGCCGCACAGCTGTTGTCTCTCCTAGGCACTGAAAAACAGGCCCTGCGTGTCGGCCTGTCCGGCACCCCCGGTGTGGGTAAATCCACGTTCATCGAAGCGTTGGGGCTACATCTGACCGAGACAGGCAAACGGGTGGCCGTCTTGGCCGTTGATCCGTCGTCCACGCGGTCTGGCGGCTCGATCTTGGGCGATAAAACCCGGATGGAGCATTTGTCACGTGACCCGCGCGCCTTTATCCGTCCCTCGCCGTCGCAATCCCATCTGGGCGGCGTCGCACGGCGCACGCGCGAAGCTGTCACCTTATGTGAAGCCGCAGGGTTCGACGTGGTGCTGATCGAGACGGTCGGCGTTGGGCAATCTGAAACCATGGTCGCGGATATGTCCGACATCTTTCTGCTGCTCTTGGCCCCAGCGGGAGGCGATGAATTGCAGGGCGTCAAACGCGGCATCATGGAAACCGCCGATATCGTGTTGATCAACAAAGCTGACGGCGATCTGCAAAGCCAAGCGATGCGCACAGTGGCCGATTACACCGGTGCGCTGCGACTGATGCGCAAACGGGCGCAAGACCCCGATAATTTCCCAAAAGTCCTGCCCGTTTCTGCTGTCACGGGCACAGGTCTGTCCAAAGCATGGGCCGCGGTAACAGAGTTGCGCGACTGGCGGGTTCAGAATGGTGTCTGGGACGCACGCCGGATCGAACAGGCGAAAACGTGGTTTGGACGCGAGCTTCACTCCGAGATTCTAACGCATCTGACCCGTGATCCCACATGGAAACAACGGCTTGCCACATTGGAGGCAGATGTTTTAGCGGGGCGCAACACACCGGCGGCGGCAGCCTTAGAGGCCGTGCGGCCTTTGACTGGACCGCAGAGCAGTTAATCGTGCCTTTGCAGTTGACGGATGCACGGAATCTCCATAATGGCTGTCACCTGAGATTAGGCTGTCTGAGTGATGGCCCGTTTGCGCAGACGCGAACACACCAAGCAGACACGCGACGGCGCGGCACCATAGGCCCGCCTGACAAGAAAAGGACAATAGATATGGCACGCCGCTGCGAATTTACTGGTAAAGGCCCGATGTCTGGCAACAATGTCAGCCACGCCAACAACAAAACACGTCGTCGTTGGTTGCCCAACCTGAACGATGTGTCGCTGCAATCCGAGCAGCTGGGCCGCACGTTCAAATTCCGTATCTCTGCCGCAGCTCTGCGTTCGGTTGATCACCGTGGTGGTCTCGATGCGTTTCTCGCGAAAGCCAAGGATGACACATTGTCACCCGCAGCGTTGAAGCTGAAAAAAGAGATCGCCAAGGCTGCAACAGCCTAAGCGACACTCGACACAGAGTTTTGAAAAGCCCGGTCCTTTTGGCCGGGTTTTTTGTTTTCACCCCTGCCCCTTTACCTCTGCGCACAGCGCCGGGATAAACGCGGCCATGTCTCTACCCATTGATCCCATTCTGCCAGACCTGATCGCGGCCCTGCGGACCCATGGTCAGGCCGTTTTGCAGGCCCCGCCCGGTGCCGGTAAAACCACCCGCGTACCCCTAGCGATGCGCGACGCGGGCATGTGTGACGCAGGGCGGATCATGATGCTGGAACCCCGTCGTCTGGCTGCACGCGCCGCCGCCGAACGTATGGCAGATACCTTGGGCGAACCCGTGGGCCAGACCATCGGTTACCGGATGCGCGGTGACAGCAAGATCAGTCCTGTCACGCAGATTGAGGTGGTCACCGAAGGCATTCTCACCCGTCAGCTGCAACGCGACCCGGAACTGCGCGGGATTGCTGCCATCATCTTCGACGAATTTCACGAACGCTCGCTCAACGCGGATCTTGGCCTTGCCCTCGCTCTAGAGGTCCGCGCAGCCTTGCGTCCCGACCTGATCCTGTTGCCCATGTCCGCGACATTGGACGCTGGTCCTGTCGCAGACCTGATGGGCGGCGCACCGGTGATCACAGCCGAGGGGCGCAGCTATCCCGTGACGACGCATTGGCTGCCCAAACCCCTGCACCGCGATGCGCGCCTGCCCGAAGCGACAGCAGACCTTGTCGAGACCGCTTGCGAGCAGACCACAGGCGGCGTGCTGGTGTTCTTGCCCGGTGCCTATGAAATCGGACGCGTGCAATCGCTGCTGGCCAAACGCCTGCCCACCACTTGCGACATTCGCCCGCTCTACGGCGCGCTGCCCTTTGCCGAACAACGAGCGGCCATTGCCCCCCTGCCAGACCCATCCCGGCGCAAGATTGTGTTGGCCACATCCATCGCTGAAACCTCGCTCACGATCCAAGACATCCGGGTGGTCATTGACGCAGGCCGCGCCCGGCGTGCGCGCTTTGATCCGGGCTCTGGCATGTCGCGGCTCGTCACCGACCGCGTCAGCCGCGCCGAAGCCACACAACGCGCAGGCCGCGCGGGCCGTGTCGCGGAAGGCAGCTGTTACAAACTATGGGCGCGGGCCGAAGACGGCGCGCTGGCCGCGTTCCCGCCTGCCGAGATTGAACTGGCAGACCTGACGGGCCTTGCGCTGGAATTGGCCGCTTGGGGGGCGGATGAGGCTGATTTGGCATTTCTAACAGCCCCACCCGCTGGCGCATTGGCTTCGGCGCGCGCTTTGCTGGCGGACCTAGACATACTGCACGACGGGCGCCTCACGCCGCATGGAACGGCAGTGTCGGCCCTGCCCCTGCATCCACGTTTGGGGCATATGTTGGCGCGTGCTGGCCGCAACGCTGCACCGATTGCAGCCCTTCTTGATGCCCGTGATCCGCTGGTGCTGCGCGATATTGATCTGACCCTGCGCCTTGCGGCCCTGAAACAAGGCGGCGGACAGGCGCGCGGCATGGCCGACATACGGGCGCAAAGCAAACGCTTGGCTAAACTGGCCCCCACGACGGACGACATCTACAGCATTGGCGAAATGGCCGCCCTCACCTACCCGGACCGCATCGGCAAACGGCGCAAAGGGTCTGAACCACGCTATGTCATGACAGGCGGGAAAGGCGCTGTAATGGACGCAACAGACCCGTTGGCAAACGCGCCCTTCCTCGTTGTGGCGGATATAGACGACCGGGGCCGCGAAGGGCGGATCAGATTGGGGGCCGCATTGACCGAGGCCGAGGTGCGCGGGCTGTATGGCGACCGGATCACGCTAGAGCGAACCTGCCAATGGTCGAAACGCGACGGCAAGGTGATCGCAGAACAGCGCGAAAGGCTGGGCGCTGTGACCCTGTCCGCGACCCGGTGGAGCGACGCGCCAGCGGACGAGATCGCCCACGCGATGTGCGACGGTATCAGGCAGTTGGGGCTTAACCTGACGGGCAAAGCGGCGCTGTTTCGCGCGCGTGTCGAACTGCTGCGCGCGGCAGGGCGCGACATGCCACCCCAAAATGACTCTGCACTGCTGGACACGCTGAACGATTGGCTGTTGCCGCATCTCGACGGGGTGCAAACCGCCTCTGACTGGAAATCCTTTGACCCTATCCCTGCGTTGCGCGCCATGCTGAGCTGGGAGCAGACCAAATGCCTCGATAGTGAAACGCCTGCGCATTTCGAGACACCGTTGGGGCGCAAGATCGCGGTAGATTACGCCGGCGACGCGCCCTCTATCACCTTGCGATTACAAGAAATGTTCGGGGTCACACGCCATCCGCTGATCGGTGGTGTACCGCTGCGGGTGACATTGCTGTCGCCGGGCCAAAAACCGTTGCAGACCACGACGGACATCCCCGGTTTTTGGGCCAGCTCCTACGCGGATGTGCGCAAAGACATGCGCGGCCGCTACCCCCGCCACCCTTGGCCCGAAGACCCGACCGAAGCCGACCCAACCCTGCGCGTCAAACGCCGTGTCATAAAACCGTAACACGCCAATTCTAGTGTCACATTTGAAGATGTCTCATTTTTGACATAGCGTATGTGGATAAAATGAGGCGAACGGCGGAATTCGTGCAGTGGTGAGTGGGTAAAATGGCAGCGGCAAAAGGGCCGAAAATGAGCGACGATAGCGACGCATTTACACCCGTGCAGCACAAGCAATTGGCAGCCCTGTGCGTGCGCAAGGGAAAGAACGGTCGTGAAGTGCTCATGGTGACCTCGTCCAAGGGGCGTTGGATCTTGCCAAAAGGCTGGCCCATGCGCGGCAAGAAAGACGGCGAAGCCGCGATGATCGAAGCGTGGGAAGAGGCCGGCGTCAAAAAGGGCAAGGTCTCGCGCAAACCGCTGGGCAAATACGTGGCCACGAAAATCACCGGCCATGGCGACGAAGAAATAGCCGAGACCAAGGTCTATAAAATCAAGGTCTCGAAAACCAAAAAGAAATTCCCGGAATACAAACGTCGCGACCGCAAATGGGTCAGCCCGCAAAAGGCCGCCAAATTGGTCACAGAAGACGGATTGCGCAATATTTTGCGCAGCTTTGCAAAAGCCTAACGCCGCCCGCTTCGCGTCGCACCGCTAACCGCCCCGACAATAGCTCTGGTCTTGCACCCACGCCTGCATGTTCGCGCGCTTGGTCTCATCGCGAAACGGGGCCCAATCAGCAGCCACACCGCGCCAACGCCCTTCTGCGCGCGCAACTGCCCCATCCCGCGCCACCGTTTCGCCCATAATCCGCGCCGCGCAGCTTAGGTTGTTTGGGGCCGCTTGCAATCCCGCCCCGGTCACAGCCCGGCAGCCAAAGCTGTCTGCCGTTGGCGGGTAAATCTGCATCAGGCCGAACCATTGATCGTCGCCGCCAACCGCGCGGGGTCTGTGGGTGCTCTCGTAAAATGCCACCGTCGACATGAGACCCACCCAAAATGCGCGCCGCTGTTGGGGCCCATTGGTCGCGTAGGCCGGACACCATTGCGCGATATCACCGGGCACCACCTCTGTGATGTCGGATGCGTGGCGCGCAAAAGCCGACATAGCGACCCGCGTCCAGAGCGCTCCGCGTGGCTGATCATCCCAACGCGCGGCGGGCAGATAGCCGTCACGCGCAATAGGGCGCAGAACGTCTTGCGTCTGCGCGACCGGGGCCACAGCACCGCCCAAAACACAAACGCAGAGCCACACTATCAATCGGTATGTTTTCATCATGCGACGCTGCACGCTTGGCCCTGTTTTGGCAAGCACACCACTGGCGCGCTAACGCTTGAAGCGCCGCCCCGCCTGTCTTACACCCAGCCCCAACGGCAGACTGACCAAAGGACCACGCCAATGCT
>CALHAP010000062.1 GCA_937931795.1 uncultured Paracoccaceae bacterium
TTTACCCAAGGCCGCCCCCAAGTCAACCGGGAAACATATGCGCGGATGGCCTATAAGCCGGATTCTGTCATAGACCCAAAGGTCCGAGACGATCATTCATCTGGATGCCCTGTTGCCAGGACACCTCTAGCTGCCAACCCGGATCGTCTGGGGCCGTGACACCCCCGAAGGTTACCCCCCGACGAGATCCCTATTTGGCATTGCTCCTGGTGGGGCTTGCCGTGCCGCCCGTGTTGCCACGCGCGCGGTGGGCTCTTACCCCACCGTTTCACTTTGACCTTGCATGCAAGGCCACCTCATTCTCTGTGGCGCTGTCCCTAGGGTTACCCCCGCCGGGCGTTACCCGGCACCATTTCATGTGGAGTCCGGACTTTCCTCGACAAGTTACCCCGCCGCGACCGTCCAGCCATCCGCGCAAATGTGCCGTAGCCCTAGCGGAGGGTTCGGTCAACGGGAAACCTATGGGCGAGGTCGCGGGCGACGGTGGCGTCATCGGCGGTCTCCGCCCCTGTCGCATCCCGGTTATGGCGCAGACGAAAGGCGTCTAGCTGCGCACCCCGTGGCGCTGTGGGGTCATAGCCGATGGTCGCGAGGTCGGTATAGAACCGCGTCGCACTGACCTGTGAGACACGGCGTGCTTGCGCAAAATCGGCCGCGATCGCCAGCCCAGCGTCCGCCAAACGCGCCCAGTCGAACAAGGCGCCGGGGTCACCCTTGCGCGCAGGGGCGACGTCAGAATGACCGATCACCCGCTCGGGCGGAATATCGTGGCGCTGCATGATCTGGGGCAGCAGTTGCATTAGCGTACCCATCAGCGGCTCGGCGAAAGCGCCCTGCCCGTCATTGTCCAGCTCAACGCCAATGGAGTGGCTGTTCACATCCATCACGTCGCCCCAACGCCCTGCCCCCGCATGCCACGCACGACGGTCCTCGGGGACAAGCTGTTGGATGTGCCCGGCTTTGGAGATCAGGTAATGCGCGGAAACCTCATGCGCAGGGTCACACAATCGCGCGCAAGCACGCTCAGCGGTGGCCATGGCCGTGTAGTGCAAGACGATCAGATTGGGCCGTTCCACACCCCGACGCGGCCCGTGATTGGGCGACGCTACGGATGTGTCTATGTCCAGCAGAGCCTAGTTGCCCGCAGCCGCACGAAACGGGGCCGGATCCCACCCACAGGCGAACCCATCACCGTCAGGGTCAATGCCGCGTGGGTCCCGTTCGGGGCCACCACGCGTCAGGAAATCGCGCTGCGCTTCATCGGCGGACCGGTACGACGCGCAGTTGCGTTCAAACCGTCCTTGGCCCGACAGAATAGACCGGCTGTACCATTCCTGACCACGCCGATTGGGGGCGTTGATCGCATATTCGATGATATTAGGCCCCGCGTTGCCCCGTTCCGGCAGAGCTTCGGGTTGGATCACTTGATAGGCGGCCTGCTGGCGGGCGCGCAGTTCTGCGTCATCTTCGATATCGCGGGTGTCCGACACGGCATCGAAATCTTGCTCGTTGGAAATGCCAGTGCTCGCAATCCCGACATCTGCCGTGGGCGCCTGATTTGTCGGCACACTGGGAACCTGCTGTGGGGTCGCGGCGACGGGTGTCGGCGCTTGGGCCACAGGGCGTGTCCCAATACCGGCGTTTTGCAAATCGCTGCTGGCGATCACAGGCGGCGTGCCTGTTGTCGCGGGCGCGGGCGCGGGCTGGCCGGGAAGCGGCAAATTGCGCGCCGCATTGGGCGTCACAATGCCCGGTGACGTGCGCAGGTTGCTGCCATTTAGCGCAGCCTCCCGTCGCGCCCGATCCGCGTCAAACCGGCTTTGCCCCGCAGAGCCCGCTTCCACATTTGACGGTATCCGCGCCACACAGCCCGAAATGGGCAGCGCACAGACCAACATTAACACGCACAGACGCATAACGATCCTCTTGTCACAAGACAGCTTTTTATCAGCCTACCACCAACGGGTGGGTTTGCCATCAAATTGCACAGACCGCTCGAGCGCATAGGCCGTGTTGAGCAGATCGCCTTCTTCCCAAGGCCGCCCGATCAGTTGAAGCCCGAGAGGTAAGCCTTTGGAATCGTAGCCTGCTGGCACCGATATCCCCGGCAACCCTGCAAGGTTCACCGTCACGGTAAACACATCGTTAAGATACATTTGAATCGGGTCCGCATCGACCATTTCGCCCAAACCAAACGCCGCAGAGGGCGTTGCGGGCGTCAGAATTGAATCGATCCCGTCGGCAAAGACCGTCTCAAAATCCTGCTTGATCAGCGTGCGAACCTTGCGCGCGCGGTTGTAATAGGCGTCGTAAAAGCCAGCGCTCAGCACATAGGTGCCGACCATGACACGGCGCTGCACTTCTGCACCAAACCCTTCTGCGCGGGTTTTCTCGTACATCTCGGTGATGCCGTCGCCCGCGGCCAACTTAGCACGGTGACCAAAGCGGACGCCGTCATACCGCGCGAGGTTGGATGAGGCCTCGGCGGGTGCGATCACGTAGTAGGCAGGCAGCGCGTATTTGGTGTGCGGCAGGCTGATGTCGACGATCGCGGCGCCTGCGTCGCGCAGCATCTCTTGGCCTTGGGACCAGAGCGTTTCGATCTCGGCGGGCATGCCCTCCATGCGGTATTCGCGGGGGATGCCGATCTTTTTGCCCTTGATGTCGCCCGTCAGCGCGGCCTCGAAATCGGGCACGGGGATGTCGGCGCTAGTGCTGTCTTTGGCGTCATGGCCCGACATGCAAGTCAGCATGATCGCGGCATCGCGCACGTCTTTGGTCATCGGTCCCGCTTGGTCGAGCGACGAGGCAAACGCCACGACACCCCAGCGAGACACACGGCCATAGGTCGGCTTGATGCCCGTGATGCCGGTGAAAGCCGCAGGCTGGCGGATCGAGCCGCCGGTGTCGGTGCCGGTCGCCCCAAGGCAAAGACCCGCCGCCACGGCAGAGGCCGAGCCGCCGGATGAGCCGCCCGGTGTCAACGCCCGATCATCAACTTTCCACGGGTTGACCGCATCGCCGTAAACGCTGGTCTCGTTGGATGATCCCATCGCGAACTCGTCCATGTTCAGCTTGCCCAACATCACAGCACCGTCTTTGAACAACTGGCTGGTGACGGTGCTCTCGTATTCAGGTTTGAACCCATCGAGGATGCCGGAGGCCGCCTGCGAGGCCACACCTTTGGTGCAGAATAAATCCTTTATTCCCAGTGGGATACCGCACAGATCAGGCGACATGCCCATGGCGATCCGGCGGTCTGCGTTGCCCGCCTGTTCGCGTGCGACCTCGGGGGTGTGGTGGACGAAGGCGTTGAGCGCTGCGGCGCCTTCAACTTCGGTCAAACACGCGTCTGTCAGCTCGACAGCGGTGATCTCTTTGGCGCGCAGTTTGTCACGGGCGGCGGCGATGGTCAGTTTCGACAGATCAGACATTATTCAACCACCTTTGGCACGGCATAGAAGCCTTCGCGGGTGTCAGGCGCATTGGCCAGCACAGCGGGCTGTTGATCGCCATCAGTGACCACATCTTCGCGGCGTTTCAGGCGCTGAGGGGTCACGGAGGTCATCGGCTCGACACCGTCCACATCGACCTCATTGAGCTGTTCGATAAACCCAAGGATCGCGTTAAATTCACCCGCCAACGCGGGCAGCGCGTCTTCTTCGACCCGGATGCGGGCGAGCTTGGCCACTTTGCGGGCGGTTTCGGTATCAATGGACATGGGACCTCCGGGTGCGACGATGCGTCAGGCTTTATCCTGCACCGCATAAGGTCGCAAGTCGGATGAGGCCCAAAATACGCGCGCCGGATTAACCCTTAGCGGGAGGCGACCGCGCTCATGGCGTGGTCCAGCTCAAACGCCAGATCAGTAGCCATCGACCGCGGCACCCGCAGCTCAAAGGTGGTGTCGCTGATCCGCGAGACGCTGGCGGGCATTTGCCCGATATAGCTGCGCGCGGCGGTGCCATTGACGAAAACCGCCCGCCGCAGATCAAGCGCCATCGCGCATGCAAGCACGGCTTCCACATCGCGCCCTTCGATGCGCACGACGGTTTCGGCACCTGTCTGGTTGATCACCGCCGCCAGCCCACGCAGATCAGGGGCTTCGCGCCCAATCAGCAAGGCGCGCCGTTGCCCGACCCAGAGCAAGGTCGCCTGTTTGGTCTCGATCCGTCGGTTTGGCAGTGGAAACCCCGCCCCGATAGATTGCGCGAGACGCTTTGACACTTCGGCGTCTTGACCCACAAACGGGGCAATGGACGTCACGCGCCGCTCGTCCGAGCCCCAGGCCGTGACACTGCCTTTGCTGATCGGAAACAGGTCCAAAGTGGCGGATTGCTGGGTCAGTTTAACCACGGGGCACCTCGCCTTTGTGATCATAAAACACATGGTAGCCTGCATCGACGTCAGCCTCGGTGCCCGTTTGCGGGTCCACCATCACCAGCTTATCCCCGTAACGCGCACGTCCTTGGGTCAGGAATCCAAGCCCGATTTCGCGCCCGCGTGATGGCGAATGGCAAGTGGATGTCACGCGCCCCTGCACGGTCTCGGGGCTGCGATCCCCGCCGCGAACGTAGAGCACGCCACTGGCGGGCAAGGGACCGGCGTTTGGCACACCTTTCAGGCCGACCAACTGGGCGCGGCGCGCATCATTAAGGTCAGGCCGCAGGACCCGTGCGCGGCCGATATAGTCTTTGCTGGCATCCATCTGGCGCGCGATGCCCAGATCATAGGGCGTGACAATACCGCCCATATCGCGGGCCGCCAAAATACCTTTTTCGATCCGCAAGACATTGGCCGCGTCCGCCCCGAAAACGCCGCCCTCCAAGGATGCGGCTGCCCGCGCCAAATAGACAAACAGTTTTTCGCCAAAAGCCACTGAGACGGCGATTTCGCACGCGTATTCGCCTGTGGAAGAGACCCGCGCCAACCGGCAGGCTGTCCCACCGATCGACGCCTTGCGCGCGCCAAGATAGGGCAGCAACACGTCATTGATCGGCGCGTCGATCACTTTGTTCACCAGATCACGGGTCAAAGGCCCGGCCACAACAAACCGCGCCGAGCTTTCGGTGATATTGGCGAGCTGCACGTCGAGATCAGGGCAGAGAACCTGCGCCGCAAAATCGAGGTGACGCATCATATCGGCGTCAGAGGCAGTGGTCGCCCGCACGACAAAATGCGCCTCGTCCAACCGCGTGATATTGGCGCTGTCCATCAGCGTGCCATCTTCGTTCAGCAGCAATGTCGGGTGAATGCGCCGCGTCTGTGTTTCCGACACGGTCGTTGCACAGACGAAATCCAGAAACACCGCTGCATCGGCCCCCTGCACGTCGATCATCGTCTGATACGACACATCGCTGACACCGACCGCGCTGCGCACCATCGCGACCTCGCGCGCGCAGGCGGCAAGTGGTGTGTCTTCCCCCTCGAACGGCAGATAGCTGGGACGGAGCCAATCCCCATACCGGCCAAGCGGCGCGCCAAGCGCAGCGCAGGCATCATTGCTTGGCAAAGTGCGGATGGGCGCTTGCGCGTCAGGACCGATATCGACCGCATCAGGTTGCACTGTTTCTGCGCCGAAGGGCGTGGGCATAGCCGTTAGCAACGCCCGCGCTACGTCTTCATCATCAGACCAAGTGGTCTCGACCCCAGACAGACGCGGATCGGCCAATATCTCTTTGCGGTGCTTCGGCTCTATTTCGTCAAACGAGAGATCCCCCTTTGGTCCCCCCCATTTCGGGCCCTTCTCTTCCACCAGCCAAAGCGGATGCAGGCTATAGGGTGTCTCTTGCGCTGACGGTGCTGTGATATCGGGCATATCGAGACCAATATCGACCAGCACCTCATTGGCCGAAAGCACACCATCTTGCAGGCACCCAAAGGTATCAAACACACCGCGTGCAGCCCCTGCGGCCACCATCCCCGGCACACTGCCCGCAGCGGGGCAAAAGCTATGGGTCTCGGCATGCCATTCGGGGGCTGCGCCAAACTGGCCCGAGACAGACAAAGCCGGATTCCAGCCCCCTGAAACAGCCAGACAATCTGTCACGATATCGCGTTGCCCTTTGGCGTGGGTCACAGTGATGCTTTTGAGGACGTTGCGGCCCGCCGTATTGGTGACGGCCCCGTGGTACACTGGGATGTCGCCCGCCTGCACGCCTTTGCGGGGGTCAATGATCGCAGCGATATGCACGCCTGCGTCGGCAAAGTCATGGGCGGTTTGATGGGCGGCATCGTTGTTGGCAAACACCGTCAGGCGCTTGCCCGGCGCAACCCCGTATCTATGGAGATAACTGCGCATGGCAGAGGCGAGCATAATGCCCGGTCGATCATTGTTGGGAAACAGGATCGGGCGCTCATAGGACCCGGTGCACAACACGCTGCCCTTGGCCACGATGCGCCACATCGTCTGGCGGTGGGCAATGCGTGGATCATCGTGCAGGCGTTCCACGGCGGTATAGACGCCCTGATCTTGCACATCCTGAACGCTGGTGCGCAGCATCATCCGCACATTGTCCATACCCGCAAGGCGCTCAACCGTGCTTTGCGCCCACAAATGCGCCGATTGGCTTTCGATATGCTCGGCGTCGCTGAGCAAGCGGCCCCCAAAATCCGTATCCGCGTCCACCACCAGAACATCGGCGCCTGCTTCGGCAGCTGTCAGGGCGGCCATCAAACCCGCAGGGCCTGCACCAATCACCAGCACATCACAAAACGCCCAGGCCCGGTCAGAAATCAGTTCAAAGTCCTGCTGCGCACCATTTTCAGGCGGTAGCTCTGGGGCCTTTGCCATGAGCGGCGACAGGAAGGATGTGAAGGATTTGATGCCCGCATTTGAGACAATGCTGTGGGCAACCAGCCCGTCGTAGATAGGCAGGGTTGCTGCATTGACGTTCAACCGCTTGGCATCGCCTTTGCCAATGTTCACCCGCGCATGCACCTCATCGACGCCCGCAGTCATCACGCCGAGCGGTCTATGTTGCGTGGGCGTCCAACCCATCGTGGTGACGCCATTGGCCAGCAAGGCAGACGCTAATGTATCCCCGCCGATGCCGTTGTAATGCGTCCCGTTGAACCAAAACCCGACCGGTCCGCCGGTATGCCGCCCCTTACCTGCCAGTCTCATGTATCTGCCTCGCGTGCGCTTTTGGCGGAGATGACATTGCGGTTTGCGGTATCGCGGTGCACGACAGCCCATGTGCCACAAGGCGCATGATACCACAGATCAAGCACCGGACCGGGCGGTGATTTGGGCGGGTTCACATAGAGATCCCACAACGCATCCGGGGCGTCCGGCGCAGGACGGTCCAAGGCGATTGCGTCGCCTTGGAACGTAAACTCGCGTCGGTCGCGCGTTCCGCAATTGGGACAGGGGATGCGCATACTACAGGTTCCGTTTGGTTAGCAGGAGGTGACGACCGAGTTGCCGAAAATTACCCCATCTCGACCATAGAAATCGACCTGAATTGTGGCACCAACGGCCAAAAGGCTGCGGAAGATGTCGCCTTCACAGAACAATTGACGGGTTTGGGCCGTCACGCGTGCGCCGTAGAGAACTCGGAACTCTTCGCGTGGAATGCCTGCACCGGGGAACGGGAAGGTAAAGCCCACGATCAACGTGTTGCCGCGTGCGGTGGCACCGCGCAGGCTCATGCCAGCACTGTTGGGCGGAGAGTTGCGGGCGGCGTCGTTCATGATGTTCGCCACGACCTGCACCGCGTCGCTGACGCGCGCTGTGCCGGGCGACGCGGCCCCTGATGCGTCGATAGGCGCACGCGCAGATGTGGCGCGGCCAGAATTCGCTGTGTCACAAGCGGCGATGGAAAGCATCGCCAAGCCTGCTGCAATTTTTACCAAAAATGTCATGATCTAGTGTCCTAAACGTGAGTTATGTGGACAATCAAACCCTGCGGCTGTGTCATTTTCGAGATTGGAAACAGGCCATTGTGGGTTCGCCCAGCGCGCGCGACCCTAATTTCACCCCAATTGAGTAGCCCCTTTTGGCGCACCCCCTCGAATATATGGTATGCCCGAGGGGGGTCTTTGAGAGCTGTTACAGCCCTTTCGCGCGGTAGCTGGCAGCGACTTTTTCAATCGACACCAGATAGGCCGCCGTGCGCAGATCAGGCACGTCGTCCCGGCTGCGCCAGACCGCGCGCATGGCTTGGTAGGCCGTGCGCATCGTGTCATCGAGACCTGAGCGCACCAGTTCCAATTCCCCTGCCCCGCGTAGGTAGCGGTCTTTGAAGTTGGGCGAGAGGGTCCAGTTGATCGAGCTGTCTTTGGAAATCCGCTCTAGCTCATCGACGATCAACTGATGGCGGCTTTCTTCGGCGCGGCGCTGCATCCGGCCAAAGCGGATGTGGCTGAGGTTCTTGACCCACTCGAAATAGGACACCGTCACACCGCCCGCGTTGGCGTACATATCGGGGATGATCACAGTGCCCTTATCGCGCAGGATTTCATCGCCACCCGCTGTGATCGGACCGTTGGCCGCCTCGATGATGAGCGGCGCTTTGATGTTGGGCGCATTGTTGCGATCAATGACACCTTCTAGAGCGGCCGGAATGAGGATATCACACTCGGCCTCCAGCAATGCGGCACCGTTTTCCGCGTGTGTCGCCCCGGTAAAGCCCGTCACACCGCCGTTTTTGATGATCCATTGGCGCACCGCTTCGACATCAATGCCGTCTTCATTATGCAGCGATCCGTCGCGTTCGATAATGCCGGTGATCTTGGCGCCATCTTCTTCGGACAAAAACTTGGCGGCGTGATACCCCACGTTACCCAGACCTTGGACAATGATACGCTTACCGTCCAGCGACCCGGACAGCCCCGCGGTCTTCACATCATCCGCGTGGCGAAAGAACTCTTGCAGCGCATATTGCACGCCGCGTCCTGTCGCCTCGACACGCCCTGCGATACCGCCCGCATTGGGCGGTTTGCCCGTCACACAAGCGTTGCCGTTGATATCTGTCGTATTCATCCGTTTGTACTGATCCGCAATCCACGCCATTTCGCGCTCGCCGGTGCCCATATCTGGGGCGGGGACGTTTTGTGCGGGGTTGATCATGTCGCGTTTGATCAGCTCGTAGGCAAAACGACGGGTGATCAATTCCAACTCATGTGGCTCCCAAGCGTTGGGATCAATCCGCAAGCCGCCTTTCGAGCCGCCATAGGGCACTTCGACCCGCGCGCATTTATAGGTCATCAGCGCCGCGAGCGCCTCTACCTCGTCTTGATGGACGCCCATGGAAAAGCGGATGCCCCCTTTGACTGGCTCCATATGTTCGGAATGGACGGACCTGTACCCGGTGAAGGTCTCGATCTTGCCACGCAGGCGCACACCAAAACGGACGGTATAGGTGGCATTACACACCCTGATCTTTTCTTCGAGACCCTCGGGTAGCTCCATAAGGGAGACAGCACGGTTGAACATGATGTCTACGGAGTCGCGAAAGCTGGGTTCGGCCTGTTGGGCGTCTGTGGTCATCGGGGGTATCCTCTCACTTGGATATTCTTGGCAGGACTGGGCCCACCTGGGATGGGTGGACTATGGCACGGATTATCCACATGAACAGTGACCTCTTCGTGAATTTGAACGTCTGTGCAGTTTCGAATCAAATTGGGCCGGTTAAGCTGTCTGTTAGTGGCGGCGCACGGCCCTGTGATCGTGGTTTGTTTCCAAAGCGCCAACAGCTGTTGACCGTGCGCGGTATTGGCGATGAATTGCCGTGGTTTGGACCCAATCCTGTCGGCAAACGCCGCAATTCCGCCATCCAATTTTGCAATATCTTACCCCTGATAAGTCTGAGAACTGCGCAGAGAATGTGGTTGGCGGGCGAGATGCGAGGATGGTCAGCATGAACCGGTTGAAAAAAGACGACGCAGCGAAGAACGGCGTAACATTCCGTGACGACGAAGACGGCAGCATGGTGGTCATGACGCTGTTTTTGCTGATCGCGATGCTTCTGATGGGCGGCTTGGCGGTCGACTTGATGCGGTTCGAGACCTACCGGGCGCGACTACAATCGACCATTGACCGGGCCGTTCTTGCCGCCTCAAACCTCGACACCTGCTTGGGTCGCAGCGAAGCGGACGTGGCGCAAGTCGTGAACGACTACGCGACGCTCAATGGGTTCGGCGGCCAAGTGACGAACATCGACGTCAATCAAACACCAAACTCATGCACCGTGACCGCAGACGCGCAACTGGACATCAACACAATCTTTTTTAGCTGGGTCGGTATTGATACGCTAGGAACACCCGCTTCCTCGGGGGCGACAGAAGCTATCGGCGACGTTGAGGTCAGCCTGGTGCTGGATATTTCAGGTTCAATGGGCGGCAGAAAGATCGGACAGCTCCAAACAGCTGCGAGCAACTTTGTAGATTCGATGACTACGGCGATTGACCGCGACCGCCTGTCGATGTCGATCGTGCCCTATTCGACGCATGTCAGCATCGGCCCTGAAATGATGGCGCAATACAACACCCAATATAACCATGACTACAGCCATTGTATTGATTTGCCAGAATCGACCTATTCGACGACCGCTATTGATCCATCTGCGCTCTACGATCAGGCCGCACATTTTGACCCGTATTCAGGCGCGTCTTACAATACTATTAGACCTGCTGGGTACGCATATAGCCAAACGAAGACCTATTTTGCCTGCGCAGACCGCCCGAGCGCGTCTATCTTGCCGTTCAATGGCGATGCAGATGACCTGAAGAGACACATCAACAATCTGGAAACCGACAATTACACGTCGATTGAGATGGGCGCGAACTGGGGTGTGGCCTTGCTCGACCCCAGCACACAATCCATCACGAGCGGCCTTGTCTCTGCCGGTGTCGTCGAAGCGCGGTATGCGTCGCGTCCACAGCAATGGAATGCCAATGACGTGCTCAAGGTGATGGTGCTGATGACCGACGGCGAAAACACCGTTGACTATGTCATGTCCACCAGCCACCGCGATCAGTTTTCCGACATCTGGTTCGACTGGGACTCTAATGTTCCATACGTCAACAACGAAACAGCCTTGCGTCTCGACCCGTCCCTGCGCGGCGTGGGACAGGCCTATGATCCAAGTGATGTGGACCACATGTTCTATGTCGATGATCGCGAATCCGGCAGCCGCGATGGTGACCGCCGTAGAAACGAGCGCTACTACAACGTGGAAAGCGAACGCCTTAATCGCAATGATCGCGCCTCAGGCGAAGTCACTGAAGGGGACTATTGGACAAACAGCCGCAACGGTGCCCGTCAGACATGGCAGGATATCTGGGCACGGTTTGGCGTCAGATCCCACGCTTGGAACTTTCGCGCTGACCAGACAGACGACTTTGGTGCATACAACCGCTGGTACAATGATCTGATTACGGTCACCTACCGCGCTGAAAAAGACGCGCGTCTCCGCGACATCTGTGACGCCGCCCGTGCTGCTGACATTCAGGTCTACACAATCGGCTTTGAGCTTCAAGATAGTGAAATCGCTTTGATGGCCTATTGCGCCAGCACAGACTCGCAGTTCTTCCGAGTGGCCGGACCAGAACTTGATGCTGCTTTCTCTAGCATTGCCGCCCAAATTTCAGCATTGAGGTTGATCCAATGATCGCGACACCCCTTTCATCGCTTGTGCAGCACTTGCGCAGGTTTCACCGAGACGAAAGCGGTGGAGTGACGATTGA
>CALHAP010000063.1 GCA_937931795.1 uncultured Paracoccaceae bacterium
CTTGATCCGGTGACCGATGCGTCATTGCGTTGTGTGGCGGGCAGCCATCTGTGGCCGAAACCTGTGCTGCCGACCCGTTGGCTGGCGGAGACCAGCTTTTATCCCACTGAAGACGACTACATTCCGGTGCCTGATCCTGACTCCGAAGGCATGACAATTCGCGAATGGCAGATGGAGCCGGGCGATGCGGTGGCGTTTCACTACAACACGTTGCACGGCGCACGCGGCAATACGCGCACGACCCGCAGGCGCGCGTTTTCTTTGCGCCTACTGGGGGATGATGCGCGCTATACACAACGTCCCAGTCCCACGTCGCCCCCCTTTCCCGGACACGATATGGTCGAGGGCCAACAGCTGCGAACCGATTGGTTTCCGGTGATTTATTCCCGCTAGACGATCAGATCATCGACGACGCGGCGCGCGCGCGGGGCGGGGTCTTGGGTTGCTTGACCAAAGCGGATGACCTGAACCAATTGGCGGTCCTCCCCCAAACCCAAACGATCGCAAATCGCGGCACGACTGCCTGCATCAGAGGTCAGCGCCGCCATCGGCCAGCCCGCCATACCGCGCGCCGTAACCTCCAGCCAAAGCCGTAAATAGCGCGCGCCCGTCTCAATCGGGCTTTGATCCACCGCGGCATGAAAACACGCGATGGCTGCGGCAGATTGCGTGTGTTTCGCCTCGGCCAGCAGGCGCGTTGTGACGCGCGCCCGATCCAGCGGACCCCACCATGGCCCGAACGCCCGCGCTGCAAACCGGGCCGCCAGCGGCGACAGGCGCAGCGCGGCCGCGCTCATACCGTCAAGGTCCACGCGCGGATGCGACGGATCTAGCCGCATCCAATCTAGCAGTTCGGCGCGAAACCCATCATCGCGCAGCGCGTCCATGCTGACCCAGTCGTTCAAACGCCCAAGCCATGCCTTTGTGGCTGTATCGCTGATCAGGATCATGTCGGACCGCGCCCAATCGGCCATCCGTTTGGGACCGAAACTGCCGCGATGGGTGAACCTTTGTTCCAACATGTCCACCAGCGGATCACTGCGCCCTGCCCCGCGCATGTTCAGCCGCGCAAAGGGTGCGAGATCACCCTCGGGCGCGCCGTCCGAGATATCCTCGACATCAATGCCCGCACCTTCGGCTTCCATCACCAACCGCGTGGCTTCGGTCGCCGCACCACACGACAGCAAGGCATCCTGCCCATCTGGGTCGGCCGCTTGCAATTGCACCGATCTGTCACACCATATCTCGACGGCCCAATCCCCCAAGCGCCACCGCGCGGGTTGAGTGTTGTGAACAGATGGCGCCAACCGCGCTTTAGCGACGATCTGGGCAAGCTGTCCGTGTTCAATCATTTCGCGTCAATCCAAGGTCAAGGCCGTCACTGTGCGCGACGTTACTGATGTGTCGTCATCCAAATTTGGATGGCACGCGCGTTGGATAAGCACCAGCAATCTTTGACAAATTCTATGCATTTTGATCACCACAGCGATCCACCAGCCACATCGCAGTGGCAAAGCTCCGCTTGTTGCGCTGGACGCGTGGGCCCACACTGCCTATGTCCCGCAACACAAGGAGACAGTTATGCGGGCCTATGCGATTGGCGATATTCACGGACAGATTGACCTGCTTCATGCAGCCCATAAACGGGTAGCAGAAGATCGGACGCGCGTCGGTGATAGCAGCAGCCCCCTTATTCATCTGGGCGATCTGACGGACCGTGGCCCAGCCTCACGCGATGTGGTCGAAACCCTGTTGCAGGGGCATGCCGCGGGCAAACCTTGGGTCACGATCAAAGGCAACCATGACCATATGTTCAGCCTGTTTATGGCCAATCCAAACGCCCATGATCCGGGGTTGCGCCCCGGTTTGACATGGCTGAACACCCGTCTGGGCGGCGATACAACGATGGCGAGCTACGGCATTGAAAACGCCACCGACCGCCCCCCCGCAGATGTCCATGCCGAGGCGCTGTCCAAAATTCCACAGACGCATTTGGCGTTTTTGCAGAATCTGCCGATGTCTTTCAAAGGCGCAGGCGCGTTTTTCGTGCATGCAGGCATCCGTCCCGGTGTGCCGCTGGAGCGCCAAACAGCCGAAGACATGATGTGGATTCGCGCAGAATTTCACAAAGACCAACGGGACCACGGCGCCCTGATCGTGCATGGTCACACACCCGTTGACGCGCCGGAACATCATGGAAACCGGGTGAATATCGATACAGGGGCGGCATACGGGGGTCCACTGACGGCCATCGTTGTCGAAGACGGTCAGGTCCACGTGCTGACCGAAGGCGGCAGGATTCCATTGACCCCCAAAAAGCGACGCTTTTGGCCGTTTAACTAGGTCTGCTGTCAGCAGCCAATGGTTCGGGCTGCGCCAATGTGACCGCGAACCGCGACCCTTTGCCGGGGGTGGATTGCACCGAAATATTCCCGCCATGTGCCATGGCAATCCGCCGACAAATGGCAAGACCCAGACCCGTGCCGTCAAATTCGGTTTGTAGATGCAGCCGACCAAAGGGCGAGAAAATACGCTCAAACGCGGTCTCGGGAATTCCAATACCATTATCAGTGACGGTCAGCACACAGGTTTTGCCGTTGCGGGTCATTTCGGTCGATATTTTGATGATGGGCGTCACTTCGGGCCGATGATATTGCAGCGCGTTTTGCAGCAGATTGCTGATCAAGACCTGCATTTGCGTCCGTGTAGCACAGATCGGGTGCATATGACCGACCTCGATCTGCGCCCCACTGGCAGAAATGCTGGCCGCGCGCTCCTCTAACACCCCCGCAACAATTTCGCCCAGATCAATAGGA
This sequence comes from uncultured Paracoccaceae bacterium, assembly GCA_937931795.1. Lineage (GTDB taxonomy): Bacteria > Pseudomonadota > Alphaproteobacteria > Rhodobacterales > Rhodobacteraceae > JALZWD01. The sequence goes on from CALHAP010000063.1 coordinate 2,817, forward strand.
CACATAACGGGCGCTTCGCCAACGATCCGGGTGTAGCTCAGCACATCTTCAATCAGGCCCTGCATCCGCGAAACAGTCTGCAACCCAAGGTCCACCAACGCTTTTCCTTCGTCATCCATACTGCCGGATTGCGTGGTCTGAAGTTCGGACAATATCAGCCGCATGGTGTTTGATGGCGCTTTGATGTCGTGTGACACGGAATAGGCAAACGACCGCAGTTCTTCGCTGATGGCATCCGCCTCACGTTGGCGCGCTCGCGCGGCCTCTTCTGCTTGTTTTTGCTTGGTAATATCGGCGGCTACACCGATATGGCGGATCACATGCCCGGTTTCATCGCGGTCAAACACGGTGTCATAGGACAGCAACCAAACCCAACTGCCGTCTTGATGGCGCATCCGATATTCAAGTTCGCAAATCTCATCATCCGCGAGGTTCCGTACTTTTTGAAAATGTGCGCCCAGTTTTGGCAGATCATCGGGATGCGCCAATTGGGGCATCATCGCATCCCCCATCTCTTGGATTTCCGCAATATCGTAGCCAAGGTAATCACCGATATTCCGGTTGGCGTATTCATTGCTTTGCGTGTTTTGGTTGAACACATAAATCAAACCCGGTGCCACAGACAGCATCTTGCTCAGAAACGACCGCGTTTCCAACGTATCAACCGACGCGCCGATTCTTTGCTGTAATGCAGTCACTGTTTTTGCCCTAGTCACGCGCGGTCCCTCTCTGATCCCCGACACTGCGCAAGAAAGGTTACCAAATACCTAACAAAATGCGGAGATTTCGAATAAGCCTAGAGCGACCAAGCCGAAATGCGTTCGGCCAATGCCGCCACGCGTGTGCGAACCACGTCTGAAATCGGCCCAGTGCGGGGCGAGTCCCGCACAGTCGATAGCCAATGAGGGTCGGGTGCCAGCGGCCTGCCGCGCCGATCCCATGTCAGTCCCGCCAGCACTGATTGCGCGCCGTCTGGCAGATTGTCAGGCACCGTTTGACCATTCAACACACCCCAGACCGAGGTCCAGCATCGCCCGACCGACCACGGATTGTATCCGCCCCCGCCCAACACCAATAGGCGTGGCGCCAGCCCCATCAGCCCCGCCACCACATCGCAATGCGCGTTGTTCGACAGTGCCATGCGCGATTGCGGGTCTTCGGTGACCGCATCCGCGCCGCATTGCACCACGATAGCATCAGGTGCAAAGGCGCGCACGGCGGGCAAGATCACCTCGTCACGGGCCAGCGCCATATCGTCATCGTTGCAACCGCGCGGCATCGGCAGGTTGAACACTTGACCCACGCCCGCTTCCGTCAGCGCTCCCGTGCGGGGCCAGCGGTTTTCTTCATGGGTCGAAATCAGCAGCGTGTCGGGATCATCCGCAAAGGCCGCCTCGACCCCGTCGCAATGATGCGCATCGATATCCACATAAGCGACCCGCCCCGCCCCGTGGTGGCGCAGTGACAGGATCGCGAGGACCGGATCATTAAAGTAGCAAAACCCGTTGGCATAATCGGGAAAGGCGTGATGCGTGCCACCGCCGGGCGCATAGACGATACCGCCGTGTTTAAGCAGCTCACCCGCGAGGATCACTCCGCCTGACGAGGTGGCGGGACGGCGGAACACCTCGGGAAATATCGGATTGGAATGGGTTCCGATGTTGTGGCGCGTTTTGACCGCATCACTGACGCGCTGGTCACGCTCGGCGGCATGCAGGGCTGCGATATACTCGGGCGTGTGATGCGCCATGATCGCCTCGGGCTTGGCACGCGGGCTGGTGATATATTGCGCATCGGGCAGCCAGCCCATTGCGCGGCTGAGGTCCATCACAGTCGAGACACGCGGCACGCGCAGGGGATGCCAGTCGCCATAGCTGGAGCCACGATAAATCTCGTGACCGATAAAGCGCGGGGGGACCGAGGTCTCGTTCATTTCGTGTATTCCCGTTGCACCACGCCTCAATGCCCCTAAGTTAGCGGTCAGGATAGGAAAGTCTGCGGCTGATGATCAAATACACCCTCAAATGCGACAACGGCCACCGCTTTGACAGCTGGTTCGCCTCGTCGGAGGCTTACGACAGCCTGACGGCGGCGGGGCGCGTGGCGTGCATCGACTGCGGCAGCGCAGCGGTCGAGAAATCACTGATGGCGCCCAATGTCAGCACCGACAAAGACCTGCCGACCCTAACCGCCAAGCCCGATCCCAAAGAGCAAGCACTGGCCAAAATGCGCGATCACGTGGAAAACAACGCGGATTACGTCGGCATGTCGTTCGCCAAAGAGGCCCGCGACATCCACGACGGCACAGCCCCCGAACGCGCGATCTACGGCGAGGCGAATTTGAAAGAGGCCAAGGCGCTGATCGACGACGGCGTGCCCGTGGCTCCGCTCCCCTTCCTTCCAAAACGAAAGGCGAACTGATGCGCGCACTGATAACCGGGGCCAATCGCGGGATCGGGGCCGCGATGCTGACACATGGAACGACGGCAGGGCACGAGATGCTCGGGACGTCGCGGACAGGTGACGCGCCCTTGTTGTCGCTGGATGTGACGGACCTTGCCTCTATTACTGACTTGGCCGAGACATTGGGCGACGCGCCGCTCGATCAGCTGGTCTGCAACGCGGGTATCTTTGCCGACCGGGGGCAATCGCTCGACACAGGCTATCCGCCACAGATGTGGGCCGAGGGGTTTGAAACCAATGTCACCGGCGTGTTCCTGACGATCCAAGCGCTGTTGCCGCATCTGCGCCGTGCTCCTGCGGGCAAGATCGCGATCATTTCCAGCCAGATGGCCAGCGACACCCGCGCGCCGGGCGGCAGCTATATCTACCGCGCGTCCAAGGCCGCTGTGCTGAACCTCGGGCGTAATCTCGCGACGGATCTGTGCCCTGAGGGCATCGCTGTGGGCATCTATCACCCCGGTTGGGTGCAGACCGATATGGGCGGCGGGTCGGCGGATATCACGGTGGATCAATCGGCAACCGGACTGCTCGCACGGTTCGCCACCCTCAGCCTCGACACTACGGGCTGTTTCGAGACGTGGGACGGGCAACCCCACGCCTTTTAGGGGCCATTGCACCCCCTCGCGAAGATGACTAGACAGCAGGCGATTTAACGCGCCAAGGCCTATCCTATGTCCATTCTCGTGATGAAATTCGGCGGCACATCCGTTGCCAACCTCGACCGCATCGCACGCGCCGCCAAACGCGTGGCTGTTGAGGTGGCGAACGGGCATAAGGTGATCGTCATCGTCTCGGCGATGTCAGGCAAAACCAACGAACTGGTCGGCTGGGTCAATGAGACCTCGCCCCTGTACGATGCCCGCGAATACGACGCGGTCGTGTCCTCGGGCGAGAACGTCACCGCCGGATTGATGGCGATGCGCTTGCAAGAAATGGACGTGGCCGCGCGATCTTGGCAGGGCTGGCAAGTGCCGCTCAAGACCAACGACGCGCATTCTTCGGCCCGTATCGAGGAAATCCCGCCCGAAAACATCCTCGCCAAGTTTGACGAGGGCATGTCAGTCGCGGTCGTCGCAGGGTTCCAAGGGGTCAGCCCTGAGGGGCGGATCACGACGCTGGGACGCGGTGGGTCTGACACGACAGCCGTGGCCTTTGCCGCCGCCTTCAACGCTGTGCGCTGCGACATCTACACGGACGTCGATGGCGTCTACACAACGGACCCGCGCATCTGCGACAAAGCCCGCAAGCTGGACCGGATCGCGTTTGAGGAAATGCTGGAACTGGCCTCGCTGGGAGCCAAAGTGCTGCAAACCCGCTCGGTTGAGCTGGCGATGCGCTACAAGGTCAAACTGCGCGTACTCAGCAGTTTCGAGGAACAATCTGACGAGGCCGGAACTCTGGTCTGCGACGAGGAGGATATCATGGAAAGCAATGTGGTGGCCGGTGTGGCCTACAGCCGCGACGAGGCGAAAATGACGCTGATCTCCGTGGCGGACCGTCCCGGCATCGCGGCGGCGATCTTTGGCCCCCTCTCGGAGGCGGGCGTCAACGTCGACATGATCGTGCAAAACATCTCCGAAGACGGGCGCACGGATATGACATTCTCCTGCCCCACCGACCAAGTCGCGCGCGCTGATGAAGCGATGCAAAAGGCGCAGGACGCGGGCGATATTTCCTATCAGGAATTGGTGTCTGACAAAGACGTCGCCAAAGTCTCGGTCGTCGGCATCGGCATGCGCAGCCATGCGGGTGTCGCCGCCAAAATGTTTGACGCTCTGTCGTCCGAGGGCGTGAACATCAAGGTCATCACCACCTCCGAGATAAAAATCTCGGTGCTGATCGACCGTAAGTACATGGAACTGGCGGTCCAAGCGCTACACGATTGCTTTGAATTGGAAAAAGCAGCGTAAGCGGCGTCAAATCCTCGCCATAAACAGGCGGTATGGTGCGCGCAACTAACGCGTTAACCAATAGGTCATGGTATGATCCGCCTTCTCCAATTTCTTATGGCAGCTGCAATCTTCTTGGTCGGCGCCCCATATGGCTATAAAATTGCCCGCGACGCGATGGAACCCGTTGTCGAGACAGTCGCCCCCGTTGTGGCACCCGTCGTCGCCCCCGTGGCCGAAGCGTTGGAACCCATCGCAGAGCTGATCAATCCGGAACCTGTCGCCGTCATCCCGCCCGGCACCCTCACACAAGTGGACGGACGCAATTTGCGGCCCCGCTTTGCGCGACGCAATTCTGACTACGCGCCCCCGCCGTTTGGCATAGACGCGCATGAAACACCCGCAGGCATTATCTGGCACGCTCGCATGCCCGAAGACGTCACCAATCCCCCACTTGTCGTGCTGCTCCACGAATCTAACCGAACCGGGCGCGCGATGGTCGATATGTGGCGACGCGTTAGTGCCAGTGAAGGCGTCTTGATCGTGGCCCCCGATGCGCAAGACACGCGGCTGTGGTCGGCAGACGAAAACACGGCCTACATGGAAACGCTGTTGGCGCATGTGGGCGAAACCTATGGCTATGACCCGACCCGCGTGTACCTCTATGGACATAAGCGCGGCGGCGATCATGCGTTGCGATTGGTGGCACTTGATCCCGGGCCATGGGCCGCAGTCGCGGTGCATGCAGGCCGGTTGCAACGTGCCCCCAGAATGGAAATGCGCGCGGATGCAGCCCCGCTACGGCTTCAGGTCGGCACTGATGACACGTCTGCCTCACCAGCCAGCTCGCTCAGCACCGCAGAGGTGTTTACCGCCGCGGGCCATGATGTTGATGTCTTGGTGATCCCAGACCACGACGGGTGGTTTTATGATCTTGGGCCACGGTTGGCCTCTGATGCATGGGCCTTCTTTACCAAACAATAGCCGCAATAGGTATTTTCGCGGGGTTTTAGCCTGTCTATGTCGGTCTGCCCTTCCCTCTTGCCGCCTTGTATGCACAAGGTCGGGTTGAGTGAAGTGACGCCGGATTGCCAATGCCACACCGCGCCGAGAGCGAAAGCCGTAAACTGCTGGGCCGCCTGCGCGATGCCTTGGCCGAAGACAATGCGGGTCAGGCGCGTCTTGATCACGTGGTTCAGCTTATAGCCTCTTCCATGCGCACCGAGGTTTGCTCGATATATTTGTTCCGCGATGCCGAAACGCTAGAGCTTTGCGCCACGGAAGGCCTGCACCAAGACGCGGTTCACAAAACCCGTCTGCGCTTGGGCGAAGGTCTGGTCGGGCGCACCGCCGATCGGGGCGTCGTGATCAACGCGGCCAACGCCCCAGCCCGCGCCGGGTTCCGCTATATGCCCGAGACCGGCGAAGACCGGTTTATCTCGTTTTGCGGCATTCCCATTCAACGCCTTGGGCAGCCGATGGGGGTTTTAGTCGTCCAGTCGCGCCAAGAGCGACGATATACGACGGACGAGGTCTACGCGCTCGAAATCGTGGCCATGGTCTTGGCCGAGATGACTGAACTGGGGGCCTTTGTCGACGATGGGGCTGCGCTGTCTGCACTGCATTCCCGCCCGGTGATGTTTCGCGGATTGATCGGACAAGAGGGGGCCGCCGCAGGCATCGTCTACCGCCATGAGCCGCGCGTGGTGATCACCAACCCCTTCTCGGACGACCCCGATCTTGAATTGACCCGCCTGCGCGAGGCCGTTGACGCGCTGCAAACCGGCATCGACACCATGATCGCGGACAACGACGGCGACGGCGATCAATCCGATGTGCTCGAGGCCTACCGGATGTTCGCCCATTCGCGCAGTTGGCTGCGCCGGATGGAGGCCGACGTCGGCAATGGCCTCAGCGCGGAGGCGGCGGTCGAAAAAGAGCAATCACTGGCCCGCACCCGCCTGTCGCGCAGCAAAGATGCCTATATGCGGGAACGGCTCAGCGATTTGGATGATCTGTCGAACCGCTTGCTGCGCATTCTGACGGGTCAAGGCAGCGACACAGGGGCCGAAATGCCCGCAGATGCCGTCCTCGTCGCGCGCAATATCGGGCCGGGCGAGCTGTTGGAATACGGCAAGGAACTGCGCGGCATTGTGCTGGAGGAAGGCTCGGTCGGCAGCCATGCGGCCATCGTCGCGCGCGCTTGGGCGATCCCGCTGGTCCTGCGCGCCAAAGGGATCACGACCGAGGCACTGAACGGCGACACGATACTGGTCGACGGCGAACAGGGCATCGCGCATCTGCGCCCCGAAGAACAGGTGCAGACCGCCTTTGCCGACAAGATCGCGATGCAGGCCCGCGCCCAAGAACGCTACGCCTCGATCCGCGATGAACCGGCGACGGACAAAAGCGGCCAGACCGTGTCGCTGCAAATGAACGCAGGCCTGATGGCGGACTTGCCGTCGCTGGCCAATTCAGGGGCCGAAGGCGTGGGCCTGTTCCGCACCGAGCTGCAGTTCCTGATCCGCAACAAGATGCCACAACGCTCTGAATTATCATCGCTTTACGCGCGGGTGATGGACAGTGCGGGCGACAGGCAGGTGACGTTCCGCACGCTCGACATCGGCTCGGACAAGGTGCTGAGCTACATGAAGCACACCGACGAGCCGAACCCGGCGATGGGCTGGCGCGCGATCCGCGTGGGCCTCGACAAGCCCGGTGTTTTGCGGATGCAATTGCAGGCGCTGATCCGCGCGGCCGCAGGACGTCCACTGGCGGTGATGTTTCCGTTCATCGCTGATCACCGCGAATTTCGCGCCGCCCGCGCCGAGTTTGACAAGGCCGTGGCCCGTGAAACCAAGCTGGGGCACCCACTGCCTACCGAGGTCAAAATCGGCGCGATGCTGGAAATGCCCAGTCTTGCCTTTGCGCCTGATGCGTTTTTCGAAGAGGTCGATTTTCTCAGCGTCGGTGGGAATGATCTCAAGCAGTTTTTCTTTGCCGCGGACCGCGAAAACGAACAGGTGCGCAGGCGCTATGATACGCTTGACTTATCGTTTCTGGATTTCCTCGCGCATATTCTGCGCCGCTGTGCAGCCTTCGGGACCCCTATCAGCTTTTGTGGCGAAGACGCTGGCCGCCCGATTGAGGCGCTGGTGTTCGCGGCCCTCGGGTTTCGCACGCTGTCCATGCGCCCCGCGTCCATCGGTCCGGTTAAGCATCTGATCCGACGGATAAATCTAGATGATGTTCGGGATGTGATCGAACAGGCCCGCCGTGAGGGGGCCGCCTCGGTGCGCCAATCCGTCACCGATTGGCTGGTCTTTCAGCAGGACTGATCAGGCGCGATTGACCGGGATTTGCCCCGCGTGCAGAGCGTGGTGAAACGCGTCGTTCACAACCTCGTCCCCGTGCAGGCGCGCCCATCTGCGCAACCCGAAATGCACATGCGCCATCTCGACATAAAAGCTGGTAAATGCGTAATTCGTGCCCGCCCCCGCCGCAGCCCCGAGGATCGGCACGGCCTGTGAGGCCAGTTTTTGACCCAAGACGGCAGCGAATTTCGGCGCAACTGTGTTGAGCAATTTGTTTATCGCGGGTCCAGTCAGGCTAACCCGCGCACCGATAAACGTGGTATCGACGCCGTCGTCCTCGTCGCCCGACCCGCCAGAGCCAAACACCCGCAGACATTCCAGCCGTGTTGCGTCCGATTGCGGGTCTTCGCCGTATTCTGCCGCCACACCTTGCACCGCGCGAAAGATCACGGTGGTGGCGACTGGCAGTTCAGCTAACGCGGTGGGCAAGCCGCCCAGGCCACCCAAAGCGCCCGAAATACTCGACAGGATTTTATGGGCGCGGTCCCCTGTCACACGCTCGGCCAGCGCGCCTGCACGGCTGCGATGTGCCGCGTGATAGCTCTGTTCCAACGCTGATTTCGCGGCCCGATCCAGTTGCGCCCGCACAGGTGTTGGCAGCATTTTCATACCGTCCTCGACCTGCCCGCCAGCATAGGAGATTACCTTCATCAGCACACCGCCCGCCCGCGATTGACGTGCGGCCAGATCGGCGATGGCAGCCTGTGCCACATCATCAAGCGGCGCGTGAGTGACTTCGGGGTTTACGATTTTCATCGACGGGTTTTGTGCATCCATATGTTTTATATTGGCATTCGAAGACCGGTTTTCAATCGGCCGGCCGCACATCGCCTGCGACCCCATCCCAAGCACATGGGGTCAAATCATGCCCTAATACACGCGCAGGATTGGTCGGTGGTGGCATTTTCACGTCCTCGAGCGGCGAAAACCCGTAACGTCTATAGTAGCCATGGTCCCCCACCAGCATCATCCGCGACCAGCCCGCATCGCGCGCGGCCTCCATGCTGTGATACATCAAAATAGCGCCCAGCCCTTCGCCTTGGCGCGTCGGATGCACGGCAATCGGGCCAAACAGCACTGCCGCAGCGCCACCGACTGTCACGGGCCAAGACCGAACCGCTCCGGCAAGCAACCCATCGGTATCGCGCATTACCAGACATTGATCCGCCAGCGGTGCCCGCCCCTCGCGCAACCGGTACGACGACAGCCCCTCTCGACCGGGACCGAACGCCAGATCGTAGAGAGCCTCGACCTCCCACCGATCATCCGGGGCCTCGCGCACAACCTGATGGTCCATTTCGGCCTTTGCGTCCTTCGTCGTTTCGCGTCATATCCCGCCTTGAGACCACAGACACGCGCCTCAGTTCAAGGGACCATGAGATGTTTTACCGCGCCGAAGACGGCCACGGTTTGCCGCACAATCCGTTCAACGCGTTGATCACCCCGCGCCCCATCGGCTGGATTTCTACGCGGGACGCCAATGGCGCGGACAATCTGGCCCCCTATTCATTTTTCAACGCTGTGGCCTACGCCCCACCGCAGGTCATGTTCGCCTCGACCAGCGCCAAGCCCGACCGGGACGATACCAAAGACAGCGTGGCCAACATCCGCGCCACAGGCGTGTTTTGCGTCAACATCGTGTGCTATGCCTTGCGCGACGCGATGAACACGACCTCAGGCCCATGGCCCCGCGAGCAGAGCGAATTTGACCTGACAAACCTCGCGCGCATTCAATGTGACACGATTGATTGCGCCCGCGTCGCAGCCGCCCCCGCAGCGCTGGAATGCAAGTTGACGCAGGTCGTACAGCTGCCCGGCGCGGCGAATTTCACCGTGTTTGGCGAAGTCACCGGTATCCATATCGACGACACGATCCTCAAAGACGGCATGGTCGATGTGGCATCCTACGCGCCGCTCAGTCGCATGGGCTATATGGATTACGCCGTGATCCGCGATGTCTTCACCCTCAAACGTCCCCAATAGGCCCGCCTCATGAAAACCGTCAAAGACTACATCCGCACCATTCCAGATTTCCCGCATGAGGGCATCATGTTTCGCGATGTGACGACGCTGTTTGGCGATCCGCGCGGGTTTCGCATGGCCGTCGACCAGATGCTGCACCCCTACGCGGGCATGCAGATCGACAAGGTCGCAGGGCTAGAAGCGCGCGGGTTTATCCTCGGCGGAGCCCTCGCGCATCAACTGTCCGTCGGCTTTGTCCCGATCCGCAAAAAGGGCAAACTGCCCGGCAAAACCATCGAGCAGGCCTATCAGCTGGAATACGGCGAAGCGGTGGTCGAGCTGCACGACGACGCGTTGCAACCGGGCGAAAAAGTGCTGCTGGTCGATGATCTGCTGGCCACAGGTGGCACGATGGAGGCGGGTATCCGGCTGATTGAAAAGCTGGGCGCCGAGGTGATTTCTTGCGCCGTTGTCATCGATCTGCCCGATCTGGGCGGTCGCGCGCATGTCGAAGGGTTGGGCATGGATGTGCAAGCGCTGTGCAGCTTTGACGGGGGTTAGACCCTCCGCAACACCGCGCCGGGGTTCATAATGCCCTGCGGGTCTAGGGCGGCTTTGATCTGGCGCATCATCGCGAGCTTTACCGGATCGCCGTAGCGTTCCAGATCATCCACCTTCAGCCGGCCCACGCCGTGCTCCGCGCTGACCGATCCGCCCAATTCGTGGGCCAGATCATGAACGGCGCGTTTGACCGCATCGCGGTCAGGGCCATCGTGATCGGCGCGGCTGCGACCCGGCATTGGGAAGACATTGTAGTGCAGATTGCCGTCGCCCAGATGGCCAAAACAATTGATCCTGAACGCCCCAATCTCGGCAATCACCTCGCCCCCACGACGGATAAATTCAGGGATCAACGAGATAGGCACAGAGATATCATGACTGCTGACTGAGCCAATGCGCCGGTTCGCCTCGGGGATCATTTCGCGGATGTCCCACAGGGATTGGCGCTGTGCGAGGCTCTGGGCGATGACGCCGTCGGTCACCAGATCAGCGGCAAAGGCGGCTTCAAACAACCCCTCTAACGCGGCGGCTGGGTCCAACCCTTCCGCCAAACCTACGTCAACCAGCACCATCCAGTCAGGCATCTCCGCGAATGGGGCTTTCACCTCGGGGCCAACGTCTGAAAGAAAATCAAGACCTTGTCTGTGGATCAGCTCGAACGCTGACAGTCCTTCTCCCAGCCGCGCGCCCGCCAATGCCAGCAATTCCAACGCGGCCTCAGGCGATGGTACGGCCAGCATCGCAGCGCCGACGCCCACGGGTTGCGGCATCAGGCGCAGCGCCGCTCCGGTGATCACGCCCAATGTGCCTTCGGACCCGATAAACAGGTCGCGCAGGTCGTAGCCGGTGTTGTCCTTGCGCAGGCGCGACAGACCGTGCCAGACCGTGCCATCCGCCGTGACGACCTCTAGCCCCAGACATTGCGCGCGGGCGTTGCCGTAGCGCAGGACGTTCACCCCGCCTGCATTGGTGGCCAACAGCCCGCCAATACGCGCAGACCCTTCAGAAGCGAGCGACAGGGGGAACAATCGGTCGACATTTTGGGCCGCAACCTGAACATCGCGCAAAATAACGCCCGCATCGACGACCATCACGTTCTCGGACGCAAAGATGTCGCGGATACGGGTCATCCGTTCCAGCGACAACACCACGGGCGTGGGCCCCTGCCCTAGCAGCTGTCCACCAACCAGCCCTGTGCCGCCCGAATAAGGCACCAATCCGACGCGGGCCTGCGCGCACAGCTGCACAATTTGCGCCACCTGATCCGTGGTCTCAGGGGCCACAACGAGGCCCTGCCCCTGCCATCTGCCGCGCGGCTCATCGAGAAAGCGCGCAGGGTCGGGAAAGGCGGCAGCGTCAAGCATATCGCGCAATTGAGCTTCAACGGGGGCGGTAACAGCATTTAAATCCATACGGATTATGTGTCGGATCGGGCGCGGGCACGCAAGTCTTAAGCTGGTGTCGCAAAGTGCCTGATCGTCTCATTTTCGCCATAAATATACTTCAAAACCGCCGCGTACGAGTTAACAAGTTGTCGAGTTTCATGATCTATCCCTCCGCCATTTTTCCACCGGCCCCTATCGTCATGGCATCAAAAGATGCCCTTGCACGACCAGAGCGTTTACTGGTCGCATTGATCCTTGCTGTTGGCCTCTGGAACGTCGCACAATCGCTCACAATGGACCGCCCGCTGCATTGGAGCGGCTTGGGCATTTCCACGGGCATTTGGCTGTTTTCGATGGCCGTTGGCATATCGCTACGGCGCACTTTGGGGATGCGGCGCACGGGCACGGGGCTGGTCGCGCTATCGCTCGCCTATGCCTATGGGACGGTGAATGCGACGCTCAATTACCTACAATTCCCCCTCGCCCAACCACTGATTGACCCCGCTTTGCTGCGTGTCGACCAGATGTTGGGGTATTCGTGGGAAGGCGCGCTGGAATGGCTCGCGGGCTACCCAGATCTCGCATGGGTGCTGCGCTGGGTCTATCTGACATTCATCTGGCAGATTATGGGGGTCATGGTCCTGCTTGCGATGATGGGACGGTTTTACGCGCTGCACCGCATGTTGCTAACAGGCGCAATCAGTCTCATGGTCTGCGTTGTGATCTGGACAGCGGCCCCCAGTTTTGGCCCTGCCGCCTTCGCTGAGATCAATCCTGAACACGCCGCTTTGACCTATTTGGTCGTGAACGATGCCTATGTGGCCGAGATGTTCCGTTTGGCCGAAATTGGCCCCGGTATCATCACACGCCAAGGCATGATCGGCACAATCGCACTGCCCTCTGCCCATACCTTTCTGACGCTGATGGCCGTGGTCTACGCGTGGCGCACCCCTGCATTTTATCCGCTGGTCGGGTTGTTTGCACTGATGGTTCCGGCGATTTTGATCCACGGTGGACACCATTTGGTGGACGTCATAGCAGGGATCATAGTGCTCTGGGTATCGGCCTGCGTCTCGCGCAAATTGGTGCCAGAGGCCTAGCCTGCGTCTGTTTTGCCGCGTCGGTCATGGCGTAGATTGGCAAACAGCACATGATTGCGCCAGCGTCCGTCGATCTGCAAATAGCTCTGTGCGACACCTTCGTATTTATAGCCCGATTTTTCGAGCAGATGACGCGATGGAAGGTTTTCGGGCAAACACCCGGCTTCAATCCGGCTGAGGTCCAACTCGGTGAAGGCGTAGTTCACAACAGCCGCGATGGCTTCGCCCATATAGCCTTGGCGCGCGAATTCTAGCCCGGTCCAATAGCCCGTTGTTCCCGCCTGCGCAGGCCCACGTCGAATGTTGTCGAGCGTGATCGCCCCCACCAATCGTAGATCCGCCCGCCGAATGAGAAAAAGCGGCATCGCATTGCCCTGCGAGATCGCGCGTTGTGCCCAATAAACACGGTTTGTGAAAGACTTACGGCTGAGATGATCCGGTGCCCACGTTGGCTCCCAAGGGGTCAGAAAATCACGGCTGTCGCGGCGCAGCGCGGTCCATTGGCGAAAATCACCATGCTCGGGCGGGCGCAATGTCAGCCGTTCGGTTTCGATCCGGAGTTTGCGCCGTGGTTTGAGCATCAGGCCGCCAGTCGCGCCTGCAAAGCCTGAAGCGTCGGTGCGCGATCCGCAGGCCCATACAGCGCCATTGCAGCCCCCGCCCCGCCTGCCATCCGCTCGGCAAAGGCGCGCACACGGGCCACTGACACGGCGTCGATTTTTTCGACGGCTTCCTCAACGGCGGGCACCCGGCCCCAGATCGACAGCATCCGCGCGAGGCGTTCAGCGCGGTTCGACGGGCTTTCCAGCCCCATCAACATGCCGGCTTTCATCTGCACCTTGGCGCGGGTGACTTCCGCCTCGTTGATGTCGCCTGCCGCGCGTTTCATCTCGTCGATTGTGACGTCAGCCAGCTCACCGATTTGCTCCGCCGACGTGCCCGCATACAGCGTGATCAGGCCTGTGTCCTCGTAGGCCCCCGCTTGAGCAAAAACAGTGTAACACAACCCGCGCTTTTCGCGCACCTCTTGGAACAGGCGGCTCGACATGCCACCGCCGAGCGCGTTGGCATAAACCTGGGCCACGAATATTTCATCATCGCGGTAGTTTGGCCCTTCAAGCGCCAGAGCGAAATGCACCTGTTCCAACGCCTTCGTCTCGCGTCGCTCGCCCCCTTGGAAACGGGCGGGCTGCAAAAGCTGGGGGGCGGATACGGGCGGCAGATGGCCAAACAGATCTTCGGCCATGCGGCACAGCACATCATGATCGACAGCACCCGCCGCACATAGCAGCATTTGGCCGGGACCGTAATGTTCGCCCACAAACCCCGCCAGATCATCGCGACCAAAGGCACCGACACGTTCCGCAGGACCGAGGATCGTGCGGCCAATCGGTTGATCGGGATAGGCCACCTCTTGCAGCCAATCAAAAACGATGTCGTCGGGCGTATCCAGCGATTGCCCGATCTCTTGCAAGATCACACCGCGTTCCACCTCGATCTCGCCTGCGTCAAACACAGGATTGAGCAGAATATCTGCAATCACATCCACGGCCAGCGGCACATCGGCCTCGAGCACGCGGGCGTAATAGGCGGTCATCTCGCGGCTGGTGTAGGCGTTGATATAGCCACCCACGTCCTCAATAGCCTCGGCGATTTGCGCAGAGCTGCGCCGCTCGGTGCCCTTGAACGCCATATGTTCGAGAAAATGTGCAATGCCGTTTTGCTCAATCCGCTCGTGCCGTCCGCCCGCCATCACCCAAATGCCGATACTGGCCGATTGCAGGCCCGGCATATGCTCGGTCGCCACGCGAAACCCGTTGGGCAATGTATGCAACCGAACCGTCATCGCGATGTCCGTTCTGCGATCAGAGACTGCAATGCGGCCACGTCATTTGGCACTCGTGTCAACCGCTCGGGTCGGTCAAACAGATCGGCCATGCGGGGGGGCAACGCAGGGTGCATGCCCGTCGCCTCTTCGACAGCGGCGGGGAATTTCGCGGGGTGGGCTGTGGCCAGCGTGATCATCGGGACGGAGCCTAGATGATCCTCGGCCACATGCGCGCCCACGGCCGAATGCGGGCACAGCAACTCGCCGTGATCCGCCACATAGCGTTTGATCGCCGCGGATGTTTCAGCTTCAGACGCACGACCGGAGGCAAAGGTGTCTCGCAGCATGCCAATGGCCCCTTGGCTGATCTCGAAGCCACCGTTTTTCAAATCAGCCATCTGCTGCGAGACCACCGCACCATCGCGCCCATAGGCATCAAACAACACGCGCTCGAAATTCGACGAGACCTGAATATCCATCGACGGGCTGATCGTCGGTGTGACGCCCTCTTTGGTATAGGCGCCAGTTTGCAACGTGCGATGCAGAATATCGTTTTGGTTGGTGGCGACGACCAATTGTTCAATCGGCAGGCCCATTTGGCGGGCGATGTAGCCTGCGAATATGTCCCCAAAATTGCCAGTTGGAACAGTAAAACTGACAGGACGATGCGGCGCACCGAGGCTGACAGCGGACGAAAAGTAATAGACAACTTGCGCCAACACCCGGCCCCAATTGATCGAATTCACCCCCGCCAGACCCACAGCATCGCGAAACGCCATATCGTTGAACATATCCTTCACGGCGGCCTGACAATCGTCAAAATCACCATCGACAGCCAGCGCATGGACATTGGCCTCAACAGGTGTGGTCATCTGGCGGCGCTGCACCTCGGACACGCGGCCATGGGGGTAGAGGATGAACACATCGACCCCGTCCAACCCGCGAAATGCCTCAATCGCAGCAGACCCGGTATCGCCCGATGTGGCCCCAACGATTGTGATCCGCTGGCCCGAGCGTCTGAGCGATACCTGGAACATCTGCCCGATGATCTGCATGGCGAAATCTTTGAACGCGAGGGTCGGCCCGTGAAACAGCTCTAGCAGAAAATGATTGGGCGCGAGTTGCACCAGAGGCGCGCGGGCCGCATGCCCAAACCCAGCATAGGCCGCATCAATCAAACCGCGAAACGCGTCATCCGTAAATGTCTCGCCAATGAACGGACGCATGACGGTGTAAGCGATCTGCTCATAGCTTTGGCCGGCCATCGCGGCGATCTGATCTGTTGTCAGGGTCGGCACAGTTTCAGGAACATATAGGCCCCCATCACGGGCCAAACCTGTCAGCATTGCTTGTTCAAACGTCAGTGCGGGCCCCTGCCCGCGCGTCGAAATATAGTGCATCAAACAGCGTCCCTTTGCGGTCCTCGCCACGCCCGCCAGCCAAACAGCGCCGACATCGCAGCCCAAACGGCCGCCAGCAAAAACCATGTTATCGCGTAATTCAGGTGGTCGTTCGGAATGACGCTGGTGTCAATTGGCAATGGCCGGATCACCGGATCGTCAACATCAGAGTGTCGCACAACAACCATCACCGGATCGGTGCCGAGGGCCTGCGCCATCGGAACCACATCCCGCGCGAACCACAGATCACCATCCGGCGCAGGCGTCCAACTATCCACTTCGTCCGGCCACAGCAGGTTGCCAACAAAATCACCATCAGCGCTGATAATCTCACCCTGCGCGCCGTCCCGCACAAAGCCGCGATCAAGCATGATCACCGGGCCATCTGCAGTTTCCAGCGTTTCGATGATGCGAAATCCGGGGCCCACGTCTTTGATCGAGGTCAGGACACGCAGGCGATTTCCGGTCAGTTTACCCTGCACCTGCACCGGCACATATTCGTTCTCTTCGGTCAGCGACACCTGCGACAACGGCAATGGCGTATCGCCGATCCGCGCCTCGATCTCAGTGATCACCCCTTGCTTCCACTCAAGACGCTGAAGCTGCCAAACGGCCAAAGACAGCAAGACGGCCAAACCGCCGAAGCCGAGGATAAGCGGGAAAATCAGCCGGGTCATAAGGGGGCCTCTTCAAGGAAAAACGCGCGGGGTTTGGCCCCGCGCGTCATGGTCAAATTATCTCGGCGGTCGTGGGGTTATTGGCCCCAGATATAGACCGCAAAGAAGAGGAACAGCCATACGACGTCAACGAAGTGCCAGTACCACGCGGCGGCCTCAAACCCGATATGACGCTCTGGCGTAAAGTGTCCGGCGCGCACCCGAAGGTAGCAGATGAACAAAAAGATCGTGCCGATGATCACGTGAAAGCCGTGAAACCCTGTCGCCATAAAGAAGTTCGCGTAGAATTTGTCACCGCCGAACGTCCAGCCAACATCTGCGATGAGGTGGTAGTACTCGTAGGCTTGTAGGAAGGTAAAGAAGACACCCAAGACAACGGCGAGCAGCAGACCGTTTGCCACATCCTTGCGGTTGTTCTCATGGACGAGCGCATGGTGGGCCCATGTGACGGCCATGCCGGAACACAGCAGAACCAGCGTGTTCATCAACGGCAGGTGAAACGCATCGACGGGCACAATCTCGGGCGGCACATAGGTGCTACCTTCGTATTCGTTCATCGGGTACATGGCATGTTTGAAAAACGACCAGAACCACACCACAAAGAACATCACTTCGGACATGATGAACATGATAAACCCGTAGCGCAAACCGATGGCCACGACGGGGGTGTGATCATCACCCTGCCCTTCGAGGACAACTTCGGACCACCATGCAAACATGGTGTAAAGCACGGCGGTCAGGCCGATTAGGAACATCCATGGGCCACTGCCGTGCATCCAAAAGACGGAGCCAAACAGCATGATAAACGCGCCCAAGCTGCCGACGAATGGCCAGATCGAGGGGTTGATGATGTGATAGTCGTGGTTTTTCGCATGCGCCATTGTGATGGCCTTTCCCGGTGGTCGGTCTTAGTTGGTATCTGTGGCCTGTTCGGCCCCGTCTGTCAAAGCGGTATCGAGGGCTGCGGTCTCGTCTTCGGGCAAATCAGCCTCATAAAACGTGTAGCTCAGGGTGATCGTGTGAACATATGACCCTTCGCTGTCGTCCACGATTTCTGGGTCGACATAAAAGCTGACGGGCATCATAACCGTCTCGCCTGGCTCAAGCACCTGCATTTCAAAGCAAAAGCAGTCGACTTTAACGAAAAATCCCTGCGCCGCATAGGGGGCTATATTATAGCTCGCGGTGCCTGCAACAGGTCTGTCTGTCGGGTTGTGCGCCTCGTAAAACGCGAGGCCGCTTTCGCCGATCCGCACATCCATTGTCCGCACTTCGGGGCTGAAATCCCATGGCATGTTGCGGTCCGTCGTGGCATCAAAGCGGATCGTGATGGTTTGATCGAGGATCTCGGAGGATGTGTTCTCCTCGGCGATCAGTGGCGTGCCGCCAAAGCCCGTGACACGGCAGAACCAATCGTAAAGCGGCACAGAGGCCCAAGCGAGGCCGCCCATAAACACGACGACGCCCACAAGCTGCGCGGCTGTTTTGTGCTGGGGTTCTAGATCGCGAAACCGCTTCATTGCGCAGCCTCCACAACAAAGGCGCCGTCCGGCGTCATCAACCCGTTTGCAATCAAACGTGCTTCGATATCGGCCCGTTCCTCGGCACTCAACGCTTCGAGGTTCACGGCACCCAGATCGGCCAAGGCCGCATCCATCTGCACCCGCTGAGCGTCACTCATCGCCTCGATCACACCGGGTTCGATCAGCGGGCGGGCGACGTGGTCAAACCGTTCAAATTGCACAATGCTTTCCAGATTCAGCACCTTAACAACCGTCAAACCAAAGACGATACCGACCAGCCCCAACAGCACCCAGCCCACACCATTGTTCCGGCTGCGGCGGCGTTCGTGGAGTTCATGTTCAACCTTGATCGCCATATCACCAGCCCCCGTAGCCATAGGGCTTCAACGCGGCTTCAACCAAAAGCGCGCCAAAGTGCAGGAACAGATAGCTGAGCGAAATCTTAAACAGCCACTTTTCAGTGGCATATTCATCTGCCTCGGCCTGTGTCTCATCGCGGTGCCAGACCAACCACGCGCCATAGAGAAAGCGCACATTCAGGACGACGGCGACGGCGAGGTAAATCCAGCCCCCAACGGCCGTGAAAGCCGTGCCAATCGCCACCGGGACCAAAGCAATCGTGTACCACCACACATGATTGCGCGTCACGCGGCGACCATGTGTTTCGGTCAACATTGGGACGCCTGCGTTTCCGTAGTCAGCCTTCACAAACAAAGCCAAGGCCCAGAAATGCGGCGGGGTCCATGCGAAGATCAACATAAACATCATCACGCTGGCCACAGTCACATCACCCGTCATCGCGGCCCAACCGATCATCGGGGGGAATGCGCCCGCTGCCCCACCGATAACGATGTTCAAAGGTGTCGCGCGCTTGAGCCACATCGAATAGATCACCGCGTAGAAAAAGATCGTGAAGGCCAGCAATCCGGCGGCGAGCGCGTTTGTGGCCAGCCACAGCAACACAATCGAAAAACCAGACAGGACGAGGCCAACAGCCAGTGCTTCTTCAGGCGTCACTTTGCCCGCAGGAATTGGGCGTTTTGCGGTGCGGCGCATGATCATATCAATGTCCGCGTCCCACCACATGTTCAGCGCGCCAGAGCCACCTGCCCCGACCGCGATGCACAAAATGGCGACGAACCCGATGAACGGATGCTGTGCCACAGGGGCGACCAACAAACCGACAAGTGCTGTGAACACGACCAACGACATCACACGCGGTTTGAGCAGCGCGAAATAATCGCCAAACTGCGCGTCGCCGGTCAGTCCGTCTTGAAGGCTAGCGTCGGTCATCAACAAATCCTTTAGCGGGGTTCCCCATGCAACCCAACGTAGGTCGCATGGTCACATCAATCGCTTACCAAGACGTGTAGCTGCTATCGTCCTGCACGCGCACAAGCCACTCGTCGTAGACCTCTTGGCTGACGACTTTCACGGTGATCGGCATATAGGCGTGAAACATGCCACAAAGCTCGGAACACTGGCCGAAATAGACGCCCTCTTCCTCGGCCTCGAACCACAGCTCGGCGAGGCGACCGGGAACACCGTCTTGCTTCACGCCGAACGCAGGGATCGTCCAAGAGTGGATCACGTCACCACCAGTGACCTGCATCACCACGGTCGCGCCAACGGGCACAACAACGGAAGTGTCTGTTGCCAACAACCACTGGTCTTCCGAATAGCCGGCCTGCGCCAAACGTGCGCGCATTGCGTCGTTGAGCACATAATCCATGGCCCCCGCATCATAGTCGGCGGTTGCCATCGTGGCAGGCTGGCCAATCATGTAGCTGGTGAAATCAAACCCTTCGTCGACGTACTCATAGCCCCAGTACCACTGATAACCTGTGACCTTGATTGTGATGTCGGCCTCGGGAATTTCTTGCTGCTTGAACAACACGGGCAAAGAAAACGCACCGATGAAGACCAGAATCGCAATCGGCACCACGGTCCATGCGACCTCTAGGGTGGAATGGTGGGTGAATGTCGCAGGCTCTGGGTTGGCCTTGGCGTTGTAGCGAATGATCACCCAGCCCATCAGGCCCACAACGAACAGTGAGATCGCCGTGATGATGATCAGCAAAAAGCCGTCAAGCCACTGCAAATCCCGCGCAAGCTCGGTCACAGGTGGTTGAAAACCAGTACCGCCGGGCACAGGTTGTCCACGCATTTCAAGGTCTTCCAGCGCGGTTTGCGCCCATGCACCCGTCGATGTCACAGCAGCCAATAGGCCCAGTCCAAGTCGTGTCCCCATACCGCTCATCTGCATGTCGTTCCCTTGCGTTTGGCTATCTTCGGACCCTGCAGGCGCAGGGATTCCCATATCTTTGCGGCTCTATAGACCTATTCAGCAGGACGAAACAAGCCGCCGTGTTGCGGCAAATAGGCGCTTTTGGACCAGATGGCACCCTTGCGGGGGGTGGGTGCAACAGCTACCCAAGATCAAAGCTGTTTTATCAGGAGCACCGCATGGCTCAGGCCCCTTTCCGTCCGTTTGAAACCTCCCTCGACCAAGACACTGCCCTCGCCCATCTGCGCGACGCGGTGGCGGGTGCTGATGATGGCGAGCTGTTTTTGGAACGTCGCCGCACCGAAGTGATGGCCTTTGACGACGGTCGCCTCAAAACCGCGAGCTACGATGCCTCCGAAGGGTTCGGCCTGCGTGCCGTGCGCGGCGAAACCGCAGGCTACAGCCATTCGACCACCATCAACGAGCACAGCCTGAAACGCGCTGTCGCCACAGCCCGTCTCGCCGTGGGTGCAGGTGGTGGCACTTTGGCCGATGGTCCGGCGGGCACCAACACCCGGCTTTATAGCGATATCGACCCGCTGGAAGAAACAGGATTTGCCGTCAAAGTTGACGTGCTGCGCGAGATCGACGCCTATGCCCGCGCGCTGGATTCCCGCGTTGTCCAAGTCTCGGCCAATCTCGCCGCCACATACCAAGAGGTAGTGATCCTACGCCCCGAAGGCACGCTGGTGACAGACATCCGCCCCATGGCGCGGCTCAACGTCAGTGTGATCATCGAACACAACGGCGAGCGCCAGAGCGGTGGTGCGGGTGCTGGCGGGCGGCACGGGCTGTCTGGCCTGATATCTCCAGACCACTGGAAACCCGCTGTGCAAGAAGCGCTGCGCATCGCTGCAGTGAACATCGGCGCAGACCCCGCCCCTGCTGGCGTGATGGACGTGGTCCTCGGACCGGGCTGGCCCGGTATCTTGCTACATGAGGCCATCGGGCACGGGCTGGAAGGCGATTTCAACCGCAAGGGCACCAGCGCGTTTGCAGGCCTTATGGGCCAACAGATCGCGGCCAAGGGTGTCACGGTCTTGGATGACGGCACTATTCCTGACAGACGCGGATCGCTGACCGTAGACGACGAAGGCACCCCCTCGGGCAAAAACGTGTTGATCGAAGACGGCAAGCTGGTGGGCTACATGCAGGACCGCCAAAACGCCCGGTTAATGGGCGTGGCCCCCACAGGCAACGGACGCCGCGAAAGCTATGCGCATATCCCGATGCCCCGCATGACCAACACCTATATGCTGGGCGGTGATGCGGACCCCGCAGGCCTCGTGGCGGACCTCAAGGACGGGATCTACGCCGTAGGCTTTGGCGGCGGTCAGGTTGATATCACCAGCGGCAAGTTCGTGTTCAGCTGCACCGAGGCTTACCGCGTCCAAAACGGCAAAGTCGGCAAGGCGGTCAAAGGGGCCACGCTGATCGGCGACGGGGCCACGGCGCTCAAGCATATTCGCGGCATCGGCAACGATATGGCGCTCGATCCTGGCATGGGTAATTGCGGCAAAGCGGGCCAATGGGTGCCGGTGGGCGTCGGCCAACCGAGCCTGATGATTGGCGGGCTGACCGTGGGTGGGGCTGCGACCTAAGATTGCCACATCACCCTACATTTTGCGCCAATGGAGCGCGAGACCACTATCGCGAGGGCGCGGATTGGGATACAGAGATCTCATGGTTTGGTGGGGCATGCATATTTTGCGGGGTAAACCGTGCAACATTGACCGATTGGTCGATGGGATAGCGCCATGCTGACACCTGTTCTCTATACCCGCCCGCTCAGCCACCGCGAACATGACATGGGCCATGCGGCGACACGTGCGATCATTGCTGTTCTGATCCTTGTGCCGCTGCTGGGTTTGGGGATCGGGCGGTTGATCCAGCCTGCGTCTGAGGTGCAAGCATCCTATATGACCGGTTACGGCGTGGCGCAAATGGTGGGGTATTCGCCGCTCGTCTCTTGGCTGGGGCTGCTGCTGGGGGTGCCCTGCGTGCATTGGAGCATCCGAAATGGTTATGGCGGGTGGCTGGCAACGGTGAGCATCGGGGCGGTGATCGGCTCTGCGGTGCTCACGGCCTGTGTCTTGTTCATGCTGGACGTCATCTCTGGTCGGGTGGCAGGCATTGGGGCTGCTTTTGGGTTTTGTTTTGCCGCAGTCTATTGGGGTGTGATGCGGTGGAGCAATCCTGCGCTGTTTCGCGCCACAGGTGCGACCCATCCCGCAACAACGCCGCCCGGAAAATCCGCACGGCTCTGACTGTGATCGGACCGCGCGAAAAATAATCGCCTCAATTTCGGTCAAATCTTTACAGCTTCTTAACTATCAAGCTCTTAGCCTCTGTTTGGTAGCAGACGAGGTACAGGATGACCGGGGCAGACCATTCTTCAACCGACCCCCCACTCCCACCTACCACGGAAGATGATCGCTTTGCTTGGCTTCGTCTGCTGCGCTCTCGGCGCGTGGGGCCGAGCACATTCTGGCGACTGCTGGCAGACCATGGCAGCGCACAGGCTGCCTTGCAGGCCCTACCAGAGGTAGCGCGCGCGGCTGGGGCTGCCGACTACACAATATGCCCCGAGGACATCGTGCTTGCTGAACTACAGCAAGCCGACCGGCAAGGGGCGCAGATGCTCACGCTGGGCTGCGCGCAGTATCCCGACACTCTTGCCGCCATTGCCGATGCGCCCCCTATCCTGTGGGCAATTGGCGATACCGGCGTTTTGCAGCGTCCATTGATCGCAATCGTTGGCGCACGGAATGCGTCATCCTTAGGCACACGCATGGCCCGCAAAATGGCGCAGGATCTCAGTGATGCAGGCTTTACCATCGTGTCCGGGCTGGCGCGCGGGATCGACACTGTGGCACATAATGCCAGCCTGACGGGTGGCACAATCGCTGTGATGGCAGGCGGGGTCGAGGTGATATATCCCCCCGAAAATACAGATTTAGCGCATGAAATAGGTGTCGCAGTTCTGCGCGTCAGCGATCAACCGATGGGCCAGCGCCCAACAGCGCGGCATTTTCCCTCGCGCAACCGCATTATTTCGGGCCTGTCGCTTGGGACAATCGTCATCGAGGCCGCAGCAAAATCCGGCAGCCTCATTACCGCGCGCAATGCGGGCGAACAGGGGCGCGATGTTTTTGCGGTGCCCGGCCACCCGTTTGATGCTCGTGCCTCTGGGTGCAACATGCTGCTGCGGGACGGCGCGACGCTGGTGCGCGGCGCGCAAGATGTGATCGACCAGCTGGGTGATATCGACATATGCGCACCGGTCCGGCAGGTCACGACCCGCAGTCCACGCGCACTTACGCCAAGACCGACCGCGCGTCAGAACACACCGGGCCCTGTGTCCATGGAAGACAGCATTTTGCATCATCTGGGCCCTTCGCCATTGGCCGAAGATCAGTTGATCCGGGACATCGGGGTCGCGGCACAAGACGCCTCGCCCGCTTTGGTCGCGCTGGAACTGGAAGGAAAAATAATTCGCCAACCCGGCGGATTGATCAGTATTGCGGGATGACAAAGACGCTTAAACACCAGTGAATAAAGGTCGTTTGCGCACCAAATGCAGGGGCAAAACCACTGCGTCATTCTTAGCGCACAGATGCGAAACAACCCGCGATTTCGCGCCCAGCATTCTACAGCGCATTGACAAGTGAACATCAGCGCCCACATCTTGCCGCGCCAAAGCCCCTCGTATCTGTAAAGGATTCTCATGCCCGTTGTTGTTGTCGAATCCCCCGCTAAAGCCAAGACAATCAACAAGTATTTAGGCCCGGACTATACGGTTCTGGCCTCGTTCGGACACATCCGTGACCTGCCTGCCAAGAACGGGTCGGTCGATACCGACGACGATTTCGCGATGAAGTGGGAGGTCGCCAGCGACAGCAAAAAGCACATCAAGGCGATCACCGATGCGCTTAAAAATGACCCCGAACTGATCCTCGCTACCGACCCCGACCGCGAGGGCGAAGCGATCTCATGGCACCTGTGGGAAGAGCTGTCGAACAAAAAGGGCCTGAAAATCACCAAGGCCGACCGCGTTGTATTTAACGCGATCACCAAATCCGCCGTCACCGAGGCAATGAAAAACCCGCGTGAAGTCGACGCGCCCTTGGTCGAGGCCTATCTCGCCCGCCGCGCGCTGGACTACCTTGTGGGGTTCAACCTGTCGCCCGTGCTCTGGCGCAAACTGCCCGGCGCGCGCTCGGCGGGCCGTGTTCAATCGGTGACCTTGCGTATCATCGTCGAGCGCGAGATGGAAATTGAGGCGTTCAAAAACCGCGAATACTGGAGCGTCAAAGCCCAATTGACGAACCCGCGCGGCCAAGCGTTTGAGGCGCGATTGACGACACTGGCAGGCAAGAAGCTTGATAAATTCGACCTTGCCGACGCCTCTGCCGCCGAGATGGCGGTGCAGGCCGTCGCATCGCGCGATCTGACGGTCCTCAGCGTCGAGGCCAAGCCCGGCACGCGCAACCCGTCGCCGCCGTTCATGACCTCGACCCTACAACAAGAGGCCAGCCGCAAGTTCGGTATGGGCGCGCGGGCGTGTATGTCCACCGCACAACGCCTCTATGAAGCGGGCCACATCACTTACATGCGGACCGACGGCATCGACATGGCGCCCGAGGCCGTGGCCGACGCGCGCAGTGCCATCGGCAATCGCTACGGTGACAAATACCTGCCGGGCGAGCCACGCGTCTATAAAAACAAGGCGAAGAACGCGCAGGAAGCACACGAATGTATCCGCCCCACCGACATGGCCAAGGCCGTCGATGACCTGAAAATCATGGATGCCGACCAGCGCAAGCTCTACGATCTGATCTGGAAACGCACGCTCGCCAGTCAAATGGCCGCCGCGAAACTGGAGCGCACGACAGCCGATATCGGCAGCGCCGACAATCAGGTCGTGCTGCGCGCCACGGGTCAGGTCATGCTCTTTGACGGCTTCCTCGCGGTCTACGAAGAGGGCAAGGACGACGCCGAGGTCGCCGATGATGACAAGCGTTTGCCACAGCTGAGCCAAGGCGAAGCCGCTGGTTTTGCTGGCGATGCAATGTCTGCCGCCTTTGCAAAGGCCGCCGACAAGGGCGACGATCTGATCGAGACCACGGGTGCGCAGCGCTCGGATGCCGCAATCCTCGCGGACAACGGCGCGGTTCTTGGCCTGCAACATTTCACCCAACCCCCGCCCCGCTATACCGAGGCGACCTTGGTCAAGCGGATGGAAGAGCTGGGCATTGGCCGCCCCTCGACCTACGCCAGCATCGTGACGACCATTCAGGATCGTGGCTATGTGGAAAAAGACAAAAACCGTCTGATCCCGCAGGACAAGGGGCGTCTCGTCACCGTGTTCCTGACCAATTACTTTAACCGCTACGTGGGCTATGATTTCACCGCCGATCTCGAGGATCAGTTGGATAAGGTCAGCGCAGGCGATGCGGATTATAAGGAACTGCTCGGCCGGTTCTGGCGTGATTTCTCAGCGGCGATTGCCGAGACGGCGGACCTGCGCATCGGCGAAGTGCTCGACAAGATCAACGAAGTCCTGTCCCCGCACCTGTTCCCGCCAAACGAAGAGGGCACCGATCCGCGTATCTGCCAGAACTGCGGCATCGGCACCCTGTCGATGCGCACCGCGCGAGCTGGCGGTGCCTTCATCGGTTGTTCGAATTACCCCGAGTGCAAATACACCCGTCCCTTTGGCCCTCCGAACCCCGAGGCCGAGGCAAGCGCTATCCCGCCCGAGGGCAAGCTGCTGGGTCAGGACGACGGTGACGATATTAGCATTTTCAAGGGACGCTTTGGCCCCTACGCGCAGCGCGGTCAGGTGACGGACGAGAATAAGAAACCACCGCGCCAGTCGATCCCGAAAGAATGGCCGCCAGAAGACATCGACCTGCCACAAGCGCTGCGGCTGTTGTCCCTGCCCCGCCTCATCGGTCCGCACCCCGAGGACGGCGTCAATGTGTGGTCCAACATCGGGCGCTATGGCCCTTACCTCAAACACGCGGACACCACGTCCAATCGTGGTGGCACAAACGCAAATCTCGAAACTCTTGAAGATGTGTTCACCGTCGGCATGAACCACGCCGTCGATCTGCTGGCCGCCAAAGTCGCGTCACGCGGCAATCGCGGCAAAGCAGCGCTTCCAGTCCGCGAGCTGGGCGAACACCCCGAAGTGGGCGGTCCGGTGAACATCCACGACGGCAAATACGGGCATTACGTCAAATGGGACAAGATCAACGCGACGATACCCGACACGATTGAGCATACCGATCTGACAATGGACCAAGCGGTGCAACTGATCGAAGAGCGCGCCGCAAAGTCGGGCAAAGCGATCAAGAAAAAAGCAGCCCCCAAGAAGAAGGCGGCCGCAAAGAAGAAGGCACCCGCCAAGAAACCGGCTACCAAAAAGCCAGCAGCCAAGAAAAAGCCTGCTAGCGAATAGCCCCAAAATTGTGGGCCGACGCCGCCAGCGCAAAGGGCGCTTGGCGGCGTCGGTCATGTTGACTTTGCCCCCCCTGCCCGCCAAACACTTCAAAAGCGTAGCGCGGAGAGCATCATGAACAAAATATACCCAAACGCCACAGCGGCCCTCGACGGTCTTTTGTTTGATGGGATGTTCATTGCCGCTGGTGGCTTTGGCTTGTGCGGTATCCCCGAATTGCTGCTTGATGCGATCAAAGATGCGGGCACCAAGGATCTGACCTTTGCCTCGAACAACGCGGGCGTTGATGAGTTTGGCATCGGGATTTTGCTGCAAACCCGGCAGGTCAAAAAGATGATTAGCTCGTATGTCGGTGAAAATGCTGAGTTTATGCGGCAGTATTTGTCTGGCGAGCTAGAGTTGGAGTTCAACCCGCAGGGCACATTGGCCGAACGGATGCGGTCGGGTGGATGCGGTATCCCCGGTTTCTATACCAAAACTGGCGTCGGCACTGTGATCGCCGAGGGCAAAGAGCACAAAGACTTTAACGGCGAAACATACATCATGGAAGAGGGCATCTTCGCGGATCTGTCCATCGTGAAGGCGTGGAAAGCGGACGAGACGGGCAATCTGGTGTTCCGCAAAACCGCCCGCAAT
>CALHAP010000064.1 GCA_937931795.1 uncultured Paracoccaceae bacterium
TCCAGCCAGTGCTCATACAGCTGGCTCGGCAATTCGACAAAGTCGCGGGAAACGGAAGTGCCGGAAATGCTCTCGTAGGTCACATCGGACAGGATGTGGTGCAGAGCATGGCCGAACTCGTGGAACAATGTCCGCGCGTCATCGTAGGACAGCAGCGCTGGCTGCCCCTCGGCGGGTTTGGCGAAATTGCAGACGTTGGTCACATGCGGACGCAGCGCGCCCGACAGCTTTTGCTGATCACGCATCGTGCCACACCACGCACCCGACCGTTTGGACGAACGCGCAAAGTAATCGCTGATCAAAACAGCCTGATGCGCACCGTTTCGCGTGATCTCAAACACGCGCACATCCTCGTGGTACATCGGCGCGTCGATTTCGGTAAACTCCAACCCAAACAAGCGGTTGGCACAGGAAAATGCCGCATCAATCATCCGGTCCAGCTGCAAATACGGCTTCAACTCCGCCTCATCAAGATCATGCTCGGCCTGACGGCGCTGCTCGGAATAGAACCGCCAATCCCAAGGCTCTAGCGGGCCATCGAAACCATCGTCGTGTAGCATCCGCTCTAGGATCGCAGCGTCCCCTTCAGCCGCAGCCTTGGCAGGCGTCCAGACCTGCAACAACAGATCGCGCACAGCCTGCGGGGTGCCCGCCATCTCTGTTTCCAGCTTATAATCGGCAAAGCTGTCATAGCCCAAAAGCGCTGCCCGCTCGGCCCGTAGCTTCAGAGTCTCGGCGGCAATCGCGCGGTTGTCGGTCTCACCACCATTCGCCCCGCGCGAGGTCCATGCCTCATAAGCCCGCTTTCGCAGATCGCGGCGCGGCGAGAATTGTAGAAACGGCACAACCAGCGAGCGCGACAGCGTGATCACCGGACCATCGGCCCCCTTTTCTACCCCCGCACTGCGCGCGGTCGAGCGGACGAACTCGGGCAGGCCGTCGAGGTCGCCTTCCGTCAGCTTCATCACCCAATCGCGCTCATCTGCCAGCAGGTTTTGCGTGAATGTGGTCCCAAGGCTCGACAGCCGCGCCATCACATCACGCAGCTTACCCTGATCCGCCTCGCCCAGATTGGCCCCCATCCGCACAAAGCTGCGGCGGGTCAGGTAGAGCAAGCGGTCCTGCTCGCGCGTCAGGCCCAGCGTTTCGCGGGCCTCCCACAGCGTCTCTATCCGCGCGAACAGCGCCGCATTGGAAAACACGTCTGAGGAATAAGCTGACAGTTTGGGTGAAAATTCCCGCGTCATCGCCTCGCGCGCAGGGTTGCTGTCCGCGCCTGCAACCGAGAAAAACACCGATGCTACGCGGTCGAGCAGTGCCGATGCGCCCTCCAGCGCCTCAATCGTGTTGGCGAATGTCGGCGTGGCCTGATCCCCAGCAATGGCTGCGAGCTTCTCGCGTCCATCAGCCAATGCCGCATCCATCGCGGGCGCAAAATGCGCGTCCTCGATCACATCAAAGGGCGGCAATTCGAAGGGCGTGTCCCAAGGGGCGAGCAGCGGGTTGGTCATGGCGGATCTCCTTTGCTCTATAGGTAGTGCGCTGCGCGGCGCAGAACCACCCCTACCGCGTCTCGGACCGCCGCATGCGCTTTTCCAGCCGTCGCATCAGCAATGACAGGCCGATGGTGATGGTGAGGTAAATGAGAGCCACGACGTTATACGTCTCAAAATACCGGAAATTGCCCGCCGCCGTCACCTTGCCCAACTGCGTGATGTCTGTGACCCCGAGGACGGAAACGAGCGAGCTGTCTTTGACCATGGCGACGAAATCATTGCCCAAGGGCGGCAGGATCATGCGAAAGGCTTGCGGGAACACGATCAGCCGCAACCGATGCCAGCGGCCCAGCCCCAGCGCGTCTGCGGCTTCGATCTGCCCCTTGTCCACAGATTGCAAGCCCGCGCGGAACACCTCGGCGAGGAACGAACTATAGGCCAGCGTCAGGGCAATCACCGCGCGCCAGAGCAGCGGAAAGTCCCTGCCCCGCGCCGTTTCCCAATCGAAAAATGCGCCGACCCAGTTCCACAGGGCGACCAAGGCGGGTGCCAGAACAAACGCCACGTAGAGCAGCAACACGATGATCGGCACGCCGCGCATGACCTCGACGTAGAGCCGCGTCGCCTGCCGGATCACAATGAAGCGCGACATGGACCCCAGCGCCAGTGCCAGACCGATGGCGCAGGCGGCGGAATAGGCAACCAGCGTGACGATGATCGTGATCCAGATGCCCCGCGACAGGGTCTCCAACACGCGAAAATACACATCCGATGACCAGACCTGCCAGAACATCCAGCCAAGCGTGACGGCGACAATGACCAACCACCACGGAAAGTCATCGTCGTTCGGAGAGGTCGGGATCACGCCCGCAGCCTGAGTTTATTCGCCCAGCTTGTACTCAAGGAACCAGCGGGTGTTGAGCGCATCGAGCGTGCCATCTTCGGCCATCGACGCAATCGCGGCATTCATCGGCTCGACCAACTCGGAGCCAAGTGGGAAGATGAAGCCGAAGTCCTCGGTGCCGAGCGGTTCGCCGATAATCTTGAGCGCCCCATCCGACGCCGCGACATAGCCATTGCCCGCCGTGCCATCGGTCAGGATCATGTCGACATCGCCGGTGCGCAGCGCTTGGACCGTGGCCCCGAATGTCTCCATCAGCTGAATACGCGGGTTGGCCTCGTCGGCGTCCAGCACGTCATAGACAGCCACGTAAAACGGCGTCGTGCCGGGCTGTGCTGCCGTCAATAGGTCAGGATCGGCGGCAAATTCCTCCGCCGTGCTGAACCGCTCTTCATCCCCGCGCACCAGCATGACCATCTGGCTCGTCATATAAGAGTCCGAAAAATCAACGACTTCGGCGCGATCCTCACGAATGGTGATCCCCGTCATGCCCATGTCGAACTGGCCTTCGCTGACCGCCGGGATCATCGCGTCCCATGAGATGTTCTCATACGTCACGGTCAGGTTCAGGCGGCTCGCGATCTCGGCCATCGCATCGTATTCCCAGCCAACAGCCGCGCCATCTGCATCCAGAAATTGCAGCGGCGGATAGGCGTTCTCGGTCACGATGACGATTTCCGCGCCGCCCATGTCGGGCAAGTGCCCGTCGGCCATCGCAGACGTCGCAAACAGGCCTGCCGCCAGTGTCACAATCGTTTTCATTTCACATCTCCCCAGAGGTTAAATTCGGGCCAATCCTAGCCAGCATCCGCAGGTGCGCCACCACAAACCGCACAATCCGCGCGCCTTTTGGCGGAAATCACCCGTGTCTCGGCATAGAGTGCGTCATAAATCATCATCCGCCCGCGCAATGCCTCGCCCGCATTCGTGATCACCTTCACCGCCTCGACCGCCATCATGGAGCCCACCACGCCCGGCAACGGCCCCAGCACGCCCGCTTCGGCGCAGGTCGCACTAAGGCCCGGCGCGGGGGCAGCTGGGAAAATGCAGGCATAGCACGGCGCGTCGTGGGCAGGGTCAAAGACCGAAATTTGCCCTTCCCATTGGCTGAGGGCTGCCCCGATCAGCGGCTTGCCCGCCGCAACACAGGCCGCGTTCACCAGATACCGCGTCTCGAAATTATCGCAGCCATCCAGCACCAGATCATACTCGGCGATCAGATCGGCTGCGATGTCCGCCGTCAGTTTGCGCGCATAGGAGCGCACCTCGATATGCGGGTTTTGGGCCTGCATGGCATCAGCAGCCGAGTGTACCTTTGGGGTGTCGATCATCGCGTCGGTATGGATGGTTTGGCGCTGCAAATTGGGCGCTTCGACCACATCGTCGTCAATCACACCGATCATGCCGACCCCCGCCGCCGCCAGATATTGCAACGCAGGCGACCCCAGACCCCCTGCGCCGACGACCAACACCTTAGCATCGCGCAAAGCGTTTTGCCCCTGCCCGCCAATTTCGCGCAAGATCAGGTGGCGCGAATAGCGGCTCAGCTCGCTGCCGCTCATTTTTGCTGGGCGGTCCGGGGTCGCTGGCGTGTTTGGCTGGGCCGTATCGGCGCGACGTCGCACGAGGCCGAACAGCTTGCGGTAGCCGTAAACCAGTGCCGCGATGAAAGCTGCAACAACAACCGAGCGGGTTAGATTGTCCGGCGAGACGCGTGCCGCATTCCCCTCGGGCAACACGAATTGCAACACGGCCCACGCGGCAAACACGACCGCCATCATGATATAGCGTTGGTGGCGCGGCGCGCCCGAGGCGACCCCGATCAGCCAAACAGCGATCAAAGGGACGATCAGTAGGATCATTGCGACACGCCAGTCGAGCCAAA
>CALHAP010000065.1 GCA_937931795.1 uncultured Paracoccaceae bacterium
GCTGATCTGACGGCGGCAGGGATCGAGGCGGGCGAGCTTGTCCAAATGGACGGTGTCGGACGGTTCACCCGCATCCATGATCCTGATGGGAACCCGATTGAGTTGTGGGAACCTGCGGCGCCTTAAAGTTCAGCTGGCGGAAACATGCTGACAGGATGCTGTCAGCAGGGGTGTGCGAGGAAGGGTCATCAACACTCAACAGGAGAGAGACAATGACCGATCAAGCAACAGTGGTATGGACCGAAATCCCCGTCACTGATTTGGACAAAGCGACAGCGTTCTACGAGGCTGTTTTTGGCTGGTCGATGGTGCGCCAGACGGGTGGCCCGAACGACATGGTGGATTTCAGCAGTGATACCAGCAGCGTCGCGGGGCATCTCTATCCGGGCAAGCCTGCGACGGGCAATGGGCCTACGATCCATCTGGCGGTGCAGAGCACGTTGGAGGACGGGATAGCGCGTTGTGAGGCTGCCGGTGGCAGTGTGATCAGCCCCGCGATTGACATCCCCCCCGGACGTTTTGCCTATGCGCTGGACCCCGATGGCAACTCGCTGGGCCTGTTTGAACAAAGGAAAGCGTAAATGCGCCGTGCCGACCGCTTGTTTCAGATTGTGCAATATCTGCGTGGCGGTCGGCTGACCACGGCGGCCAAGCTCGCCGAACAGCTCGAAGTCACGAAACGCACCGTGTACCGCGACATAGCCGATCTGATTGGATCGGGCGTGCCGATCGAGGGCGAGGCGGGTGTGGGTTATGTGATGCAGGGGGGATACGAGGTGCCGCCGCTGATGTTTACCTCAGATGAGATTGTGGCCCTCGTGGCTGGTGCGCGGCTGATCCGTGCCTTTGGTGGGGCCGCGATGGCCGAGGCTGCCGAAGAGGCGCTGGTCAAGATCGACGCGGTGATCCCGGGTGACGCGCGCAAACGGGCGGGCACAGTGGGGGTGCATGCGATGACGCCAAGCGAGATCGACGCAGGCCAGCGCGCCAATATCGACAGGTTGGAGGCCGCGAGCAACGATAGACGCTTTGTGCAGATCACCTATCATGATGAGGCGGGGGCCGCGACGCAGCGCCAATTGCGCCCGCTGGGCCTGTGGTTTTGGGGCAGGGTCTGGACGTTGGTCGCATGGTGCGAGCTGCGCGCGGATTTTCGGATGTTCCGCGTTGACCGGATGACACAGGTCGACGTGGGCGAGACCTACCGCGAGATCAGAGGCCAGAGCTTGCGTGATTTCTATGCGCGGCCTGATATCCGCAGGCGATGATTATTCGATCCGGGTGAGGGTCCAGCCCTCGGCTGCGAGCAGAGACAAAATGCCCTGTTCCCCGATGAGATGCGCTGCCCCCACTGCAATGACGATGTCATCATGGTCTTGTGCGGCTTGTGCAATATGCGGCATCCAGTTGCGGTTTCGGTTGTTGAGCAACAGTTCTTCAAGCTCGGCGTAGGCTGCGAGGCCCTCTTCTGCGGGCACATCGGTCATGGTGGACGCGATGCGAGAGACCTCCCAAATGCGGGCGACCTCTTGCGCAAAATAGGCCTCTAGGGTTTCATTGAGCAACATGGCCTGCGCCCCGTCTTGGCCCAAAGACACCATCAACATATCAAGCTGGTCGTCCATCGTGCCCTGTGACAACAGATCAAAAGCGGTGTTCCAAGGCTCTAGCGATTGTGTCGGCACATCAGACATTTCTGCCGTGGTCATCAGCATATGATCCAGCCCCATCCGCCCTTGGGCCATCTCGGCCATGGCGCACGGCGGGATGGCAAGCGTCAACATCGCAAACCAAGGTTGCATCTTGGCGATCATAAAAGGGGGGACGCCGCGGTCGGTGGCGGCGGTGGCGAGGGTTTGCCATTTGTCGGGGGGCAACAGGTCAATCAGTGTGGGCCCTTCGGTGATCAAAAACAGCGATGTATCGGTGGCCATGGCGCTCT
Organism: uncultured Paracoccaceae bacterium; assembly: GCA_937931795.1. Taxonomy (GTDB): domain Bacteria; phylum Pseudomonadota; class Alphaproteobacteria; order Rhodobacterales; family Rhodobacteraceae; genus JALZWD01. The sequence continues at coordinate 1,943 of CALHAP010000065.1, forward strand.
GCATTTCGGCCTGTTCGGCGGCGTCTGCTTCGACCAGCAGGATGTCTGCGGCGGCGATCACGGGGGTTAATCTGTCCGAGATCGCCTCTAGCCGGGGGTCGTAGATGTGGACGGTGCCGATGATGCTGATCTGATCAGGGCCGCGTGTCGCCTGCCAATAAATGCCTTGGTTATAGGGTGTTGCGGCTATCGCCGCCTCGAGCGATGCGGATTGTTCGGGACTGAAGCTATCCGACATCAACGGCCCTTCGCAGAGCGCGTGGGCGGCAGGTGCGGTGAGCAGGCATAGGGCGGTGGACAACGCGCGGAGCATGGCGGACCTCTTTCAAACGAGCGGAAAATACTGCGTCCCAATCAGACGCTGTTTGCGGGCAGGGTTCAATATCAATGCGGCCAAAATGTGGGGCACCGCCTGTACACGGGGTCTGCACCGGGCGTGCGCACGCAAGTGAGACTGGGGTTTAACCCTAAGCTGCGATGGAGATCGCGACATTTGCCCATAGGAGAGATGATATGGCCCGATTTACCCCGCCCACCGAGATGACCAAAACCCAACGGCTGCATTGGTCGTTTGCGGTGGATGCGCAGCAACGGATGGAGCAAGAGATCATGGATTACGTCGCGGTGCAGGGGCGCATCCCGCTGGCGTGGCACGAGGTCTGGGAAGACAAAAACCGCCGCGACCCCAAGCGTGTGCGGGTGACCTGCCGATTGGACGCCGATGTGGTCAAATTTTTCAAAACCATGGGCGAGGGGTATCAGGCGCGGATCAACACCGTGCTGCGGTCCTATATGCACCTACGGCTGGCGGGCATGGTGAACGGGCCGGATACGACGGACTATGTGCTGCGGCCTAAGGAAGTGATGGCGCAGGCGAGGAGACGGGATGACTGGGGG
>CALHAP010000066.1 GCA_937931795.1 uncultured Paracoccaceae bacterium
AGCCTGACACTGGGCAATGACGGGCGCATCTGTGCTACCGCGTCCGACGTGGTGGGCGAAGGCCATGGCATTCAGAGCGGGCCGACCGTGCAGTTAAAGTACAAATACCAGCTGCCCGAAAGTCAGGGGGGTCATGTGCTCGACACAAATGACTGGATGTATCTGATGGAGAACGGCACGATTATGAACCGCAGCCAGTTCAAGAAGTTCGGGTTCAAAGTGGCAGAGCTGGTGGCAACGATGCGCCCTCAGCAGGCTGCATAAATAAGAGATAGGATAGCGGCGTGACGGTTTGGCAAGGTAAGCGGTATTGGGTGATTGGCGCGAGCGAGGGTTTGGGCCGCGAGGTCGCCCATGCGATCAGCAGGCTAGGCGCCGAAGTGATCGTCAGCGCGCGGTCCGAAGATCGTTTGATCGACCTCGTGTCCGAGCTGCCGGGCAAAGCGTCCTACAAGACCGTTGATGTCCAAGACCGCGACGGCATCGAGGCCGCCGCAGCCGAGATCGGCCATATCGACGGCATGGTCTATTTGGCAGGCGTCTACTGGCCCATGGCTGCGCAAAAGTGGGATAATGCCAAAGCTGATAAGATGGCCGACATTAACTTTCTCGGCGCGTCGCGCTGCGTCGGCGCTGTCCTGCCCGCGATGATCGAGCGCGGCGAGGGTCACATCGTGTTGACCGGATCGCTGTCAGGCTTTCGCGGCTTGCCGGGGGCCATTGGATACAGCGCATCGAAAGCGGGTCTGATGGCCTTGGCCGAGTCGATGTATGCGGACCTGCGCAAAACCGATATAAAGGTGCAGTTGATCAACCCCGGCTTTATCAAAACGCGGTTGACTGAGAAAAACGATTTCACCATGCCGTTCATCATGGAACCCAAAGATGCCGCACAGGTGTTTGTGGATCACATGAACGGCGATGGCTTCAAAAAGAGCTTTCCGACGATGTTTTCGTGGGTGTTTCGCTTGTCGCAGTTTTTGCCGGACTGGGTCTACTACCGCGTGTTCGGCGCGAAATAGCGCTGCCCCAAAAATCGCTCTGCGCTATTGGATAGCGCCGAAAATCTGCATAGCGTGACCCCTAAGGCTCGGGCCTGCCCGCTGTCATTTGGGGGACAACGACGATGAGAATTTTGGTAATGAGCGCACTGATGTCCGTTTGGGGGGCATTGGCTGCTGCTGACGGGCTGGCGTTAGTGCTGGGCAACGACGACTACCGCTACCTTGACGATAATGAACGCGGCACTGAACCTGTTGCTGCCACCGGCGGTCTGGCCGACCTCGGGTTTGACATCTTGCGCCTCGCAAATGGGTCGACCCGTCAGACCCTTGCTGTGCTGGATCGGTTTGCGCAGGATATTCAGAGCCGGGACCGTGTGGTTCTAGCCCTATCCGGGCGGTTTGTGACCGATGGAGATCGCACATGGTTTTTGGCCGCAGACGCGCGGGCGCCTGCCTATCTGACGCTCGATCAATCCGCAGTCTCTCTCGACAGTCTGATGAAGGTTATCGCCCCCATGCAAGGCCGCGCGCTGGTGTTTCTCAGCCACCGTCAGGCCAATGTCGCGGTCTATGACCCGTGGTTGTCCGAAGGCATCGGTGATCTGGAAATCCCCCAAGGTGTGACGGTTGTGAGAGGGGGGCCGCGCAATGTGGCCGCGTTTATGGGGGATGAATTGGTGCGCCCGAACGCCGATCTGACCCGTCTGATCGCGGCCAATGATGGCGTCAGCGCCCGTGGGTATCTGCCACGCAGCTTTCCGTTTATGGCGGGTGTGACCCAGACCTCGACCGGGCAACCTGTCACCCAAACCATTGCGCCGGGGCCATCCTCGGCTGAGCGTGCAAGCTGGGCTTTGGCCCGCCAACGCGACCGGGTGGATGGCTATGAGGTTTACTTGCGTCGCTATCCCAATGGCACCTACGCCAGTGCAGCGCGCCAAGCGATTGAGGCCATTCAAAACGACCCTGACCGCGATACCCGCCGCGCCGAAGACGCCTTGGGTCTGTCGCGCAACCAGCGTCGCAGCGTGCAGCGTGATTTGACTGATTTGGGATATGATACGCGCGGCGTCGATGGCATCTTTGGCCGGGGCACGCGGGCGGCGATTGAAAATTGGCAGGCTGGTAGCCGGTTTGACCGCTCAGGCTATTTGACCCAACCCCAGCTGAACCGGATGGAACAACAGGCGCAAGCTATCCGCGCTGAGCGTGACGCAGAGGCAGAGCGCGTGCGTGTTCAGGCCCAGCGAGAAGAGCGCCGTTTTTGGGATCAAACCGGGGCGCAGGGCACGCAAGTGGGGTTGGAACGCTATCTTGAGCGCTACCCCAATGGCGCGTTTGCGGCCCAAGCGACAGCTCGGCTTCAACAACTGCGCCCAACGCAGCCTACAGGGCCGTCTCGCGCAGATGAGCGCCGCGCCCGCGAAGCTGAAGACGAGTTGCGGCTCAACCCGATCACGCGCCAGTTGGTGCAACTGCGCCTCGCGGCGCTTGGTATGAACCCGGGCCGCGTGGACGGTGTTTTTGATGATCGCACGCGCATTGCGATCCGGCGGTTTCAAAACGAGAATAATCTCGACGTGACGGGCTATCTCAGCCGCCAAATCGTCGTGCGTTTGATCCAAGGCAACTAAAGACCGCAAAAAAGGCCCCGTGTTTCATCGGGGCCTTTTGTCGTCTCGTGGTGTTTGCGGCGCTTATTGGGCTGGCACCCAACGCTCCAACAGCAAGCGGATCGAAGCCTGTTGCCCATCGCCGAGTTGCTTGACGCCCACTACAAACATACCTGCATTCACCCGTTGGATGATTTGGCTGTCGAGGCTATCGTTGGCGTCGTCGTTATAGTCGAGCTGACGGCCAAAATCGTCAAACAGCACCATGACGCTGTCGCCCTGACCGCCTGAAGCGGTTTCTAGCACGACCAGACCGGGGGCATCCATCTCAAACGAGAACCACGTCATTGCATCCGTGCTGCGCACGTCTTGGCGCAACCGGTTCGGCAAGATGCCCAGATCAGTGACAGGGTGCGATCCGTCGAGCGGCGGGCTGGCGTCGCCGCGATCATATTGGGCGATGCGTGCTTCTTCTTCGTCGTAGCCCACGACTGAGACGGTGATCGGTGCGCCATTGTCCGACAGCGCCCGCATTTCGATGCAATATTCGCCCGCGTCCAACCCGCCGATCATCTCGATCCGGCTGTTCAATCCGTCCCAATCGTCGTTCTCGGCGAGGTAGTTCCCGGCCCCGTCATACAATGTGATAACCGGGTCTGCGCTCGGGTTTTCTGCTGTGATTGCGAGCGCTGTGGACTCGGACAATGTAAAGCCCCACGCGTCTACCTCATTGACCGAGGCTGTCGCACTGACGCCGTCGGCGGCAAGGGACGCGTTGATCGAACCGCCATCGCCCAGATAGTTGGATAGACCGGAACAGCCGAATGATGCATTGTCTGGAGTCGCGTCAACCGGAGGGAACAAGGGCGCCTCTGAGAGGCCCTGCGTCAGCGCCTCTTGATCGCTGCGCCCGACGCGCACGACACCGGTCATCGCACCACCGTCATAGCTGGTGAGCGACAAACAATAGGATCCGGGGCTAAGGGCGATTTCGCCGCGCGACGACCCGCCACCCCCGGAATCGTCGTCCGACAGGACAATTGCGCCGCTCTCGTCGAGCAAATCTATGACCGGATCACCGGCACCGCTGCCTTGCGCCTCGACACGCACCTCTGTGGCGGTCGAAACGGTGAACAATGAGACGTATTCACTGCCGGGCAACACAATGGCGGTGCCTTCAAGGAATGTGCCGGCGGTGGCGATGTCGGAGGCCGCTTCATTGCCGCCGATCCATTGGCCATTGTCGCCCGCACCATTGCATAATCCAGCTGTTTGGGCGGCAGCAGGCAGCGCGCCAAAGGTCAGGCCCGCGGCCAGAATCGTTGTTGTTCGAATGCTCGTCATTGGGAAATACTCTCTGTATTCATAAAGGACAGTGTGACCCTACCCTTACCTTTTTGGCTTTGGCTAGGCGCAATGACGGCGATGGTGGAATACCTGACCATCTGTGCTTTTAGTCGCGCAAGGCGGGTAGGCCGATCCCGGTGGCTTCAAATCCGCCGTCAGCTGCGAGCACTTGGCCGGTGATATAGCTGGCCTCGGGTGACGCGAGGAACACGATGGCTTGGGCGATTTCGTCTTCGCTGCCGTAGCGGTTCAGCGGCAGGGCGTCGTGGTAGGCGTCGATGATATCCTGCGAATGGACCGCCATCGCCAGTTTGGTGCGCACAGGCCCCGGTGCCACGACATTGGCCCGGATGCCGTGTTCGCCCAGCTCGACCGCCTGTTGCAATGTCAGTTGGATCACCGCCGCCTTTGATGTGCCGTAGGCCACCCGCAAGGTGCTGGCCCGCAGGCCAGAGATGGAGGCGATGTTGACGATGCTGCCTTTTGTGGCCTTCAGCGCCGGAATGGCTGCTTGGGTGGTCAGGAACACCCCGTCGAGATTGGTGTCCATAACCCGCCGCCAGCGGGCAAAGTCCGTTTTCTCGATAGGGCCGAAATCTGCGACCCCGGCGTTGTTTACCAGCGCATCAATTTGACCAAAATGCCGCGTGACCTCGGCCACCATGCCCGCGACAGACGCGGGGTCAGACACATCGCAGTCGATGCCATGAACCCCGTCGAGCGCTGTGACCGCGTCGGCCAGTGCGGCCCCGTCCCGGTCGATCATGGCAACCTGCCATCCTTTGGAGAGAAAGAGTTTTGTGGTGGCCAGCCCAATGCCGCGCGCTGCCCCCGTGACCACTGCGATTTTTGTCATACTCTTGCGCCCCTTGTTGGTTTGGGGCCAAGGATGCGCAGTTAGCACGGGAAAAGAAAAGAGGTGCCGCGCGTTTGCGGCACCTCTGCGAGCGGTGCAGTTTACGGCAGCAGCACGGTGTCGATCACGTGGATCACACCGTTTGACGCGATGATGTCTGCTTGTGTGACTGTCGCGTTGTTGACCGTCACGCCGTTGGTGCCGTTCACATGGACGCTCGCCCCGTTCACGGTGGCGACGTCCAAACGCTGGCCTACCAATTGGTCAGACGTCACAGCGCCAGGCACCACGTGGTAGGTCAAGATCGCCGCCAGTGCGTCGGGATCGGCCAACAGCGCGTCGACAGTGCCGTGGGGCAGGGCGGCAAAGGCGGCGTCGGTGGGTGCAAAGACGGTAAACGGACCATCGCCTTTCAGCGTCTCAACCAGACCTGCGGCCTGCACAGCGGCGACGAGCGTGGTGAATTGGCCGTTAGAGGCTGCGATATCGACGATGTCTGGCGTTGTAGGCTCGACCGTACAGGCGGCAAGCGTTCCTGCGAGGGCTGCGGCTGCGGTCATTTTTAGGGCGAAGCGACGGTTCATGGTGTATCCTTTGGTGGTGATGGAAGGGAAAGACCCCGGCCCGATCAAACGTCAGGCCGGGGCGCGGTAGGGTTATTGTGGGGGCAGGATGACGGCGTCGATTACGTGGATCACACCGTTGCTGGCCTCGATATCTGCCGAAACCACGTTGGCGTCATTGACCGTGACGCCGCCTTCGGTGCCGATCGTGATCTCAGCGCCATTTACTGTGGCGGCCGTCATGCCGTCCGACAGATCGCCTGACATAACCTTACCCGCTACAACGTGGTAGGTAAGGATCGCGGCAAGCGCGTCTGGGTCGGCCAGCAATGTCTCCACCGTGCCGTCAGGCAGCGCTGCAAAGGCCTCGTCTGTGGGTGCAAAGACGGTGAACGGACCATCGCCGCGCAGTGTCTCTTCGAGACCTGCGGCTTGGACGGCGGCGATCAAGGTGGTGAAAGACCCTGCATCAATCGCAGTGTCGACTATGTCTTTTGAATGCCCGTCGGCTATGGCGAAGGTGGCGAAACTGGCCGTTGCGGTCAGGGCGATAAATGATCTTCTCAACATGTGAAATGCTCCGGCTTGCGTTGATATTGGTGGTTCAACGGCTGGCAGACGCGTTTGGATCAACGGGGATTTCTGCCGATCCAACTTGACGAAAAGGCGCATTGCCCCAAGCAAGTGGTGTTTTGATGTTCCAATCACGATTTGTTTATTGTTCCGGTCCAAATTTCCTTACCGGGGCCACGTTACAAGGGCTGATACAGACGTGAGCGGCGTGAAATAGGGTTTTGGGACGACATGCCCTATATTCAACCCAACGTGAGACGAAGGAGAGCCTGATGGCCTATCGCTGGAAAAATGACCTGACCCCTGCCGACGTGACGCCCAAGTCGGCATTTTTGAACCGTCGCCAGATATTGGCGGGTGCAGCAGGTCTGGGTGCCAGCGGTTTGATCGGTGGGACAGCGGCCCAAGCCCAAGAGGCGTTGGAGCCGAACACCCTCGAAGAGATCAGAACCTACAATAACTTTTACGAGTTCGGCACCGGCAAGAGCGACCCCGCCGCCTATGCCCGCGCGATGCCCACCGATCCATGGGAGATCACCGTTGACGGATTGGTCGACAATCCCGGCACCTTTAGTTTGGCAGAGTTGCTCGATGGTCTGACCGTCGAAGACCGCATCTACCGCTTTCGCTGTGTCGAGGCGTGGTCGATGGTGATCCCGTGGAACGGTGTCGAACTGGCCGATATTCTAGAGCGCGCGGGCGTCCAGTCGACGGCGAAATACGTGGCGTTCGAGACTGCCGTGATGCCCGAAGTGATGCCCGGTGTGCAGCGCCGCGTGATTGATTTTCCTTACGTCGAAGGCCTGCGTCTTGATGAGGCGATGCATCCGCTGACCTTGATGGCCACAGGCATCTACGGCGAGCCTATGGCCAATCAAAACGGCGCGCCGATCCGTCTTGTTGTGCCATGGAAATACGGGTTCAAGTCGATCAAATCCATCGTGCGTATTACCCTGACCGAAGACGAGCCGCCTGCGACGTGGAACCAGATCAACGCCCGCGAATATGGGTTTTACAGTAACGTGAACCCAGCGGTCAGCCACCCGCGCTGGTCCCAAGCCTCTGAGCGGATGATTGGCGGCGGGTTGTTTTCTAGCCGCCAGGATACGCTGATGTTCAACGGATATGACGAAGTTGCCTCGCTCTATGAAGGCATGGATCTTGCAGAGTTCTACTGATGTCGCTCGCAGCCCCCCTGAATAGCGGCCTGCGCCGTGTGCCTGCTTGGATCATCTACGTCGCGGGTGCGGCCTTTGCGGGGTGGCTGTTTTATCTGGGGCTGACCGGCGGGCTAGGGCCTGAACCGATCAATGCGCTGGAACGTGAATATGGTGAGATCGCCCTGAAACTGATGGTGCTTGGGCTGATCGTGACGCCGCTGCGCACCTACGCCGGGGTGAACCTGATGAAGTTTCGCCGCGCGATTGGTGTCACCGCCTTCTTCTTTGTGCTGGCGCACTTC
>CALHAP010000067.1 GCA_937931795.1 uncultured Paracoccaceae bacterium
CGTTCTGGCGCAGCATCATCAACTGGGAAGCGTTGGCCGAGGCAGGCACAATCTCGGCGGACGATCTAGAGCTGTTCCGGTTTGTTGAGACCGCGGAAGAGGCAATGGAGGCGATCGACACGTGGCACGATACCGCGCGGCGCGACACGCTGCCGGGGCGGTAAAGCGGCGCTCAGGTGATCGCGCGCCCTGCACCAGTGGGACGCGCCATGCCCGCGTGATCAGCGGCAAACGCCTGCACGGCCTGCACCACCCCCGGCGCGGGTGTGCTGGCCTTACGGGTCGTTAGATCGACATGCAGCAGGAACGTCTCGACCGTCGCAGACAACGTGCCATCGCCGCGAAACAGGCGGTGGAACAGATGCAGCTTTTTGCCCTCACCGCGCAGCACCTGCGTCGTGATCCGCAAACTGTCGCCCTGCACCACCTCATCGAGATACCGCAGATGCGTCTCGACGGTGAAGTAGCTGCCGCCCGCCGCGATATACTCGGCGTCACAGCCAATCATCTCCATGAAACGATCCGTGGCCTGCGAAGCCGCGACCAGATAATTCGCCTCGTTCATATGGCCGTTATAATCGGTCCAGCTTTGCGGCACTTGGCGCTGGCCGGTGACGGGCAGATCACCCGGATCAGGGTCGGGCAAGCGGGCCTCGTGCTCCGTGATCGTCCCACCCGCACCGCTGCCCGTGGCCTTCAACGCGCGGATGATGCCCACCAGATTGTCGTCGCGCAACTGCTCCAAGGCACGGATCGACATATGGCCCGATTGCGCATCCGACTGGCCCGCGATCAGATCGACCAGCTCATCGGTGAACTCGGGCACGTCCATCAGCTTGGTCCATGGCCATTTCAGCGCAGGCCCAAACTGCGCCATGAAATGCTTCATCCCCGCCTCGCCGCCCGCCACGCGGTAGGTTTCAAACAGGCCCATCTGCGCCCACCGCAGGCCAAAGCCATAACGAATGCAATCGTCCAGCTCTTCGGTCGTGCAAATTCCGTCTTTGATCAGCCACAACCCTTCGCGCCAGACGGCTTCCAGCATCCGGTCCGCGATATGGGCATCGATCTCCTTGCGCACCACCAGCGGTTTCATCCCCATTGCGGTTAGATGGTCGCAAGCGGTTTGCAGCATCGCAGGGTCGCTCGCGGGCGATCCGACAATCTCGACAAGCGGCAGCAGATAAACGGGGTTAAACGGATGGGCGACAATGATTTGAGCGGGACGCGCAGCACCCTCTTGCAATTGCGAGGGCTTGAACCCCGATGTGGACGAGGCGATGACAGCCGCCTCTGGCGCGTGGTCTTGGATTTGCGCAAACGTTTTGTGCTTGATGTCCAACCGTTCCGGCACGCTTTCCTGCACCCAATCGGCCCCTGCCACAGCTTCGGCCAGCGTCGCGCATAGGGTCAACACGCCCTCGGGCGGCAGGGCTTTGTCATAGAGCGATGGCAGGGCGCGGCGGGCATTGGCCAGCACCTCACCGATCTTGCGGGCGGCTTCGGGATCGGGGTCAAACACCGCCACGTCCCAACCGTTGAGCAAGAACCGCGCAGCCCAGCCCCCGCCGATAACACCGCCACCAATCACGGCGGCCTTGCAGCGCGCGCTCATGCAGACACCGGGGCGCGTTTGGTCAGGCCCAGCTTTGTGCGCACCTCGGCAGGGCCCATGATCTTTGCGCCAAGCCCCTCGATCAGGCCCACGGCTTTTTCGACCAATTGCGCATTGGTGGCCAAAACGCCGCGCTCCAAAAACAGGTTGTCCTCTAGGCCGACACGCACATGCCCGCCCGCGAGCACGGATGCGGCGACATAGGGCATCTGATCACGGCCCAGCGAAAACGCGGACCAGTTCCAATCAGACGGCACATTATTCACCATCGCCATGAATGTATTGAGGTCATTCGGCGCGCCCCACGGCACGCCCATGCATAGTTGCACAAGGGCGGGCGAAGTCAGTATGCCCTCGCTCACCACTTGTTTGGCAAACCACAGATGCCCGGTGTCAAAAGCCTCGATCTCAGGCTTCACGCCCAGATCACTCATCATCTGACCCATCGCGCGCAGCATTCCCGGCGTGTTGGTCATCACATAATCAGCCTCGGCAAAATTCATCGTGCCGCAATCAAGGGTGCAAATCTCGGGCAAACAGGCGGCGATATGAGCCATCCGCTCGGTCGCACCCACCATATCGGTGCCGGCGACCGTGGGCAGAGGGGCCTCTGTGCCGCCAAACACGATGTCACCACCCATGCCCGCAGTCAGGTTCAGCACCACATCAGTGTCACTGGCGCGGATACGGTCGGTGACCTCGCGGTAGAGCGCCAGATCACGGCAGGGCGCACCCGTTTCAGGGTCACGCACATGGCAATGCACAATCGCAGCACCCGCCTTGGCGGCATCAATCGCAGCGGTGGCGATCTGTTCAGGGCTGCGCGGCACATGGGGGGATTTATCCTGCGTGCCACCCGACCCGGTGATCGCGGCGGTGATAAAGACATCTTTCGTCATCGACAGAGGCATGGGCGCGGACCTTCGCAGTTAAGTGGGATCAGGCCAAAGCTGGCCTGTGTCACTGCAATTGGTAGACGGGCCGTTTCGAAGCGTCACGTGGTTTTTTGAAGGGGGGTGATGGGGCGGTTGAGGTTGGGAGGGCAGCGCTTTGATTGCTTTGGGACAAATTGAGCGACGGGGGAATGCAGACGTTTGTGGGGTCTGCAACGAAGGTCCGGAACGTCTAAGGTTTGTGGCTGCTGTCAGCGCGAGCTGCAGCGGCGATAAATCTGACAAGGAGGAAAGCGCGGGCTGTTTTGGTGCTATGGGGATTGAGGCTTACTGCTGCGTTGTCCGATGTATTGAGCAGCGGTTTTGATGGTCTTTTTGAACATGCAGCATTTGATTTTCACAGCCTGATCTTGCGATCTGGGCCTTCGTGTCGCCCCCATTCACCTGCTTTGGGTACAATTGTGGAAAGCTGGCTGCAGTGATTGGTCCGGCGCATAGACAAAAGAGCGGCGGGTATAAGCAGTTCGTCATGCGGCATCCTCCCATGGCGGTGCTCGGGATTTTGGAGTTTGGCCGCGTTTGAATGTTTCGATCATGATCATTGCACCGCCGCATTTAGGGCATGCCTGTTCCTTCTCGTTGGTGTCGGTACATTGATCGTCGTCGGCCTTAAGATCAGCGTCCGGGTCCACATCAAGCAACCTCCTGATCATCTCGATCTTGTTGCGACGAATGCCGTTCGCAAGGAAGCCTGTGTGGCGGATACGATGGAAGCCGGATGGCAAGACATGGATCAGGAACCGCCGGATGAACTCAGACGTGGAAAGCCGCATGACCTTCATTCGATCGCCGGAGTTGATGCGGTAGTCTTTCCACTGGAAGGCTACGGTCTTGGCATCGGCGCTCATCAGGCGATGGTTTGAGATCGCGATCCGATGCGTGTAGCGGCTTAGGTAGGCCAACACGGCTTCCGGCCCGCCGAAGGGTTGTTTGGCGTAAACGACCCAGTTGGTTTTGCGTAGTGGTGCAAGGTGTGATGCGAAGACATCGGGATCGACCAGGTTGGATAGATTGCCAAAGAATGCCAGCTTGCCCTCCTTGTGCAGCTTGGCCAACCCTTCGAGGAACAGGCGGCGGAATAACCGTGACAGGACTTTCACCGACACGAGGAACCCTTTGCGGCAGGCGACCCAACGCTGACCGTCGGATGACAAGCCACCGCCCGGCACAACAACGTGGACATGGGGATGGTGCGTCATCGCCGAGCCCCATGTATGCAGCACCGATGTCATGCCGATCTTTGCGCCAAGATGTTTGGGATCCGCCGCAATAGTCTGCAACGTCTGGGCCGATGCCTTAAACAGAAGACCATAGACCGCCTCTTTGTTTTGATAAGCGATGTCAGCGATTTCCGAAGGTAAAGTGAAGACCACATGGAAGTACTCGACTGGAAGCAGGTCTTCCATGCGCGCCTGCATCCAGTCCTGCGCCGCAGCGCCTTGGCACTTCGGGCAGTGGCGATTGCGACACGAGTTATAGGCGATGTGCTGATGGTCACATTTTGTGCAAGCCGCAACGTGACCGCCGAGGGCTGCCGTACGGCAATTCTCAATCGCCGACATCACCTTCAGCTGTGGCAGGTTTAGATGCCCGGCATGTTCCCGGCGATAAGCTGGCCCATGGGCGCGGAAGATGTCCGCGACCTCCAGTTTTGAGCGTCCCATCTGGGCTGGGATTAACCAGGGTCAGCCTCTCGTCGTACCAGAAGATCAAGTGGACTGGTCACATTCTGGATCGTCTTGGTTGCCACCTTGGTATAGATCGTCGTCGTTTCCAGCTTGGCATGACCAAGCAAAACTTGGATTACTCGGATGTCAGTCCCGCCTTCAAGCAAGTGGGTGGCAAAGCTGTGCCGCAAGGTGTGGGGTGATACCTTCTTCTTGACCTCTGCAAAGTCGCAGGCCGCCCCGAAGGCGCGGTTGAACTGGCGCGTCGAGATCGGATCGATGCGGTTGCGCCCCGGAAAGAGCCAGCCAGCGGGCCGGGCTTCGCGATAATAGTCGCGTAACAGGTCAAGCAGACTTGGCGACAACATGACCTGCCGATCCTTGAGGCCCTTTCCTTGTTCGACCCGGATCAGCATCCGGTCGCTGTCGATATCCCCGATCTTAAGATGTGTCACCTCACTGGCCCGCAGGCCGCCGCCGTAAGCAACACTGAACGCTGCCCGGTACTTCAGGCCAGGTCCAGGCGCTACCTCAAGAATGCGCACAACCTCCTCGGCGCTGAGCACGATGGGGATCTTCTTGGCCGCCCGCTGATAGCGCATATGCGTCTTCATCTCTGGTCGGGGACAGGTCGCAGCGAAGAAGAAGCTCAGCACCGTCAGTCGAGTATTGAAGGTCGGCGCGCCGACGCCCCGTTCCTTCATATCCAGCTGAAACGCTCGTAAATCCTCAGGCGTCGCAGTATCCGGCGAGCGCCCCAAAAATCGCGTAAAATCGCGCATCCCGCGCAGATACATCTTCTGCGTTTTGGGCTGCAGTCCTTTGATCTGCATATCTTCGAGAAACCGTTGGCGCAGCGCTGGTACATATTGGTCTGACATTGAAACCTCCTATTGGTCAGATTGAGAAGGTCTCAATCGTCCAACAGGTCAGTCAGTTCACAAAATCACCCCGCTCCAACCTATGCGCAACACACGCCAAAAGCGCCAATACCGCGAGAGCGGTTTCGTCCAAGTCCGCCTGCTGTAGCCAAACGATCCATTCTTTAACGGCAGCTTTCGATGACTTTCGCTTGTTCGAGATTACATCTCAATCAGAAAGGCAGTTCAAATTCTTCACGCAAACTTAGCGCTGGAAGAAATCAATGGCAGGCAGTCTCTCGACAGCCCAATCCGCCCCCCTAAGCCGCAGCCCTCTGCCGTAGCATCCGAAATTCGCCCATTGTCGTGTTGAACGCGCGGTGCAAATCGGTGCCTTCGACCTCTTCGCCTGCCTCTTTGCGGGCGGCCAGATCGGCTTGCAAATCTTCCAGCCTGCGCGAAACGGCAATGGCGCGCACCATCAGGTTCGCGCGTGAATGCGGGGGGATCACAAAGGTGGCGTTGGGTGCGGCCAGCGCGGGGTCAGCGGCCAAAAGCGCGCCAAAAGCCGCCTCATCGCGGTCCGTCACAGTTTGCACAAACCGCACCTGTCCGGGGATCAACACATGCACCGCCAGATTGCGCGGCGCATTGACCAGATGGGCCACGTGAAATTCGGTTTCCATCCGCAATGTATAGCTCGCACAACCGTTAAACGGAGCAAAAGCGCTATGCTCAATCGACTTTTGCGGCATATGCAGCGCCTTGTGCAGGGCCACGAGAATATCGGTGGGACTGCGCGCGCCCACGGCTTTGAGCGTGCGTTTCGCGAGGGTTTTCGACGCACTATCGTTCTTTGACACCTCGCCCGAAATAATCCGGGGCACGAAAAACGACACACAATTTGGCATCGGCACAGCATCTTTGGGCGTCAGCTCGACGAGGGTTTCGCCCGTGCCCGCCTTATGGTCCCAGCGGTAGACATCGCGCGACACAACCTGTTGGATGATCGGGTCATTGATGATCGCGGCGCGCTCGCCTGCGGTGACTTTACGGACGTCAAAATCGACGCCCCCCAGCTTGAACTGCATGTCCTACACTCCTGCGTCGCGGGCGATCTCGGCGCGGCTCTTGCGGGCGCGCTCGGTCGCGGATTTCAGCTGACCACAGGCCGCCATAATGTCTTCGCCGCGCGGTTTGCGGATCGGGCTGGCGTAGCCTGCGTTATAAATGATGTCCGCAAAGGCGCGGATCCGGTTGTTCGAGCTGCGTTTATACGGCGCGCCGGGCCATTCGTTGAACGGGATCAGGTTGATCTTGGCCGGAATGCCGTCGATCAGTTTCACGAGGCGGTGCGCATCCGCATCACTGTCGTTCACCCCATCGAGCATCACATATTCAAAGGTAATCCGCTCAGAATTGCTCAGACGCGGATAGGCGCGCAACGCAGCAAGCAGCTCCTCAATGTTCCACTTTTTGTTGATCGGCACGAGGGTGTCGCGCACGTCGTCCGTCGTCGCGTGAAACGACACGGCCAACATGCAACCGATCTCATCGGCGGTGCGCGCGATCTCGGGCACGACGCCCGATGTGCTCAGCGTGATCCGGCGGCGGGACAGAGACAGCCCCTCAGGGTCCATCGCGATTTTCATCGCGTCACGGACACGCTCGAAATTATACAGCGGCTCGCCCATGCCCATCAGCACGATGTTCGAAAGCAGGCGTTGCTCGTCCTTGGGCGCGCCTTGCTCGGGCCATTCGCCCAGATCATCACGCACCAGCATCACCTGTCCAATGATCTCGCCCGCCGTCAGATTGCGCACCAATTTCTGCGTGCCGGTATGGCAAAACGAGCAGGTCAGCGTGCAGCCGACCTGACTGGAAATACACAACGTCCCGCGATCAGTTTCCGGGATATAAACCACCTCGACCTCATGGCCGCCCGCAATCCGCACGAGGTATTTGCGGGTGCCATCATTGCTTACATCACGGGTCACAACCTCGGGCAGGCTGATCGCGAAATGCTCGGACAGCTTGGCGCGGTAGTCTTTGGACAGATTGGTCATCTCATCAAAATCGCGCATCCCCCAGACGTAAATCCACTGCCAAATCTGGCCCACACGCATCTTGGCCTGCTTTTCCGGCGTGCCGATCTCGATCAGGGCATCGCGCATCTCCGCACGGCTCATGCCGATCAGATTGGGCAAGCCACCGGGGATCTTGCGCGGAATGGTCAGCACATCGTGGGTTATGGGCGCGGCTCCGGCCATCTGATCTCTCCAAACAACAAAAGCAGGCCCGAACGTGGGCCCGCTTTGAAAATACTCACCGGGGAGGGGCTGAAATCAGCTCTCGCACCGGGCGTCAGCGTCTTCGACCGAGGCGGTAAAGCCCAACAGCGAAAACGTATCCTGTGTGGTGGTGCCGCGACCAGATACGCCGGTCACCACGGCCTGCGCACCAGAGCGCATCGCGGCCACAACGCGGGCGTCATCCTCAGGGGTCGCGGGCCAGGCCCATTCCCCTTCGGTGAACATCTGAAATTCGGTTCCGCCGATATCCATGGTCACGGTCGAGCCGCCCGCAAACGGGTAGCCCCCGGTAAAGGTCACCTGTCCGTCAACACCCTCAGAGGGGCGGTAAAACACGAACAACAAAGCCTCGCCACGGTTGACCTGTGCCACCTCACCATTGCGGGTGTTCACCTGCTCTTTGGGGGCGGATACGGCAAAACATTCGCGCGGTTCGGTTTCTTCAAACACGCTCCAGTCCGTGGTCACGCCGACACGATTATCGGTGGTATCCTGGGCGAAAGCGCCCGTTGCGGCCAATGTCAGAGCCGCAGCACCCGCCCAGCCAGTGATCGAAAATGTCATCTCGCAAACTCCAAACTGTCGATGCCTCTATCATGCCGCAGCCATGGTGCGTTTCTATGTGAACGCTTTGCAACTGGCCGCCGCAGGGTCAACGCGATAAAACTTGGTTTAGCAATAAATAGGGTCGAGGGGAAAGCCCTGATTGGCCACAGACTTGCGCGGTATCCTGCCGCGCCGACTATATGTAGGGGTAAGGCGATGTCTGACATAGAA
Organism: uncultured Paracoccaceae bacterium; assembly: GCA_937931795.1. Classification (GTDB taxonomy): domain Bacteria; phylum Pseudomonadota; class Alphaproteobacteria; order Rhodobacterales; family Rhodobacteraceae; genus JALZWD01. Next base: position 8,185 of record CALHAP010000067.1, read on the forward strand.
ATGATCGAAGTCACACGCGGGGGCCGAATCGAATGTGTCCATCGGGGCCATGCCGTTGTCTGCAATGCGGCGGGTGAGATTCGCCACGCATGGGGTGATCCCAGCACGATCATCTTCCCCCGCTCCTCGGCCAAAATGATCCAGGCCCTGCCCTTGATCGAAAGCGGGGCCGCCGAGGCGTTCGGCCTGACCCAAGCGCAACTCGCCCTCGCCTGCGCCAGCCACATCTCGGCCCCCTACCACATCGACCCGATCACCGCGTGGCTCGACCAGTTGGACCTAGACGACGACGCCTTCCGCTGCGGACCACAAGAACCACGCGATATCAGCGTCCGCGACGCGCTGATCAAATCCGACCGCGCCCCCTGCCGCATCCACAACAATTGCTCGGGCAAACACTGCGGGTTTTTGACCTTGTCGAAACACCTCGGCGCAGGCCCCGACTACATTGACCCCGCGCATTCCGTACAAACCGCGATCCTTGAGGCCTTTGAGGACGTCACGAGCGAGACCTCTCCCGGCTACGGCATCGACGGTTGTTCAGCGCCCAATCACGCTTGCACGCTGCGGGGCCTCGCGCGGGCCATGGCGCAATT
>CALHAP010000068.1 GCA_937931795.1 uncultured Paracoccaceae bacterium
ACCCGCTCTCGCCGTTTTCGCGCAAAGTCCGCCTCGTGCTGGCCGAAAAGCGGATCGACGTGCAGTTGCAAGAGGTGAGGTATTGGGAGCAGGACGCTGATTTTATGCGCCGCAATCCAGCGGGCAAGGTGCCGATCTTAAAGATGAGCGGGCATGTGATGGTCGAAAGCTCGGCCATCTGCGAGTGTCTCGAAGAGGAATTTCCCGAGCCGCGACTGTTGCCCAAGAAATCCGATGACCGTTATGAGGCGCGGCGTCTCGTCAGCTATTTTGACGATACGTTTTACCATCAGGTCACGTCAAAACTGCTGGGCGAGCGCGTGTTTCGCAAGGTGATGAACACGGGCTACCCCGACAGTACCAATGTGAAATCCGGGTCGCGCGCGGTGAAGTTCCACCTCGATTACATGACCCGCCTACTGGAGCAACGTCGCTGGCTGGCGGGGCCGGACTTGACGATGGCTGATTTTGCCGCTGCCGCACATCTGAGCTGTCTTGATTACATCAGCGATGTGGATTGGAACCGTTCCGATATCGTCAAGGATTGGTACGCCAAGATCAAATCGCGGCCCGCGTTCCGCTCGATCCTCGCCGATCAGGTCTCGGGCTTTCCGCAGCCCAATCACTACGCCGATCTGGATTTTTGAGCGCTAGGGCATTCCCCATCGGGGTATTGCCAGTTTAGGCTGCGGCGACACCCCTGTTGGAGCGCCGATATGCCGCTGAGCCCATTTCCCATTGAGACCGCACAATGTTTTGTCGCGGGCGCGTGGCAGGCCCCGGAGGGCGGCGGCACGCTGCCCCTGATCAATCCCAGTGATGGCAATGCGCTGTGCGAGATTGCGCGTGGGATGGGTGCCGATATCGACGCTGCTGTGATGGCGGCTGATGCCGCGCTGATGGGCGACTGGGGGTGGGCGACGGCGGCTGAGCGCGGGCGCGTGTTGGCCGCGATTGGGCGCAAGGTGCTGGAGCATACCGAGGCCCTCGCGCGGCTGGAGGCGCTGGACGTGGGCAAACCGCTGAAACAGGCGCGCGCGGATGTGCTGGCTCTGGCGCGGTACATGGAATTTTACGGTGGTGCTGCGGATAAGGTGCATGGCACGACGATCCCTTATCTGGACGGGTATACGGTCTACACGATGCGCGAGGCGCATGGGGTAACGGGGCATATCATCCCGTGGAATTACCCGATGCAGATCATCGGGCGGTCGGTCGGGGCTGCGCTCGCGATGGGCAATGCTTGTGTGTTGAAACCTGCTGAGGAGGCGTGCTTGACCGCCCTTGCATTCGCGCAGATCGCCCATGACGCGGGGCTGCCTGCGGGGGCGCTGAATGTGGTGCCCGGTTTGGGGGCCGAAGCGGGGGCGGCGCTGGCCAGCCATCCGGGCGTGCATCATATGTCCTTCACCGGATCGGTGGGCACGGGGCGGTTGATCCAGACGGCGGCGGCACAAAACGTGCGGCCTGTGACGTTGGAGCTGGGCGGTAAATCCCCGCAGCTGGTGTTTGACGATGCCGATATCGACGCGGCGCTGCCGTTTCTCGTGAATGCGGGCATACAAAACGCTGGCCAAACCTGTTCGGCATCTTCGCGCATCCTCGTGCAGCGTGGGGTGTATGATCAAGTCGTGGTCCGCATGGCCGAGCGCTACGCCGCGCTGTGTGTCGGGCCTGCGATGGATGATCATGATCTGGGTCCGGTAATCTCGCAGCGGCAAAAGGCGATTTTTGAAGGGTTTGTTGACCAAGGTCGCGATCTGGATTGCGTCGCGCGGGGGCAGATTTTGGACGATGCGCCCAGCGCGGGGGCCTATGTCGCACCGGCGCTCTTTGCGGGCGTGACGCCCAATCACACGCTGGCACAAGACGAGATTTTCGGACCTGTCCAGGTTATCATCCCGTTTGACGATGAGGCCGAGGCGCTCGCGATTGCCAATGGCACGGACTACGGGCTGGTGGCGTCGGTCTGGACAAGTGACGGCGCGCGGCAGATGCGGTTGGCCAAGGCGCTGCGCGCGGGACAGGTGTTTTTGAACAACTACGGGGCTGGTGGCGGCGTCGAGCTGCCGTTTGGTGGCACGGGGCTGTCAGGGCATGGGCGCGAAAAGGGATTTGAGGCGCTCTATGGGTTTTCGACATTGAAAACCGTGGCGGCGTTTCACGGATAGGGGGCGATATGCGATTGAACGGGAAAACGGCGATTGTGACAGGCGGTGCGTCGGGGTTTGGCGCAGGGATCGCGCGCAAATTCGTGGCCGAGGGCGCGCAGGTGGTGATCGCGGATTTAAACACCGAACTGGCGGGGTTTCTGGCCGCTGAACTGGGTGAAAACGCCCGCGCGGTCCGGTGTGACGTGACGAACAGCGATAGCGTGGCGTCGATGGTAGAGCAGACGCTGGATGCCTTTGGTCGCATCGACATCCTAATCAACAACGCGGGCACCACGCATCTGCCCAGCCCGATGGAGGACATCAGCGAGGAGGACTTTGATCGGGTGTTCACCGTCAACGCCAAGTCAGTCTACCTGACCGCCCGCCACATCGTCCCGCACCTCAAGGCCCAAGGCTCGGGTGCGATCCTCAACGTGGCGTCCACCGCCGCCGTGAGCCCCCGCCCGCGCCTGAGTTGGTACAACGCGAGCAAGGGGTGGATGGTGACTGCGACCAAGGGCATGGCGGTCGAGCTGGCCCCGCACGGCGTCCGCGTCAACGCGATCAACCCCGTGGCGGGCGAGACGCCCTTGCTGCAAAGTTTCATGGGCGAAGACACGCCCGAGGTGCGCGCCAAGTTCCTCTCAACAATCCCCTTGGGCCGCTTTTCCACGCCCGAGGATATGGGCAACGCCGCCTGCTACCTGTGCTCGGACGAGGCGAGCATGGTGACGGGCGTGTGCATGGAGGTCGACGGGGGGCGGTGTGTTTGAGCGTGCTCTGCTGCCATGTGCCCTGAATTGCGCCAAGAGAAGGTTGCTTTGCGTTGATTGACCTTTTCCATCTTATTGCGCGGAACAGGGCAGGGCAGATAACTGGGTTGCCGTGTTTTTTGCACCGCGAACACGGCTGTCCATTCGCGCGGTGCTGACGACGACGGAGGCAAAACGGCAGCCCACCGTAATCGAGGCTTGAGATCGGGCGCGCGGCCCTGCAGGTTGCCCCCAACCGATAGACCCCCCGAAGGGAGGCCCCTGTGGCGACGTTCAGCACTGACAAATGGCAATTCTGGGTCGACCGGGGCGGCACTTTTACCGATATTGTGGCGCGCCAGCCGGATGGTGCGCTGAAAACCCACAAACTACTATCGGAAAACCCCGAAAGCTACGCCGATGCGGCCGTCCATGGGATCAGAACCTTGCTGGGTCTGGGCGCGGATGACCCGTTGCTGCCGGGGCAAATATCGGCGGTGAAAATGGGCACGACGGTCGCCACCAACGCGCTGTTGGAACGCAAGGGCGACTCCACGGTTTTGCTGATCACCAAGGGCCTGCGCGATCTGCTGCGGATCGGGTATCAAAACCGCCCCAACCTGTTTGATCTTCATATCAAACTGCCCGAACTGCTCTACCACGATGTGATTGAGGTCGATGAGCGTGTTGATGCGCGCGGCGAAGTGGTAACTCCGCTCGATCTGGACACCGCCCGCGCGGCCCTGACACAGGCCTATGATGCGGGCACCCGGTCTGTCGCGATTGCGCTGATGCATGGCTACAGGTTCACCGATCACGAGCGGCAACTGGGCGCATTGGCCCGCGAGATTGGCTTTACCCAAGTGTCGCTCAGCCATGAGGCCAGCCCGTTGATCAAGCTGGTCGCGCGGGGGGATACCGCCGTGGTGGATGCCTATCTGTCCCCGATTTTGCGGCGTTACGTGAGCCAGATTGCCAGTGCGCTCGACGCCAGCCGCGGCGGCTGTGACAGCCTGATGTTCATGCAATCGAGCGGCGGTTTGACCGATGCCCACAGGTTTCAGGGCAAGGATGCGATCCTGTCTGGTCCGGCGGGCGGCGTTGTCGGCATGGTGCGCACCGCTCATGCGGCGGGATTTGACAAGCTGATCGGCTTTGACATGGGCGGCACATCGACCGATGTGTGCCACTACGCAGGCAGCTTTGAGCGCAGTTTCGAGACCGAAGTGGCGGGCGTTCGGATGCGTGCGCCGATGATGTCTATTCACACGGTGGCCGCAGGCGGTGGCTCGATCCTAAGCTACCGCGACGGGCGTATGCAGGTGGGGCCCGACAGCGCGGGCGCGAACCCCGGTCCTGCTGCCTATCGCCGTGGCGGCCCGCTGACGGTCACCGATTGCAATGTTCTGTTGGGCAAAGTGCAGCCTAGCCAGTTTCCGCCCGTCTTTGGTCCCGCCGGGGATCAGCCGCTGGATGTGGATGTGGTCGCACGCAAGTTTGCCGCCCTCGCCGCCGAGATCGGGGGTCACCGCACTGTCGAGGATATTGCCGAAGGGTTCCTGCGCATTGCCGTGGAAAACATGGCCAATGCGATCAAGAAGATCAGCGTGCAGCGCGGCTATGACGTGACCAAATACACGATGAATTGCTTTGGTGGTGCGGGCGGGCAGCATGCTTGTTTGGTCGCCGATGCCTTGGGGATGCAGAGCGTTTATATCCATCCTTTTGCCGGCGTTCTATCGGCGTTTGGGATGGGGTTGGCAGATGTGCGCGCGATCCGTGAGCATCAGTTTGCGATGCCTTTGGAGGCTTTGGCTGATGCCAAGGTGAAGATGGCCGAGCTGTCTGATGCCGCCGCCGCCGAGGTTCGCGCGCAGGGCATCGGGGACACAGGTTTTGCGATATCCCAGACCGCCCATCTGCGCACCGACGGTGCCCATCAGACCCTAGAGGTGGCGTTTGGCGATGCGGATGCGATGCGTGATGAGTTTGCGCAGGCCCATCAGCAGCGCTTTGGCTTTGCCCCCGACACCCGCCGTTTGATCATTGATGTGCTGACGGCCGAGGCGATTGGGCAGACGGGCGAAGGCGTGACATTGCCCGATACTCCGCCAGAACCCGCCAAACCGGGTCGCGCGCGCATGTTCAGTGGCGGCGCGTGGCACGAGGTGCCGCTGGTGGATCGCGCGTCCATGGTCTTGGGGGATGTCGTCGCAGGCCCTGCGATCATCACAGAACCCACAGGTACCAATGTGATCGAAGCGGGCTGGCAGGCTGAATGCACCGCAGGCGGCAATCTGGTGTTGCGCCGCCCTCAGCCGTTGGACCGCCAAGAGGCGATTGGCACCACCGTCGATCCGGTGATGCTAGAGGTGTTTAACAACCTGTTCATGTCGATTGCCGAACAGATGGGCGCGACGCTGGCCAACACCGCCTATTCGGTCAACATCAAGGAACGCTACGATTTTTCCTGTGCGATTTTTGACCAACGCGGTGATCTGGTCGCAAATGCCCCGCATGTGCCGGTGCATCTGGGGTCTATGTCGGAAAGCGTGCGGACGGTGCTGCGCCTGAACGCGGGCAACATTCGCCCCGGCGATGTGTTCATGATGAACAACCCTTACAACGGCGGCACGCATCTGCCCGATGTCACGGTGATCACCCCGGTGTTTAACGAGGCCGGGCGCGATATTATCTACACCGTCGCGTCGCGCGGGCATCACGCTGATATTGGTGGAACGACCCCCGGTTCTGCACCGCCTGACAGTACGCATATCGACCACGAAGGCGTGTTGATCGACAACTTTCTGCTGGTGCGCCAAGGGGTGCTGCGCGATATCGCGACGCGTGATTTGCTGGGGTCTGGCCCCTATCCGTGCCGCAACATTGATCAAAACATGGCCGATCTCGCAGCGCAGATTGCCGCTAATGCCACGGGCGTGGCCGAGTTGACCAAGATCACCCGCCAGTTCGGGCTGGAAACCATCCACGCCTATATGACCCACGTGCAGGACAACGCCGAGGAAAGCGTGCGGCGGGTCTTGGACGTCTTGCATGATTGCGCGTTCACCTATCCGCTCGACAGTGGCGCGCAGGTGCAGGTGGCGATCACCGTGGACAGGACCGTGCGCAGTGCGACGTTGGATTTCACCGGCACCTCGCCCCAAGATGCGCTGAATTACAACGCGCCTTTGGCGATTTGCCGCGCTGTCGTGCTCTATGTGTTTCGCACGTTGGTGGGCAGCAACATCCCGATGAACGAGGGGTGTTTGAAACCGCTGCATCTGATCGTGCCCGAGGGGTCGATGATCAACCCTGCCGCCCCCGCTGCGGTCATATCTGGCAATACCGAGGTCAGCCAAGCGATCGCCGACACGCTCTATGGGGCTTTGGGGGTGATCGCGGGCAGTCAGGGCACGATGAATAACTTTGTCTATGGCAACGAGACGGTGCAAAACTACGAGACGATTTGTGGTGGCACCGGGGCGGGGAATGGATTTGACGGCACCAGTGCTGTGCACAGTCACATGACCAACACCCGCATGACCGATCCCGAGGTTCTGGAAACCCGGTTTCCTGTCCGCGTCGATGAATTTTCGATCCGCGCAGGCTCTGGCGGGGAGGGTCGCACCCGTGGCGGCGACGGTATCATCCGCAAGCTGCGGTTTTTGGAAGAGATGACCGTCACCGTTCTATCGTCCCATCGCATCATCCCGCCCCATGGGGCGGCGGGTGGTGGCCCCGGTAAGGTTGGTGAAAACAGCGTTGAACGCGCAGATGGTGGGTTTGATGCGCTTGGTGGCAATGACGCGGCCTATATGATGCCGGGCGACGTATTTGTGTTGAAATCCCCCGGTGGTGGCGGTTTTGGCGCGCCAGATGATGAATGAGGATACCTTGATATGCCCGTGACCCTGCCTGTGAAAGACCGGTTTGAGCTGCCGGATGGGATGATCTATCTCGACGGCAATTCGCTCGGGCCGCTGCCGCGTGGCGTGAAACAAGCCGTGGCGGATATGATCAGCGATCAGTGGGGCGCGCATCTGATCAAGGGATGGAACATCGACGGCTGGATGGCGCAACCACTGCGCGTCGGCAATCTGGTCGGGCGTCTGGTGGGGGCGGCCCCTGACACGATCACGATGGGTGACACGCTATCGATCAAGGTGGTGCAGGCGCTGGCCGCCGGGTTGCGCATGCGCCCGGACCGCAAGGTGATCTTGTCCGACAGCGGCAATTTCCCCTCGGACCTGTATATGGCCCAAGGTTTGATTGCCCATCTGGCCCAAGGCCATGAGCTGCGGATCGTCGCCCCCGAAGAGGTCGAGGCCGCGATGACCGACGATGTCGCCGTGGCGATGATCACGCAAGTAGACTACCGGTCTGGGCGGATGCACGACATGACCGCCGTGACCAATGCGGCACAAGCTGCGGGCGCTGTCATGCTGTGGGATTTGGCCCATAGTGCGGGGGCTGTGCCGGTCGATCTGGCCACTTGCGGGTGCGAATTTGCGGTGGGCTGCACCTATAAATATCTCAACGGCGGCCCCGGCGCGCCTGCGTTTATCTATGTGCGCCCCGATCTGGCGGATCGCATTGACCCACTGCTCAGCGGCTGGTTGGGGCATGACGCGCCGTTTGCGTTTGAGGCCACCTATCGTCCCGCGCCGGGGATCGAGCGGATGCGCGTGGGTACGCCGCCCGTGTTGCAACTGGCCGCCCTAGAGGTCGCGATGCAGGTGTGGGACGGTGTTGATATGGATGATCTGCGGGCCGCCAGCCTGCGCCTGTCGGATCTGTTTATCGCACAGGTCGAGGATAGATGCCCGCAGCTGACGTTGGCGTCGCCCCGTGATGGCGCACGGAGGGGAAGTCAGGTGTCGTTTGCATTTGAACATGGGTATGCCGCGATGCAGGCATTAATCGCGCGCGATGTGATTGGGGATTTCAGAGCGCCCAACCTGATGCGCTTTGGCTTTACGCCACTTTATGTGGATGAGGCCGATGTCATTCGGGCGGTAGATCATCTGGCCGATATCCTGAACCAACGGATTTGGGATACGCCTGCGTTTCAGAAGACCAGCCGGGTGACCTAGGAGAGAGCGCAGAACCCATAAACACGCGCCGTGAGGCCTGAGAGTTTCAATTAATATTTGCTGGAACCCGCCTTGCAAAACAATATAGTTTTAAGGGGTTGAGGGAGATCGGCTGTGGCAAACTCTAGGCAAGATATCGAGAACTGGATTGCCAAAACGGCGATGGGCGACCGCGCGGCGTTCAATCAGCTTTATGATGCAACCTGCGCGAAACTTCTGGGGGTGAGCCTGCGTATCTTAAAAGATCGCGCCGCCGCAGAGGATGCCATGCAAGACAGTTACGTCAAAATCTGGAAGAACGCCGACAGGTATTCCGCCAATGGGCTGAGCCCGATGACGTGGCTGATCACGATTGCGCGCAATACTTCAATTGATCGGTTGCGCGCGGGCAAGAATATGACCGAGCTTGGCGATGTCTACGACCGCATCCCGTGTGATGCCCGTGGTCCCGAAGAACTGGCCGTGGCAAGGTCAGAGGCCGAGCGGATTATCAGCTGTATGGGCGAATTAGAGCCCAAGCGGCGTGACGCGATTGAGGGTGCCTATTTTGGCGGTAAATCCTATGCGGACCTCGCAGATCAATTTGAAATTCCTTTAAATACCATGCGCACTTGGTTGCGCCGCGGCCTCCAGAGCCTGCGGGATTGCATGGCCCGGTGAGCATTATGACCCAAGACGATACATTCATGGCGGCTGAATACGTGCTGGGCTTGTTGGATGTCAGCGAGCACAGCGCCGCCCAAACCCGGTTGCGCGTGGATGCGGGATTTTCCCGCGCTGTGGCCGATTGGGAAGAGTATTTCGCGGAAATGACCGCCGATATCGCCCCCGTTGCCCCGTCTGTGCAGGTCAAGCGCGCCTTGGAGCAACGCCTATTTAGCCAGCCCGCGACCCCGTGGTGGGCGGGCGTCGGGTTTTGGCGTGGCCTCAGCTTTGCATCACTGGCCCTCGTCGCGGTGCTGGGATGGCAGGCGATGACCCCGGTGTCAGACGCCGCAGGGCCGCTATATCCTGCGACCATTGCCTCGGTAGAGGGTGATTTCCGCGTGGTGGTCGTGGTCGATAAATCGGTCAATCAGATCACTCTGACACGCACTGCCGGCGCCGCCCCTGCGGGCCGTATCTTGCAGGTCTGGGCGCACGGCGAAAACGCGCCCGCCACATCCGTTGGTCTCTGGCCCGAGGGGGACACTGTGACCCTGCCGCTGACCCCGGTGATCGCCGACGTTACGGGTATTTTGACCATCGGCGTCAGCGAAGAACCCCCCGGCGGGTCTGTCACGGGCTCTCCATCCGGGCGGGTCTTTGGCACCGTGGATATTCCGGGCGTGCGCGACGGCATCTAGCGGGCGCGGTGTTTGCAATTGCCACCGCGTGCTGCGGGGGCGATACAAGGACATGTGACATTGCCAAGGCGCGCCATCCATGTCTCTTAAATCTGATCTTGATCGGGCTGCAATAGAGGCGGGGTTCACCCGCATGGCGATCTGTCGTCCCGATGCTATCCCGCAGGCCGCAGACCGTTTGGGCGCATTTGTCGATGCTGGCCGTCATGGGCAGATGGGGTGGATGGCCGAGCGTATGGGCTGGCGCGGTGATCCGACGGCGCTCTGGCCCGAGGCGCGCTCGGTGATCATGCTGGCCGAGAGCTACGCGCCCAAGCACGATCCGTTGGCGATTTTGCAGCAACGCGACCACGCCGCGATCAGCGTCTATGCCCAAGGGCGCGATTACCACGATATCGTCAAGAAGCGCCTGAAACGGGTGGGTCGTTGGCTGCTGGAACAATGTCCTGATGAGCAGATCAAGGTCTTTGTCGACACTGCCCCGGTGATGGAAAAACCGCTGGCCGCCGCCGCCGGCCTCGGCTGGCAGGGCAAGCACACCAATCTGGTCGGGCGGCATCTGGGCAATTGGGTTTTTCTGGGGGCGATCTTTACCACCGTCGATTTGGAACCCGACGCACCGGAGGTCGATCATTGCGGATCCTGTCGCGCCTGTCTCGACATCTGCCCGACTGATGCGTTTCCGGCCCCCTATCAACTCGACGCGCGGCGCTGCATTTCCTACCTGACGATCGAGCACAAAGGCCCAGTGGATGATGAGTTGCGCGCCAAGATGGGCAACCGCATCTACGGCTGCGACGATTGCCTCGCGATCTGCCCGTGGAACAAATTTGCGGTTGAAGCGACCGAGATGCGCTACTTTGGCAGCCGCGCGCCAGAGCCCTTGGCCGATCTCGCGGCCCTCGATGACACAGCATTCCGCGCGCGCTTTTCCGGGTCGCCGATCAAACGCATCGGGCGCGACCGTTTTGTGCGCAACGTGCTCTATGCCATCGGCAATTCGGGGGATGCATCGCTGGTCACCGCGGCCCAAGATCACTGCGAAGACCCGGACCCGACCGTTGCCGATGCCGCCCGTTGGGCTGTGGGGCGGTTGTCGGGTGCAGGCGGACCGCTAGGTTAATGTGTAGCCCGAAAAAGGATCACCCGATGCGCCCGATACTCTTGCCCGCCGCCATTCTATTGCCCGTCATCGCCTGCGCGCAGGTCGAACAGGGTGCGCCGAATGCTGGTTTTGCGCCTGCGTTCCCCGATCAAACCCGCGCACCCGCGATGCCCGCCACGGCTGTCGAGGTCGCGACATTCGCCGAAGGTTTGGAAAATCCGTGGGGGATCGCGCCCTTAGGCGATGGCCGCTACATCGTGACCGAACGCCCCGGTCGGATGCGGATCGTGGCGGCGGATGGCTCGCTCAGCGCACCGATAACTGGCTTGCCGCAGGTCGCAGCCGAGCGCCAAGGCGGGATGCTCGACGTCGCAGTCTCGGACGGCGTGGTGTTTTGGACCTATGCCAAGTGGGTGGGTGGCGGCTATGTCACGGCAGCGGCACGCGGGGTCTTGTCCGCCGATGAAACCACGATGGAGCAAGTGACCGACATTTTCGTCCAAGACCCGCCCTCGGCGTTCCCGATGCACTACGGCAGCCGGATTATTCCTGATGGTGCTGTGGTCTGGATCACCACGGGCGAACATTCGGACCGCTCGGAACGCGACCGCGCCCAAGACATCAACACGACCTACGGCAAGGTCATCCGCCTGAACCGCGATGGCTCGGTGCCGGGCGATAACCCCTTTGTCGGGCGCGAGGGCATCGACAGCATCTGGTCGCTGGGGCACCGCAATATCCAAGGTGCTGTGCTCGACCCCAACGCGGGCGATCTTTGGACCATTGAGCACGGGCCGCGCGGAGGGGATGAGCTGAACCGTCCCGGTGCGGGCCTCAACTACGGATGGCCGGTGGTCAGCTACGGCGTGAATTACAATGGATCAGACGTGGGCGAAGGGACCGCCAGCGCGCCCGGATTTGTCGAGCCGGTCTACTACTGGGATCCGGTGATCGCGCCGGGTGGCATGATGTTCTACGCGGGCGAGATGTTCGGCGATTGGGAGGGGGATCTGCTGATCGGATCGCTCAACCCCGGAGCGCTTGTGCGTTTGAATGTCTCCGCAGGCCGCGTGGTCGGCGAAGAGCGGGTGATCACCGATCAGGGGCGCATTCGTGATGTTGAAGTGGCCGCCGATGGTGCGGTCCTGCTGCTGGTCGACAGCCCCGACGGCACAATCCTGCGCGTCACACCGGGTACAAACTGATGCGCGTGCTGGCGAGGACCGAAGCCCGCTTTGACCGTTTTCGCGCACGCCTGCGAGGTCGCGAGGGGCGGGTGGTTGACCCCTACCTCGGCTACGCCACGCCCACCGAGTGGATCGCGCGGGGCCGCGTGCTAAACGCGCTGCCAGAGGTCAAACAGCGCAGCGGCGTGCTGGCCTCGACATGGGGAATGCTCAGCCTGTTTTTCACCGACGAGGTGGCGGATGTGACCGTCCAAGCGGTAGGGGTTGAGGCCAAGGCCATCACCGACGAAGAGGGCTATTTCACCCTTGTCTTGCCGCGCCAAGAGGGTGTGGGTTGGCAGAATGTGACGGTCGAGGTCGCGGGTGCGCAGATCGAACTGCCCGTCTTTGTGCCCAACCCCGACGCTGATTACGGCGTGATCTCTGACGTGGATGACACCGTGATGTTCACCGGCGCGTGGCAGCTGTGGCGCAATCTGTGGACGACTTTCACAGGCTCAATCGGGCGGCGCGAGGTGTTCAAGGACGCGATTGGCCTGATCAATGCGCTGACCAAAGAGGGGCGTAATCCGGTCTACTACGTCAGCTCGTCGCCGTGGAATCTGCACAGCTTTCTCCAGATGGTTTTGGGCGAGGCAGGCCTGACGCGCGGGCCAATGTTCCTGCGCGATCTGGGGCTGAACGAGACCGACGTGTTGGGCGGTTCGCACCACGGGCACAAGGGCGCGATGATCGACCTGATCTTTGCCGCCAATCCCGCCCTCAGTTTCGTGATGATGGGCGACACGGGGCAAAAGGACGGTGCGATTTATCTAGAGGCGGCCAAGCGTCACGAGGGGCGCGTGTCCCGCGTGATCCTGCGTCGCGCGGGCGGGGAGGCTATTGAGGCGGATGTTGCGGGGCTGATAGCCCTCGGCGTGCAGGTTGACGTCGTCGACAGCTTTGACGAGGTCACGCCCTAATCCACCTTGCCCGCGCGCGCGCCGCGCCTATGGTGCGCCCATGCAACCCTTTCGCGGAATCATTTTCAAAGTCCTGTCGGTGTGCCTGTTCGTCGCCATGGCCTCGATCATCAAGGCGACCAGCTCGGACGTGCCACCGGGCCAAGCGGTGTTTTTCCGCTCTTTCTTTGCCATCCCCGTGATCCTCGGCTGGCTGGCGTTGCAAGGGCAGCTTCGCCACGGATGGGAAGCGAAAAACCCGATCAACCATTTCTGGCGGGGCCTTGTTGGGACCACCGCGATGGGTCTCGGGTTCGCAGGATTGGGCCTGTTGCCGCTGCCCGAAGTCACGGCCATTGGCTACGCAGCCCCGTTGTTCGTTGTCATCTTTGCCGCGATGTTTCTGGGCGAAAAGGTGCGTTTGGTCCGGCTGGGGGCCGTCGCCCTCGGCATGGTCGGCGTGCTTATCGTTCTCAGCCCGCGTCTGTCCGTGGGTGCGGCGTTCAGCACGGGCGAGACATTGGGGGCAGTCCTCGTCCTCGGCTCGGCGTTCTTTGCGGCCCTCGCACAGGTCTACATCCGCAAGCTGACCGCCACCGAAGGGACGGCGGCCATCGTGTTCTGGTTCTCCGTCACCGCCACTGTCCTGTCGCTGATCACCGCATATTGGGGCTGGGTCTGGCCCACGCCGCAGACATTCGCGCTGCTGGTCTGTGCGGGTCTCATTGGTGGTGTCGGGCAAATCTGTCTGACGACCAGCTACCGACTGGCCGAAGCTTCGTTGATCGCACCATTTGACTACGTATCAATGCTGCTCGCCGTGATCATCGGGTTCGTGATCTTCGACGAAGTGCCCACGCAAGCGGTGTTGATGGGGTCCAGCCTGATCATCGGCGCAGGCGCATTGATCATCTGGCGCGAGAGCCAGCTGGGACTGGAACGCGCGCAACAACGCAAAGCACTGCCGCCGGGGGGCTAGCCGATCTGACCCCGCACGCCACCCGTCTGCCCGCGATCCAACAACAGGTGATCGAGCACGACGCAGGCCATCATCGCTTCGCCCACGGGCACGGCGCGGATGCCGACGCAGGGGTCATGGCGGCCTTTGGTCACGACATCAATCGGGGTGCCGTCCATGCGGATCGACTTGCGCGGGGACAGGATCGACGAGGTCGGCTTGACGGCAAAGCGCAGCACGATGTCTTGGCCCGTGCTGATCCCGCCCAAGATGCCGCCCGCGTGGTTTGACGAATACCGCGGCCCGTCCGCCCCCATGAATATCTCGTCGGCGTTGTCGCGCCCCGTCAGGGCTGCTGCGGCCATGCCTTCGCCGATTTCGACGCCTTTGACTGCGTTGATGCTCATCATTGCGGCGGCCAGATCGGTATCGAGCTTGGCATAGATCGGCGCACCCAGACCTGCGGGCACGCCGCGCGCGACGACTTCGATGATCGCTCCGACTGAGTTGTGGTCATCCTTGCGCAGCCATTGCAGGTACTCTTCCCATTCGACAGCCGCCTGCGCGTCGGGGCACCAAAAGTCGTTTCGGTCGATGGTGGCCCAATCAAACCTGTCCCGGTCGATCCTCTTTTCGCCCATCTGCACCATGTAGCCTTTGACCTCGATGCCGGGCACGAGGGTGGCCAGCGCCGCCCTCGCCACGCCACCTGCGGCCACACGCGCCGCCGTTTCACGCGCGCTCGACCGTCCACCGCCACGCGGGTCGCGCAGCCCGTATTTCTGGTGGTAGGTGATGTCGGCGTGACCGGGGCGAAAGGTCTGTTCGATGTCGCCGTAATCCTTGGACCGCTGATCGGTGTTGCGGATCATCAGCTGGATCGGGGTGCCCGTGGTGCGCCCCTCGTACATGCCCGACAGGATTTCGACCGCGTCGGGCTCATTGCGCTGCGTGGTGTTCTTGTTCTGACCGGGGCGGCGTTTGTCGAGCCAGTGCTGGATCATCGGGGCGTCCAACTCGACGCCCGGCGGGGTGCCATCGACCGTGGCACCCAAAGCGATCCCGTGGCTCTCGCCCCAAGTGGTCACGCAAAACAGATGGCCAAAAGTGTTGTACGACATGAAATGCGCTCCGCCTCAGATGTTGTTCCGCTTTAGGCGATCTCGCCTGCGGGATCAAACACCTAGCCGCCCCACGTCCGCCGGCATGTGTCGATCCAGTTCTGATGCGCGAGTTTTGCCAGCAGCGGCTCGTCATAGCCGTGGTCGCGCAATGCGTCGATCATCCCCTGCATCCCGCCCGCATCCCCGATGACATTTGGCACCGTCGCTCCGTCAAAGTCCGAGCCGAAGCCGACATGATCCTCACCCAGATGCGTGATCAGATGGTCCAAATGCCGCAGGATCGGGTCCCAGCCGGTGTCCGCGTTCTGCTGCCCGTCGGCGCGCAGAAACACGGTGGCAAAGTTCAGCCCGACCATGCCGCCCGTCTCGGCGATCATTGCGAGCTGTCTGTCGGTCAGATTGCGCGTGCTCGGCGTGATGGCGTGTGCATTGGAATGGGTCGCGACCAGCGGCGCGTCGCTGATGCGGGCCACGTCTTCCAACCCCTTGGCGTTCAGGTGGCTAAGGTCGATCATGATGCGCAGCGCGTTGCATTCCGCGACCAGCCGTTTGCCCGCCTCGGTCAGCCCCGGCCCCGTATCGGGGCTGCCGGGAAAGCGGAAGGGGACGCCGTGTCCAAATGCCGTTGGCCGTGACCAGACAGGCCCGAGCGAGCGTAGGCCGAGGCTGTGAAACAGATGCAGCGCGTCGAGATCAGGATCAAGCGCCTCGGCCCCTTCCATATGCATCACGGCGGCGATGGTGTCGGTGCCTTTGCAAGCCTCAATCTCGGCGGCGGTGGTGCAGATGTTCAGCGTCCCGCTACGGGCCAACGCATGCAGATGTCCGGCCATCGCCAACGCAATTGGCTGGGCCTCGGCCAGTGACATCATCGGGGGCAGGGGGATGTCAAAACTGTCGCCGGTCATCACCTCGTCGATGTTTTTGGGGACCAGATGGTCGGGCGAGGGCACAAAGATCGCGAAAAACCCGCCCATCATCCCGCCCGCGCGCATCTGCGGCAGGCTGATGTGGCCCGTCGCCTCGCCCTGCGTCCAGATCGCATCGCGGCCGTTTGGCGCGTCAGCCAAGCGCAGTAGAAAGTCATTGTGGCCGTCGAAAACTGGGATCATTCGGCTAAGTAACCGCCCGCCTCAGAATTGCCAGCCTTTGCGACGTGGCACGCGTACAGCGAGCATCGGTTTCAGCCAAGCTTGCGAAAACCGTCGCAGATCGAGCGCCTCGTGGACCCCTGTCACCACCTCGCCATCGAGCTGGGTCTCTACCGCAGACCGGGAATAGAACGGCGCGTCGAGCATCGGTTTCACCTGCTTTGGCACCACGCCCTCATCCGCCCGCGTCTCGCGGCGCACTTGCCAGAGCGAGCGTTTGAACGGGGTGCGCGGTGGGGCTGTGATTTCGGAGGCTGCACCCTCGGGGGTAAAGGCAATCGCGGTCTCTAGCTGTGTTCCATCGCGGCGGGTCGCGTCGTAGATGCAGGTGGCCCCGTGGGTCGTCGGATAACGGCCCCATGTCCAGAAATCGAAGTCTTCTTCCAGCGCTCGCGTCCCAAAGTTTGCGTCGAAATACCCGTGGCCGTCCCATGCCCATCCGGGCGCGTCCAACTCGACCTTGATCATCGAGACAGGCGCAAAAGGTCGCCAGATATGGGCCCCATCAGGCGTCAGCGGCAGCTCGACATCGGTGATAGCGCTCGGCGTGACGGTGATCTGGCCGCGCACGCGGCTGATCAGCGGGGGGGACGAAATCTCATCGACCGAAATCACCAAATCGCGCCCGTTCCAGTGCATCTGGCTGGGCCCGACCTCAAAGCAATCGCGGGACTGGCGCAGCGCGTCCTTGCCTCGGTCCGTCATCGTGAACCGCCCGCCGGGCCCATAGGTGGCCACGTTGATGCAGACGTTGTTGTCGGGGTCTTTGCGGCCTGACCACTTATACCATGGTGAAAAGACCGAGCCTATGAAGCCGATGACCGAGATGGCGCGGGTGCCGCAGGCGCTGATGCCGTCGACGTACCACCACGCGTAGCCGTTTGGCGGGACTGCGAGGTTGAAGTTTGGTCCGCCAATATCGCTTCGACCGCGTGCCGTGCGGAGAGCGTTGCCATCGGCACCCCCGCCCCCGGATGCGCCCCGCCGCCGCAAAGATAGAGGCCCGCAATCTTCGTCCGTGCTGTCGGTCGCTTCAAACCGGCCGTCAGCCCGTGCGGGCTCTGCCCGTAGAGCGATCCGGCGCTGCCCGGATACCGCATCGCAAAGCTGTGGGGCGTGCTCAGCGTCTCTGGCCCCGGCGTCCTGTCGAAGGTCAGACCGTATGTCTCTAGTCGGTGGAACACCTGTGTCTGGCATTGCTCGATCTCCTGTGTCGTCACTGGCGTGTCACCGTTTGGTGCGCCGTTGAGAATGATTTCAAAGCGCTCGGGGCCGGTGGGCCGCGTCGCCCCCGCCCGGTCCTGCGCGCAGATGTATAGGGAGGCGTCGGTGGGGCGTTTGCCCTGTGCGAGCGCGTCAAATTCCGCCCTGGGGTCATGGCCGAAAAAGACCGTGTGATAGGCCAGATCGACCCCCTGCGGTGTGGCGGCAAAGGCATGGACCCACGCGGACAGGCTGCGGCTGTCGACCGCGCGCGGCACTGCCGAGGTGGCCCCATCGCCCAAGTGTCCCAGCGCCAAGGCGCGCGGGTCGCCATTGAACAGGACAATGTCCGCTGCGTGATGCGCGCCGCCTACGATCACGCCGGTCGCCTGTCCATTTTGCACTGTGATCTCTTCGATGGGGCTGTTGGTGCGGAACGTCGCGCCAAACTGCTCGGCGATCTTGGCCAAGACGCAGGCCAGATGGTGCATCCCGCCTTCGACCGCCCAAACGCCGCGCGCTTCTGCGTCCGAGATCAGCGACAAGAGTGCGGGTGACTGCGCGGGCAGACCGCCGACATAGGTGGCGTAGCGGGCGAAGAGCTGCGCGAGCTTGGGTTCGGTAAAGCTGCTGTGCAGCAGTGACCAGAGCGAGCGGTGCGGGGCCATGTCGGCGAGCAGGCGCGGGTTGGCGATCACGCGCTGTGTCAGGCCCCATTGCGAGGGTGCCGCACTTTGCATCATTGGCGCGTCAAAGGCATCAAACAGCCGCCGCGCGCGGGCGGCAAAGTCGCGGTATTCGCCAGCCGATTGCGCGCCAAAGGTCGCGGCGATGTTGTCCGCACTTGCGTCCTCATCCGCCATCAGGTCGAGTTGCGTGCCATCATCCCAATAGTGCCGCGCCAAGGTGGTGAGCGGGGTCAGGGTCACATGGTCCGACAGGCGTAGGCCCACGTCCGCGAACAGCTGCTCGAACACCGGGCGCATGGTCAAAACGGTGGGGCCAGTGTCGACAGGGCCTGCATCTGACGGCAGTACGCGCATCTTGCCGCCCAGCGTGTCTTGCGCCTCGAACACCGTCACATCGCAGCCCGCGTGGGCCAGACGCACAGCGCTCGCCAGCCCGGCGATGCCTGCGCCGATGATCGCCACTGATGTCTGTTTTGCGCGTGTCATGACCTCTCCTGCGGGTTGATTGTTGACTCTGACAGTGGATGTGTCCAGTCTAATTGACACTTATGTTGTCTACTTTAGCTGACATATGCAGGGAGGGAGCCCCGTGATCGACACATCAGACCGCATCAACACAGCCTTGACCGCCGCCATTCGTGCAGGTCAGGCCGGGATCGCTCCGCAAAAATTGGCACAAACGCTGGAATATGCTGTCACACCCGGTGGCGCGCGGATCCGGCCCACGATCTTGATTTCGGTGGCGCGGGCGTGCGGCGAAGATCAGCCTGCGTTGACCGATGCGGCGGCTGTGGCCCTTGAGCTGATCCATTGCGCGAGCCTCGTCCACGATGATCTGCCGATGTTTGATGACGCGGACATGCGGCGCGGCAAGCCCACGATGCACCGGGCGTTTTCCGAACCCTTGGCGCTGCTGTCCGGCGACAGCCTGATTGTCATGGCGTTTCAGGTCTTGGCGCGGGTGACCGCGACGCCGGATCGCGCGCTTGGGCTAATCTCGATCCTCGGCGACCGCACCGGCATGCCGGGCGGCATCTGCGCGGGCCAAGGCTGGGAGAGCGAAGCCGAGATTGATCTGTCTGCCTATCACCAAGCCAAGACCGGTGCCCTATTTATCGCCGCCACCCAAATGGGCGCGCTGGCGGCGGGTCAAGACCCCGAACCATGGGAAGAATTGGGAGCGCGCATTGGCGAAGCGTTCCAAGTCGCCGATGATCTGCGCGATGCGCTGTGCAGCGCCGATGAGCTGGGCAAACCGGTGGGGCAGGATGATCTGCACGGGCGGCCCAATGCGGTCCAGAGCCTGGGGTTGAAGGGGGCTGTGACGCGGCTTGATAACATTCTCGCAGGGGCTATTGCTTCGATCCCGTCCTGTCCGGGTGAGGCGGGGCTGGCGCAGATGGTGCGGGCCTATGCGGACCGGATGGTGCCTGCCTCTGCGCGTGCGCGCCTCGTGCCCGGCGAATAGGGGCAAGCCATGAGCGATCTCCCTCTCACGGGTCCGGTTGCCAAACCCCGCCGCGTTGGATGGCGCAATCGCCTGCTGTCGTCCCCAAAGTTTCAGGATTGGGCGGCGCGGTTTCCGCTGACCCGAGGCATCGTGCGCCGTGAAGGCGAGGCGATGTTCGATCTGGTTGCAGGCTTTTGCCACAGCCAAATTCTTCAAGCGCTGGTCAGTCTTGATATCCCACAAAAGCTGCTGGCAGGCCCGATGTCGCTGGCCGCACTGGCGCATATGGCCCAAATCCCCCCCGAGCGGATGCGCATTTTGCTCAACGCAGGTGTGGCGCTTGGTTTGCTGAAATCGGGTCGTCGCGGGTATGCCCTGACCCGGCGCGGATCGGCGCTGGCGGGGGTGCCGGGGCTGGCGGATATGATCCGGCACCACGATGTCCTTTACCGCGACTTGGCTGATCCCGTGGCGTTCTTTCGCGGCGAGACGGAGACGGAGCTGGCGGGTTTCTGGCCCTATGTGTTTGGCGCAGGGGCCGCCGAGGACCCGCAAACGGCTGAGCGGTATTCACTACTTATGGCCGACAGTCAGCGCATGGTGGCCGAAGATACGCTCGACCTCGTGTCCTTGCGCGGCGTGTCGCATTGGATGGATGTCGGCGGGGGCACGGGCGCGTTTTTGGCGGCCGTTGCGACCCGCGCACCGACGCCTGATCTGACGCTGTTTGATCTGCCCGCCGTGGTGCCCGGTGCGACAGCGCGATTCGCAAGCATAGGTGCCACCGACCGGCTGCGCATCGTGCCCGGATCGTTCCGTGATGACGCGCTGCCCACCGGTGCGAACATGATTTCACTGGTGCGGGTGCTCTACGACCATTCTGACGAGACGGTGCAGGCGCTTTTGACCTCGGTTTACGCGGCTCTGCCGCCGGGTGGGCGCGTGATTATCTCGGAGCCGATGACAGGTGGCGCGCGACCGGAGCGGGCGGGTGACGCGTATTTTGCGCTCTATTGTCTTGCGATGCGGACAGGACGGGCGCGGTCTGCGGGGGAAATCGCAAGCTTGCTCGCAGGGGCCGGGTTCACCGCAATCTCAGCACCGCGCAGTCGCAGACCGTTTGTGACGACAACGATTGAGGGCGTAAAGCCAGCCTGACAGATCAAATGTCTAAAGTAATTGACACTTTGATATGTAACGATAGACTTACACTATGACAGAATGTCGCAGCCCGCATCAAAAAGCAGGCACGACATAGGGGAGGGTCAAAACGTGGACACACATGCCGTCATTTTGACAGCGCCGGGGCAGTTGGCCTTGGAATGTGTTGGCCTGTCGGTCCCCAAGCCGAGCGATATTATCGTCGAGATCACCCATAGTGGTATTTCGACGGGCACGGAAAAGCTGTTTTATTCCGGCCAGATGCCCCCCTTTCCCGGTATGGGCTACCCATTGGTGCCGGGCTACGAGGCAGCGGGCGTCGTGGTTGAGGCGGGCCGTGAAGCCGGGGTTGCCGTTGGCACCCACGTCTTTGTGCCGGGTGCCTCGTGCTACGAGGGCGCGCATGGTCTGTTCGGGGCTGCGGCCAAGCGAATCGTCACAGATGCGGCCCGTGTCACGCCGATTGATGCAGGTCACGGCGCTGGCGGCGCGTTGCTGGCGCTGGCCGCCACAGCCCATCATGCGATCCACGGCCCCGGCAAAACACTTCCTGATCTGATCATCGGCCACGGTGTACTCGGGCGACTGCTGGCGCGGTTGACCGTTGCCGGTGGCGGTCCCGCTCCGACGGTCTGGGAAATTGACCCGATCCGTGCGCATGGCGCGCAGGGGTATGAGGTCATCACACCTGAGGCCGACGAGCGTCGCGACTATGCGTCGATCTATGATGCCAGCGGGCGCGGCGATCTGCTCAACGATATGATCGGTCGCCTGACCAAAGGCGGTGAAATCGTCCTCGCGGGGTTCTACACAGACCCTTTGTCCTTCGCCTTTCCGCCTGCGTTCATGAAAGAAGCGCGGCTGCGGATTTCGGCGGAATGGACGGCCGAGGATATGCACGCCACGCGCGCGCTTGTTGAAGCTGGCACGCTGCGGCTCGATGATTTGATCACCCACACACACAGCGCGACCGACGCCGCGCAAGCCTACGAGACGGCGTTCAACGACGCCGCCTGTTTAAAAATGATTCTCGATTGGAGTGCAGTAGCATGACCCTTGATGTGCCAAACCTGAAAGACTTCGATCAACGCCTCCGCGACGAGGCCAACGAAGATCCAACGCTCGAAGTGCCGCAGGGCGAGCCGACCTCCAAGACCCAGATCATCGCGATCTACGGCAAAGGCGGCATTGGCAAAAGCTTCACGCTGGCGAACCTCAGCCACATGATGGCCGAGATGGGCAAGCGCGTGTTGCTGATCGGCTGCGACCCCAAATCCGACACCACCAGCCTGCTGTTCGGCGGCAAGGCGTGCCCCACGATCATCGAGACATCGTCTAAGAAAAAGCTGGCGGGTGAAGAGGTCGCCATCGGCGATGTCTGCTTCAAGCGCGGCGGCGTTTTTGCCATGGAGCTTGGCGGGCCGGAAGTGGGCCGTGGCTGTGGCGGGCGCGGGATCATCCATGGTTTTGAGCTGCTCGAAAAGCTGGGGTTTCACGACTGGGATTTTGACTATGTGCTGCTCGACTTTTTGGGCGACGTGGTCTGCGGCGGCTTTGGCCTGCCCATCGCGCGCGACATGGCGCAGAAAGTGATCCTCGTTGGCTCAAACGATTTACAGTCCTTGTATGTTGCTAATAACGTATGCTCCGCCGTCGAATATTTCCGCAAGCTGGGCGGCAATGTTGGTGTGGCAGGGCTCGTCATCAATAAAGATGACGGCACCGGTGAGGCGCAAGCCTTCGCCAAAGCGGTCGACATTCCCGTTCTCGCAGCCATTCCCCAAGACGACGACCTGAGAAAGAAATCCGCAAATTATCAAATTGTTGGCACGAACGAGAGCCAATGGGGTCCGATGTTTGCCGGATTGGCCGAGGCCGTGGGGATTGCCCCGCCTGTGCGCCCGACACCGCTGGATCAAGACGGTTTGCTGGGCCTGTTCGATGCCAAAGACACGGGCGGCGACTACGAGCTGGTGCCCGCCACCCTGACCGATATGCGCGGCAAATACGGTGCTGTGACCGAGAGCCTAGAGGTGATCTACGATGACGCCTGATGGGGGATCAGAAGGGTTTGAAGTTGGCTATGACGCCAACGGCAAGGTGCAGGTGACCCCTGCGTCCGGCCCCTCCGCACCCGCCGTCGAAGGCATGGGATGCCAGTCGAAAGACGAGCTGAACAAGGCCGCACGCGATGCAGGTGCCTCAGACATCCTCGACCAATATGCCGCTGATTATCCCGTCGGTCCACATGATCAACCGCAGTCGATGTGTCCCGCATTCGGGTCGCTGCGCGTTGGTTTGCGGATGAAGCGGGTGGCCACCGTGCTGTCCGGTTCGGCCTGCTGCGTCTACGGCCTGACATTCGTGTCGCATTTCTACGGCGCACGCCGGTCGGTCGGCTATGTGCCGTTCAACTCCGAGACATTGGTGACGGGCAAGCTGTTCGAGGACATCCGCGAGAGCGTCCATGAGCTGGCCGACCCCGACAAATACGACGCCATCGTGGTGACAAACCTCTGCGTGCCGACCGCGTCTGGCGTGCCGCTGCGCTTGCTGCCTCGCGAGATTGACGGTGTGCGCATCGTCGGCATCGACGTTCCCGGTTTCGGGATTCCAACCCATGCCGAGGCCAAGGATGTGCTGGCCGGTGCCATGCTGAACTACGCCCGCGAAGAGATCAAAGCGGGCCCAGTCGCGGCCCCCGTGGGCGGTAAATCCGACCGCCCCACCGTATCGCTGTTGGGCGAAATGTTCCCCGCAGATCCGGTGATGATCGGCGCGATGCTGGCCCCCATGGGCCTCGCCGCTGGTCCCGTGGTCCCGACCCGCGAATGGCGCGAGCTTTATGCAGCGCTTGATTGTGGTGCTGTCGCTGCCATCCACCCGTTCTATACCGCCAGCGTGCGCGAATTTCAGGCCGCTGGTCGCCCGATTGTGGGCTCTGCGCCTGTGGGTCATGACGGAACGGCTGCGTGGCTGGCAGGGATTGGTGATGCCTTTGGTCTCGCCGCTGACAAAGTTGCCGCAGCTCAAAACGCATTCCTCCCCGCGATCAAAGGGGCGCTGTCCGGCGCCCCGATCAAGGGCACGATCACGCTGTCGGGCTACGAAGGATCAGAACTGCTTGTCGCTCGCCTGTTGATCGAAAGCGGCGCGCATGTGCCGTATGTCGGCACCGCCTGCCCGAAAACGCCGTGGTCCGAGGCCGACGCCGAATGGCTGGCCGCCAAGGGCGTGAAGGTCAAATTCCGCGCCTCATTGGAGGACGATCTGGCCGCGATGGAAGGCGTCAAACCCGACCTTGCCATCGGCACCACGCCCGTCGTGCAAAAGGCCAAGGAGCTGGGCATCCCCGCGCTCTATTTCACCAACCTGATCTCCGCGCGCCCCCTGATGGGGCCAGCCGGTGCAGGTTCGCTCGGCCAAGTCATCAACGCCGCGATTGCGGGCCGCGACCGCATGGCCGCGATGAAGGATTTCTTCGAGGGCGTCGGCCACGGCGATACCGCCGGTGTCTGGGAAGGCGCGCCGAATCTGCGCCCCGATTTCCGCGCGCAGCACCAGAAGAAACTCGACAAGATGGCCCGCGCCAAAGCGGCGGAGGCGATGATTTAATGCTAGTCATGGATCACGATCGCGCTGGTGGCTATTGGGGTGCTGTTTATGCATTTTGCGCCGTTAAAGGCCTGCAATGTGTGATAGATGGACCTGTGGGTTGTGAAAACCTGCCCGTCACATCCGTGTTGCACTACACCGACGGCCTGCCGCCACATGAGCTGCCGATTGTTGTCACGGGCCTTGGCGAGACCGAGATGGGTGAGGGCACCGAAGAGGCGATGAAGCGCGCTTGGGGCGTGCTTGACCCTGCACTTCCCGCTGTTGTTGTCACAGGCTCAATCGCCGAGATGATCGGTGGCGGTGTCACACCGCAGGGCACGAACATCCAACGCTTCTTGCCGCGCACCATTGATGAGGATCAGTGGGAATCTGCTGACCGCGCCATGACGTGGATTTTCACCGAATTTGGCATGACCAAAGGCCGTATGCCGCCCGAGAAGAAGCGCGAAGAGGGCGCTGCCCCGCGCGTCAACATCCTCGGGCCGATGTACGGCACGTTCAACATGCCCTCAGACCTCGCCGAAATCCGGCGTTTGGTTGAAGGTATTGGTGCAGACGTCAACATGGTGATGCCGCTGGGGGCGCATGTGGCCGAAATGCGCAATCTGGTGAACGCAGATGTGAATATCTGCATGTACCGCGAGTTTGGGCGGGGCCTGTGCGAAGTGCTGGGCAAACCCTATCTGCAAGCCCCCTTTGGCATTGATTCCACAACGAAATTCCTACGTACGCTGGGCGAAATGCTGGGCCTTGACCCCGAGCCGTTCATCGAGCGCGAGAAGCATTCGACGCTGAAACCCGTCTGGGATCTGTGGCGCTCGGTCACGCAGGATTTCTACGCGACCTGCGAGTTCGCCGTGGTCGCCAATGAGACCTACACGCGCGGTATCCGCAAATACCTCGAGGGTGATCTGGGCTTTCCTTGCGCCTTTGGTGTGTCGCGCCTGCGCGGTAAGAAGACCGACAACGAAGACGTGCGGTCTATGATGCACAGTAAACGTCCGCTGATCGTGTTCGGCTCGATCAATGAGAAAATGTATATGGCGGAAATGAAGGGCGGGCATGGACCCAGCCCCTCGTTTATCCCTGCGAGCTTCCCCGGTGCCGCCATTCGCCGTGCGACGGGCACGCCGTTTATGGGCTACGCCGGTGCCACCTATATCATCCAAGAGGTCTGCAATGGCCTGTTTGATGCGCTGTTTCATATCCTGCCTTTGGGCAGCGAAATGGACGAAGCCGATGCGACACTGACACCGCTGCGCCGCGATTTCCCGTGGGACGCCGACGCGCAGCAGAAACTTGATGATATCGTCGCCAGCCACCCCATCCTGACCCGCATTTCTGCGGCCAAATCTCTGCGCGATGCGGCAGAGCGGGCCGCGTTGGATGCGGGCGATGAGCGGGTGGTTTTGGAGACGGTCGAGACACTAGAGACACCAAAGGGAGGACAAAAACGATGACTGATTTCACGTCAGACACACCCGTCACACGCGGGCGCACAGCCCCGCCAAAGCGTGAGTATTACGCCTACTTCGGGATCATTTTCCTCGCCGCCCTGCCGCTGGCTTTTTTGACCTGGGGCCTGAGTGCCGCACGCCAATTT
This sequence comes from uncultured Paracoccaceae bacterium, assembly GCA_937931795.1. Classification (GTDB taxonomy): domain Bacteria; phylum Pseudomonadota; class Alphaproteobacteria; order Rhodobacterales; family Rhodobacteraceae; genus JALZWD01. The sequence continues at coordinate 25,538 of CALHAP010000068.1, forward strand.
TCAGTCCCTGAGCGCGGCCCACTGGCACGCGCGTGGACGCAGGCTCGGATCATAACGCCACATATTTTCTCGGCGTAACAGAATTGGATGTAGGGCTTGGCCGCCCGGCATTCTCAGACTTCGCCTCTCACCAATCGGGGGGCAGGCGGAACTACGGCGGGGATGAGCCCCGTCAATACCCGGCCGCGGGGTACGTGCGGTGTCAGAACATAATTTTTCGAAAGGAAAACAAATGTCTGATGGAAATGACCTGTCCTTTACAGGTTTGACAGACGAGCAAGCGCAGGAATTGCACTCAGTCTACATGAGCGGCTTTGGCCTCTTCGCTATCGTGGCGACGGTTGCTCATATTCTGACGTACTTCAAACTGCCTTGGTTCTCTTGGGGCTAATAGGAGCACATCAAAATGGCACAGTTTTACAAAATCTGGCTCATCTTTGATCCGCGTCGCGTTTTCGTGGCTCAGGGTGTGTTTCTGTTTTTGCTTGCAGCGATGATTCACCTCGTCCTGCTCAGTAATCCAACCACAAATTGGTTTGAGCGCGCATTCGCTGTTGAGGCAGCGGAATAAGCGGCTCGATCCGAGCACAACACCGCTGGGGGCGGGGCCTGAAAAATATCGCCCTCAGCATATCACACGAATGACGATAATGATGCCGCCCCGCCAAGGACGGCAATCGTCCACAAAGGAGACGGAAGATGGCTCAGCTCAGCTTCGAAAGAAAATACCGTGTCCGTGGCGGGACACTCGTTGGAGGCGACCTGTTCGACTTCTGGGTGGGGCCTTTTTACGTGGGCTTCTTCGGGGTCACGACGTTCTTTTTCGCCGCCCTCGGGACGATTTTGATTTTTTACGGGGCCAGCCAAGGCCCGACATGGAACCCGTGGTTGATCTCGATTGATCCGCCGTCGCTGGAATACGGTCTCGGGGCCGCTCCGCTGCTCGAAGGCGGGCTGTGGCAGATCATCACGATCTGTGCGACGGGTGCGTTTATCAGTTGGGCGCTGCGCGAGGTTGAAATCTGCCGCAAGCTGGGGATGGGCTATCATGTGCCCGTCGCGTTCAGCGTGGCGATTTTGGCCTATTTGACGCTGGTGTTGATCCGTCCGGTGCTGATGGGTGCTTGGGGGCATGCGTTTCCCTACGGCATCTTTAGCCACCTCGATTGGGTGAATAATGTGGGCTATGCTTACGGCAATTTCCACTACAACCCGGCTCATATGGTGGCGATCACCTTCTTCTTTACGACCTGTTTGGCCCTTGCATTGCACGGCAGCCTCGTGTTGTCCGCGGTCAACCCGGCCAAGGGCGAAGAGGTGAAATCACCTGACCACGAAGACACCTATTTCCGCGATTTGATCGGCTATTCGATCGGGCCGCTCGGTATCCACCGTTTGGGTCTATTCTTGGCCCTAAGTGCGGGTTTTTGGAGTGCTGTTTGTATCGTGATCTCTGGCACCGTCTGGTTCGAAGAGTGGGTCGTCTGGTGGTACTGGTACGTTGATCTGCCATGGTGGATTGATCTTGAGGGAGGCGTAAATGGCTGAGTATCAAAACATTTTCACCCAAGTTCAGGTGGCAGGACCACCTGAGATGGGGATGGACTCGGACGCGGATATCGCCCGTGAACGCACCTCCAAGGCAGGCTTTTCCCAACTTGCGGGATTGTTTGGCAACGCCCAATTGGGCCCGATCTATCTGGGCACCTTTGGCATCGTGTCGCTGGCGACCGGCTTTGCGTGGTTCTTCATCGTGGGCATGAACTATTGGGCGCAAGCGGGCTATTCGCCCGGCGTCTTTGCCCGCGATCTCTTCTACTTCTCACTAGAACCACCGGGCCCTGAATATGGTCTGGGATTTGCACCGCTCAACGAAGGCGGCTGGTGGTTGATTTCCAGCTTCTTCTTGCTGGTCAGCGTCATCAGCTGGTGGATCCGTACCTACCTGCGCGCCGACGAGCTGGGCATGGGCAAGCACGTGGCATGGGCGTTCGCCTCTGCGATCTGGTTGTTCCTTGTGTTGGGTCTGATCCGACCTGTCTTGATGGGCAGCTGGTCCGAGGCTGTGCCTTACGGCATCTTTAGCCATCTTGACTGGACCAACCTGTTCTCGCTGCGGCACGGCAACCTGTTCTACAACCCGTTCCACGCGCTGAGCATTGTCTTCCTCTACGGATCAGCGCTGCTGTTTGCGATGCACGGGGCCACGATCCTGGCTGTCAGCCGCTTTGGCGGCGAGCGTGAGATCGAGCAGATCGTTGACCGGGGCACTGCCTCTGAGCGGGCCGCTTTGTTCTGGCGCTGGACCATGGGGTTCAATGCCACGATGGAGGGCATTCACCGCTGGGCGTGGTGGTTTGCGGTGCTGACGACGCTGACAGGCGGCATCGGTATCCTGCTGTCCGGCACGGTTGTTGATAACTGGTACGTTTGGGCGCAAGACCACGGTTTTGCCCCGCTCGACCGCTGATTGGAGGATGATACTATGAGCGATGAACACTTCAGTCTGTTTGAGGGCACACAGTCCCAACGTATGGCGCTTGTGGGTGAGGTCACGATCCTCATGCTCAAAGGCGCGGGATATGCGGCTGTCTTTTGTCTGGCAATGTGGGGGGGCTTTGCGGCCCTGACCGCCGCCGGGGGATTGCTGCCCGCTGAAAGCCAAGATGCCCTAGATCCGACCCCGTGGTCGCATCTGGATCTGGCCCCATCCGAGCTGGCTTACACCTAAACCAAGATTGGATGCGACGCGGATTTCCCGTGCCGCATCCTGCCGAGGTCGGGCCGTTCCTCCCGGGGTAGCCCGTCATATGAGACACCCGCGTTCCCTGCGGTGTTTCAGTTCCCTTCCTGTTGGCTACAGGAGAATAACGTCGCGATATTCTTATGAATGTTGCGGCGTTTTTTCATGTGGGCCTACGGGCTGCGGCCTTTCATCACGGATTTGTCGCTTGGCCCCAAGCGGCCCCTCGCGTACTTGGACGCTATGGGGATGTTGGTCCAAAATATCGTTCGATATCTGTGCGTGGCGCTCGTCGCCGTCGCATTGGGCGGCGTGGGTTTTGCGCATCGGCACAGCGACCCTGTGGATGCTGATATGGCTGCGTTTTTGGCCATAGGCGGCACGCTGGCGGACATCTGTGACAGCGACGCTGGATCGCAGGATACGATCGTTTCTGATTGCGAAGCCTGCCGATTGGTCAGCGCAGCCAGCCTATCACGTGGTGTCGCAACCGTTGGGTTATTTGAGCCTGCGGCGCATGAAACACTCATCGTCCGCCCGTTTGACCAATGCACATCCCTATCAACCGCGCGCGTGTCCATGGCCCGCGCACCGCCCACAACCATCGTCTAACCCGATCAAACCAAATTGCCGCAGATGTTGCGGCGCTCTGAACGAGGACGATGATATGATATTTAGACCTGCGGCTGCCTTTGCGGCCTTTGCCCTCTTGGCGCCTTTGGCGTCAGCCCATGAATACACATTGGGCGACCTGACGATCGACCACCCGATGTCCTTTGCCACAGCCGCGACGGCGCGCACGGGGGCAGGATATGTGGTGATCACCAACACTGGCGAGACTGACGACCGCTTGCTCGCCGCCCGCGCCGATTTCCCCCGCGTCGAGGTGCATGAGATCGTCGAAGTGGATGATGTGATGTCGATGCAGCACCTTGAGAGCGGTCTGGTTATTCCAGCGGGCGAGACGGTGACCCTACAGCCCGGCGGCTCTCACGTGATGCTGATGGGGCTGTCCGCACCTTTTGAAGTGGGCGATGAAATCCCCATTACGCTGGTGTTTGAACAGGCGGGCGAGATCGAGGTGATGTTCAACGTCGAAGCCCGCGCAGGGGCTGAAGAGATGGATCATTCCGAAATGGATCATGGTGAGATGGATCATAGCGATATGAACCACGACAATTCCGAAACGGAGGTTTCACAATGATCAAACTTGCCAGCAGCTTTGCCGCCTTCACATTGGCCGCAGCACCCGCCCTCGCACAGGACCAATTTGCCGACTGCCGTGCCAGCACCGTGGGTGCCGCACAGATCGGTGGCCCGTTCGAATTGGTCGATGACACCGGGGCCACTGTAACAGATGCCGACGTGATCACCGGCCCAACATTGGTCTACTTTGGCTATACATTCTGTCCAGATGTTTGCCCGCTGGACGCTGCCCGCAACGCATTGGCTGTCGATTTTCTGGCAGAGGCGGGCCATGACGGCGTGACGCCTGTGTTCATCACCATCGACCCTGCGCGCGACACGGTCGAGATCATGCGCGATTTTGCGGATGTGATGCACGAGGACATGATCGGGCTGACGGGCACCGACGAACAGGTCAAAGCCGCTGCAACAGCCTATCGCGCCTTCTACCGCGCGCATAGATCAGGCGACGAGTTCTACCTCGTGGACCATTCGTCATTCACTTATCTGATGCTGCCCGAGATCGGTTTTGTCGAGTTTTTCCGCTCGGGCGCCAGCGCAGATGAGGTCGCGGAAGCAACTGCCTGCTATCTCGACGCCTTGTAGAAAATAAATGGGGGAGGGGGCGTTACGCCCCTTCCAACGCCCCAAAGATCGCCGCCGCATGGTCGGCCATGTAGATGCGCAGCCAGGGTGTGAATTTCTCAGGCGTGGCGGCGATCTCGGCCCGCAGTGCCGATAGTTCAACCCAGCGTGCGTCCATCGCCTCGTCCGGGTTCAGCGCCATCGCCAAATCATTAGGGGCAGTCGCTGTGAAAATATCGACGACCTCGTGTTCGATCAGACCCCCACCCACATCGGCGCGGTATTCGATCCGGTCACGATAGGTCGGCGTCAACCCGCGCAGGCCCAGCTCTTCGTCCAAACGGCGCACCGCACAAACACTCGGGTCTTCGTCCCATTCAGGATGCGTGCAGCAGGTGTTCGCCCAGAGACCCGGCGTGTGATATTTGCCCAAAGCGCGCTGCTGGATCAGGGTTTGCGTGCCGCGCATGACAAATACGCTGACCGCCTTGTGGCGCAGCCCGCGCTGATGCACCGCCAGCTTTTCCACCGGGCGCAACACGCCGTCTTCCCACGCGGGGATCATGATGTCGGTCGGCTGGGGCGTCATATCAAGGCTCATGTTCGGTTGGGCGAGACGATTCCCAACAGGTGCGAGAGGTTTTTAATGCCGATTTTGAGATGTGCCAAGGGGCGGGCTTTGACCAATTTCTTGTTCATATAGGCCTCGAACGTCAAGCGCTGCACATCGACGTCATGACACAGCGATACGAACCGCTCGCGGCGTTCGTCGCTCTTGTAGTAGGCGTTTTGCATCGCACCTAGAACGCGGAAAACTTGCTTGTGCTCTTTCATGAACAGCTTGCGCGCCAGTTGCAGATCGCTCGCGCGACCTGTCTTGAGACACGCGGCGGCTGCGGTCGCCGCAACCCGTCCGCCCATCATCGCATAATAAATCCCTTCGCCAGACGAGGGGGCGACAACGCCCGCCGCATCGCCCGCGAGCACCACATCCCGGCCATTGTCCCAGCGATCCAGCGGTTTGAGCGGAATGGGCGCGCCTTCTTTGCGGATGGTTTTGCAGTCGGACAGGCCCGATGCAGCCCGCAGAGCAGCGGTCGCCTCTTTCAAATCCACGTCCTTGACCATTGACCCCATGCCGACGCTGGCAGACGTGCCATGCGGGAAAACCCAGCCGTAGAAATCAGGGCTAATCTTGCCGTCGTAAATGACATCACAGCGCTTGGGGTCGTAGACGGCTGTGGCGTCAGGGGCTTCGATAATCTCGTGGTAAGCGATGACATAGGGGATCGCGTCGCCACCGGGCACTTCGTCGCGTGCCACGTTCGAGCGTGCGCCATCGGCCCCGATCACCAGCTTGGTCTCTAGCATCATCTCGTTGCCGCTGATCTTGTCGCGGTAGACGACGCTGGTCACATCCTCGTCACGCTCGATCCGCAGGAAAGTGCCGGTGTAGCGATGCACGCCCGCTTGTTTGGCACGGTCCCGCAGAAATTCGTCGAAATGCTCGCGGTCGACCATGCCCACATAGCCGTTCTCAATCGGGATATCGACCTGCCGACCGGTGGGGGAAATCATGCGTGCTGTGTTGATCTTGGCCACGATCTGGCTGTCGGGGATGGCAAAATCCGCAACGGCACGCGGCGGGATGGCACCGCCGCAGGGCTTGATCCGGCCGGCGCGGTCCAGCATCGCGACGCTATGCCCCGAGCGGGTGAGATCTTCGGCGGCTGTGGCCCCTGACGGGCCGCCGCCTATGACGATGACATCATATTTCATGACTTATTCTCCCGGTACCATGTGGGCGGAGGCTGTGCCGCGCGCCATTATTTTTGCAGCCATAAAGGCCGATGCGCCGAACAAAACGGCTTGGATGAGAAAGACAGAACCAAAGGCCGTGGCATCGTTCAGCCCTAGCCGGAACAGATCGACCAATGCCGCACCACCGAGCGTGCCGAGGCCCGCCGCCATGGCTTGCGCCGCCCCCCAAAGCCCCATGCGCGTGCCTTCGCGCTGCTCGCGCCCCGAACTGGCCAGCGTCATCATCGACCCGATGGCCGCGACCGCGAACATGCCGTTGAAGAAGCCGAGCACCATGGTGGCGCCGATCAGACCCGAGGTCCACGCGGACGCCCCCAGCAGCGACACCACACAGAGCGACGCCGCCGAGCCGAGACAGCCCGCGATGACCCATGATCGTAGCGCACCGATCCGCAGCCATGACGCGCAGATACCAACGGTGAGCATGCCGATGAACATGCCGCCGTGCATTTGGCCCGACAGTGCCGTGCTCTCGCCCGCTGTCATGCCAAAGACCGTGCCCGCGTAGGGTTCTAGGATCGGGTCTTGCAGGAAAAATGCGGTCATGGACAGGAAGACGAACATCGTGAAATTGCGCGCCTTTGGTTCCGACCAGACCTCGCGCAGCCCTTCACGGAAGGGGGTGGCATCGGGTTGACGCTCGGCCTTGACCCGGCGCTCGATGCCCCAGACGGCCAGCACCGTGACGACAAAGGCGATGGTGACGACGATGGCAACGATTTTCAGCAGACGTGCATGTGAATAGGGGTCCAGCTGCCCGCCCACGATGCCCGCGGTCAGCGCGATGCCGAAGATCATCATCAGCCAGACGATCATCGCGGCGGCCGGGCGTTTGTGTTTCTCGGTCGCCGTGGCGATCAACGCCAGCAGCGAGGTGCCCGATGCCCCCACGCCCAGCCCGATCAGGATGTAGGCGGCGAAGGATAGTGTCAGGCCCGCGAGATACGATGTCTCGAACATCACCACGCCGACTGCTGCACCAAATCCACCTAGGCCCAGCATCGCCATGCCCGCGATAATCCATGGTGTCCGCTGCCCGCCGGTGTCCGAGGCGTGGCCCCATTTGGGTCGCGACAATTGCACGCCGTAGTGCAATGCGATCAATCCGCCCGATAGAACTGCTGGCAATGCCAGCTCAACAATCATCAGACGGTTCAGCGTGCTGGTGGTCAGCACGACAATCGCGCCCAAGCACATCTGGACGACTCCCAACCGTGCAATCTGCCCCCACGTTAGTGTCATGCGATCCCCCGCAATGCGAATGCGGCGATCATCATGCCGCTGATATAAAATAGAATTCCCATGCCTTGGTACCACATCGCCTTGCCCATAGGGTTGCGCAGCAGCACGCGCATGGCGGCCAGTTGAATGGCCAAAAGGGCTATGATGAGCAGCGCATGAGAGGTTTGATCCCATGCAATCAGTAGGGCCACGACGATCACCTGTGGCACCGCCATGACCCAGCAGGCCACGCGCGCAGCGCGGTCGGGTCCGAGTGTGACGGGTAGGGACGCGAGGCCCATGGCCCGGTCGCCTTCGACCGCTTTGAAATCGTTGAGTGTCATGATCCCGTGTGCGCCCAACCCGTAGAGGACGGCGATGATCAAAACTGCCCCGCTTGGCGCGCCACCTGCGAGGATGGCGGCCCCGGTGATCCACGGGAGTGTTTCATAGGCCAGCCCACACAGGCCCGGCCCCCAGATGCCAGATTTCTTGGCGCGCACAGGCTCGGCGGAGTAGGCCCAAGCGGCGGCGATGGCCAAACAGGTCGCCCCGAAACCCCATGTGCCCAGTGGGACAGCCAGCACAAACGCGAGCGCTGTCATGGCGAGCGCGATCCACAGACCCCAGCGGCCCGGAATGCGACCCGATGGGATAGGGCGGTGCGGTTCGTTGATGGCATCCACGTGCCGGTCGCACCAGTCATTGGCCGCTTGTGACATACCGCAGACTACTGGGCCTGCGAGGAGAACGCCCAACGCGATCAGTCCCCAGTGTCCCGACGGGGACACTCCCGACGATACCGCGCCACAGCCAAAGGCCCACATCGGTGGAAACCATGTGTGGGGTTTGATCAGCGTCAAGGCCGCGCGTGGCTCGGGCCAGCGGCGGGCGATTTGGGGGGAATGACTGGCTGCAACGCTCATAGTGTCAGCTTAGAGTGACAACGCTAGAGTCGGCAAGTGTAAACTAGAGTAGACAGATGCGGTGCGGCTTAATCGGCCTCATCCCGGTTGATCAGCCCGTATTTACGCAATTTCACGTAGAGCGATTGGCGCGACAGGCCCAGCATCTCGGCGGCGGCAACGCGGTTGTTCATTGTGAGTTCGACGGCGGTCTCGATGCACATGCGCTCGACAACCGTGGTGGTTTCGGCCACGATCTCTTTGAGAGACGCGCTGCCGACCAGTTCCATCACCGATTGCACGTTGTCGTCGGTCACGGGCGTGTTGACCGGGCGCACTTGTTCGATCCGGCTGGTGTCGCGGAAGATGAAGGAAAACGCTTGGGTGTCGCCCGCGGTGAGCGATGTGACCGAGATTTCGACGGGGCGGCTGCTGCCAAAGGGGCTGCATAATTTGGTGGGGAAGATGCGCATTTTGCCGTTGCGACCAGCGTTTTCCAGCATCACCTTTAGATCGACCGATCCGCGCGACAGATAGTCCGACAGGTTCGTGCCTTTGATGCCCGTTTCTTGGGCGCTGTCGATCAGGTTGAGAAAGCTGTCGTTGACCGACAACAGGCGGCCCGCCGCGTCGGTGAAGGCGATGGCATCGGGGCCTTGGTCAAACAGGCCGCGCAGGTTTTGAATGCTGTCGATGTCGGCTGCGGGTTCTGCGCCCGGAAGTGCAAATCTGCACAGCATCAACCGCTCGCCCGCCGCGCGAAACAGCAACGGGGTCACGTCGACAGTTGTTTTGCCGCGTCTGAGCGTCACCGAGGCCGGGCCGGGTCGTTCTGCGATCACATGCGCGGTCAGCATATCGACCGGATCACTGCTGAGCCCGCCAAGTTCGGCTTTGAGGGCGCGTCCCGTCAGGTCGTCGCGCTCTGCGCCAAGCAGGTCTGCGGCGGCGCGGTTGGCATCGGTGATCTTGCCCGAGGTCAGGCTAACAAAGAGCATCGGCTCGGATGTTGCATCCATCATCACCCGCAGGCGGGTGTCGCTTTCGCGTTGCGCCTCGTAGTCACGTTCCAGCACCTGCTGGGCCTCGACCAATTGCTGCTGCATTTCTGCGACAGGGCGCAAATCGCGCCCAAGCATCAAAATCGCGCCATCCGGCCCAATCCGGTGGAATGAATAGCGAATGGGGAAATCCCAAGCCCCCTGCGCGCCCACGTGATTGAGCTCGGTGCCCGCAGGTATAGGTTTGCGCGCCAAAAAGTCGCTGATCCGGGTGTCGAACTTTTCGATGCTCTCGGTCGTCAAAACGCCGCGGATGTTCTGGCCGCAGATTGATTTCAGCGCATCAAACCCGTCGCTTTCGGGATTGATCAACACTGACAAGACCTCACCTCGGTCCGAGATCACCAAAGACAGGTCGGCCACGGACGAGATGATATCGCCCAGAATTTCGGGTGCGATCAACGGGATTGCGCCGCTCGTCCAATATTGTGCGCCGCCAGATGTCACGGAGTGTGATCCCTGTTCTGCGTTTTGGGATGGAGCGGATTTGTGTTGGTCTCGCACAGACGAATCGCCTCGTGAATATTGTTCGTAATGTAGTCGGCCCCGAGGGTACGTTCCGCAGCACTTGGCGTGTCGCCCGTAAAGAACGGCCCACCCGCGATGAGAGTGACGTTATGTCGCGCCTCTCTAAGCGATTTAAACAGGCTGCGCAAACCGGCCCGATCTTCGCCAATGGCTGCAGAAACGATCACCGCATCATAGTCGCGCTGTTGTAGTTTATTGGCCAGTACGGCGCTGTCGGTGCCGATCGAGAGGGTGACGTCCAGCCCATGCCTGCGCAGCAGCCCCGCCAGAACCGTGGCGCCCAGCGTATGATCGGCCCCGTTGATTACCACACATAGGACTTGCGGTGCATGATGCGGCAATGGTGTAGGGCTTAGGCCCTGAAGCCGTCTCACTTGGGTCGTCAGCCTGCTGCACCCGATGGTTACGCGGTCAAACCCGATCACATCGGCCACCCATTCGTCCCCAAGTTGGCGGGCAACGGCGGGGATAATCTCCTCAGAAATCAGATGGGGGAGAATGCCATCAGCCAGATAACTGTCGATCAGCTTGCGTAGGGCTGCGGCATCGCGTGATTTGGCAGCAGCCGTCAGATCGCGCACATAGGACGGATGGCCTGCAGGGGTGGCGGTCTGTTCGTAGCTGGCATCGGCACGTGACCTGCGACCCCAAGGGGCCCCTTCAGAATCGTCTGTGTGACGATCGGTCATCTCTTTCCTCCAGCGCCTGCGACACATGGTGCGAACCAGTCATTCTTCAGGCGTTTATACCTTTCCGCATCGCGAGATGGAATGTCAACTAAAATAGACACTTTTGGTTGATCTTCCCCGATCATCACCCATTTTCTCTAACGGCCCTTAAAAATAGGTGAGTGGGGTAGTTCGTTCTTGAATTTTGATCTGTATGTGTAAGTAAAAGTTGACACTCCGAGGAAGACCTTCTTATTCTTGACACTAATCATCGTCAGGGGAAGTTGACATGCGGCGGAGGGCCAAGTTTCAAACAGAGCAGGAAAAAGGCCCACAGCCTTTGTATACCCCTGCCCAACGCGCGCGCCGCGACGCCACCGTTTGGACCTTGGTTCAGGGTGTCTTGGCCCCCATTCAGTTCGTCGTCTTTTTGGTCTCGCTGGTGTTGGTGCTACGCTATCTGACGATGGGCGAGGGCTACGGTGCCGCGACCGCGTCGATCCTGCTTAAAACAGCACTGTTGTACTTGATCATGGTCACGGGTGCGATCTGGGAAAAGGTCGTGTTCGGCCAGTTCCTCTTCGCGCCTGCGTTCTTTTGGGAAGATGTGGTCAGCTTTGGTGTGATAGCGCTCCATACCCTATATTTATATGGCCTTTTGACCGGCTTCATCGCCCCCGTCCCGCTGATGATCATCACGCTGATGGCCTATCTCGCCTATGTCGTGAACGCCGCCCAATTCATCTGGAAGCTGCGCATGGCGCGTTTGGCTGCGGCTGAGACGCCCATGCCCGCAGGAGTGGTCGCATGAACGTACCTCTACCCCCTCAAAGCGGCGGATGTCGCACCGCCCCCGTCCTCAAAGAGCGCGGCCAACGCGAGGTGTTTTGCGGGCTGACGGGTATCATTTGGCTGCACCGTAAAATGCAGGACGCGTTCTTTCTGGTGGTCGGTAGCCGCACCTGCGCGCATCTGCTGCAATCGGCGGCGGGCGTGATGATCTTTGCTGAACCCCGGTTTGGCACAGCGATTCTCGAAGAGACCGATCTAGCTGGCATGGCCGATGCGCAGCAAGAGATCGACCGCGAGGTTGCTCGCCTGCTCGAGCGTCGTCCTGACATTCGCCAGCTGTTCCTCGTGGGATCGTGCCCGTCCGAGGTCATCAAGATCGACCTGCAAAAAGCCGCCGAACGCCTCAGCCAGACCCACGCGCCACATGTGCGGGTGCTGAATTACTCAGGCTCTGGTATCGAGACGACATTTACCGAAGGCGAGGATGCCTGCCTCGCCTCGATGGTCCCCGTGCTGCCCGAAACCGAAGCGCGCGAGCTGCTGGTCGTGGGCGCACTGCCCGATGTAGTCGAGGATCAGATGCTGGGCTTGCTGGGGGCTATGGGCATCGACAACGTCCGCTGCCTGCCTGCGCGCCGGATTGATAGCGAGACCGCCGTGGGGCCGAACACGCAGTTCATCCTGGCGCAGCCGTTCCTTGGTGAAACCCACGCCGCTCTCGTTCGTCGCGGCGCACATCATATCGCAGCGCCGTTCCCGTTCGGTGACGAAGGTACGACGGCATGGTTGCAGGCTATCGCGACCGAATTTGGCGTCTCACCTGCGACATTCGCCACTGTCACCGACGCCCCGCGCGCCCGCGCCCGCAAAGCGATTGCGCAAGCGGCCGAGCATCTGGGCGGCAAATCGGTGTTCTTCTTCCCTGACAGCCAGCTCGAAATCCCCCTCGCACGGTTCCTGACCCGCGAGTGTGGCATGACGGCGATCGAGGTCGGCTCACCCTATATCCACGACACCATCCATGGCCCTGATCTGGATCTGCTGCCTGCTGGACCTCAAATCTCCGAAGGCCAAGACGTCGAGCTGCAACTGGACCGTGTCCGCGCCGCGCGCCCTGATCTGACGGTGTGTGGTCTCGGCCTCGCCAATCCGTTGGAGGCCGAAGGGCTGGCCACGAAATGGGCCATCGAACTGGTCTTCACCCCTGTGCATTTCTACGAGCAGGCGGGCGATCTGGCGGGTCTGTTCTCGCGGCCCATCCGCCGGAAGGGGCTGCTGAAGATGGAGGCCGCAGAGTGATGGTGCACCTAGGATTGCAGATGAGTTCGGCCTCAGTTTGCTGCGCAAACCGTTTACCCTCACGCGGCAGACCTCTGCGAGGTCGCCGGTCATGAAATTAACGGTTTGGACATATGAAGGCCCGCCGCATGTCGGTGCGATGCGTGTCGCCACGGGCATGAAGGGTCTGCACTACGTCCTGCACGCGCCGCAAGGCGACACCTATGCGGACCTGCTGTTCACGATGATCGAGCGTCGGGACCACCGCCCGCCTGTCACTTATACAACATTTCAGGCGCGTGATCTGGGGTCTGATACCGCCAATCTGTTCAAAACCGCATGTCAAGAAGCCGTTGATCGGTTCCAGCCGCAGGCGATCATAGTCGGCTCGTCTTGCACCGCAGAGTTGATCCAAGACGACCCCGGCGGCATGGCTGAAACGATGGATTTCGACATCCCCGTCATCCCGCTCGAGCTGCCGTCTTATAGCCGCAAAGAGAACTTTGGTGCAGACGAGACCTTCTTTCAGATCGTTAAATCGCTGGCCAAACCGCAAGCGCGGACCGAGCGGGTCACTTGCAATATCCTCGGTGGCACGGCCCTCGGGTTTCGGCATCGCGATGATATCCAAGAGATCACAGCGCTGCTTTATGACCTTGGGATCGAGGTCAATGTCGCCGCCCCTCTGGACGCCACGCCCGCCGATATCGCCCGCATGCCCGCCGCGCATCTCAACGTGCTGCTCTACCCCGAGACGGGCGAGATGGCGGCGCGTTGGCTGGAAAAAAACCACGACCAACCCTTTACCAAGGTGATCCCACTGGGCGTCGGTGCCACCCGTGATTTTATCGCTGAGGTGGGCCAGATCATTGGGCGCGAGCTACAGGCCGACGAGAGCCGTCTGCGCCTGCCATGGTGGTCTGCCAGCGTTGACAGCACCTACCTGACCGGCAAGCGCGTGTTCCTGTTCGGCGACGGCAGTCACGTGATGGCGATGGCGCGTGTGGCGCGCGACGAGATGGGGTTTGAGATCGCCGGCATGGGCTGTTTCAACCGCGAAATGGCGCGACCCATGCGGGCTATGGCCAAGGAATACGGTGTCGAGGCGCTGATCACCGATGACTACCTAGAGGTCGAGCAAACGATTGAGGCGCTCTCGCCCGAGATGATCATGGGCACCCAGATGGAGCGGCACATCGGCAAGCGTTTGGGCATCCCTTGCGCTGTGATTTCCGCCCCCGTCCACGTCCAGGATTTCCCCGCGCGCTACTCCCCCGTCATGGGGTTTGAGGGTGCGAATGTGCTGTTTGACACGCTGGTCCATCCGCTGGTCATGGGGCTGGAAGAGCACTTGCTAACCATGTTCCGCGATGATTTCGAATTCCACGATGCGGCAGGCCCCAGCCACCACGGCGGTCACTCCCCGCAGCCCGTCGAGGCCGACCCTGCGCCTGCGCCCACGGGCACAGACGTCATGGTCTGGCTAGCGGATGCAGAAAAAGAGCTTAAGAAAGTCCCGTTCTTTGTGCGTGGCAAAGCCCGCCGCAACACCGAGACATATGCGACCGAACAGGGTCTCAGCCAGATCTCCATCGACGTGCTCTATGAGGCGAAGGCCCATTATGCGCGATAATCTGGACCCCATCTACCGCTTCGTCATCGTGACGCTGGACAGCCATACGGCAGGTCCTGCGATGCGCGTGTGCGATCGGTTGACGGCGGATTTTCCCGGGCTCGAGATTTCCATCTACGCGGCCGCCGAATGGGGCGAAAACCCCGATGCGCTAGACGCCGCCCGCGCCGATATCGCGCAGGCCAACATCGTGGTCTCGACTCTGTTGTTCCTCGAGGAACACACCGCTGCGATCCTGCCCGACCTGATCGCCCGCCGCGATGCCTGCGACGCAATGGTCAACGTGATTGCCGACGGCGAGATCGTCAAACTGACCCGCATGGGCGATCTGGATATGTCCAAGCCCGCGACGGGGGCGATGAAAATCCTCAAGTCCCTGCGTGGCGCGTCCAAGCCAAGCGCCAAGTCCGGCGCCAAAAAGATGAAGGCTCTGCGCCGCTTGCCCAAGCTGCTGCGGCTCATCCCCGGCAAGGCGCAGGATTTGCGGACGTGGTTTTTGTCGATGCAGTACTGGCTCGGCGGTTCGGACGACAACATCGAGCAGATGATCCGCATGCTGGTCTCGCGCTATGCGACGGGCATGGAGTGGGGTCCGGTCACGGTCAACGCCCCGATTGAATACCCTGAAACCGGGCTCTATCACCCTGATCTGCCGGGGCATCACATCACAACTGATCTTGCTGATTTGCCGCAGATCGACGCCCCCGTGGCCACCATCGGCGTGCTGATGTTGCGGTCCTATGTGCTGTCGTCCGATACCGCCCATTACGACGCTGTGATCCGCGCCTTTGAGGCGCGTGGGATGCGGGTGATCCCGGCCTTTGCGGGCGGCCTTGATGGGACACCTGCGGTTGAAGGCTACTTCCAAGGTCGCGTCGATGCGATGGTCTCGCTGACCGGTTTCTCGCTCGTTGGTGGCCCCGCATATAACGACAGCGACGCGGCGGTGGCGCTGCTGACCAAGCTGGATGTTCCTTACATCGCGGCGCAACCACTGGAGTTCCAGACGCTCGGCCAATGGGCCGCGAGCGACCAAGGTCTGGGGCCGATTGAGACCACGATGCTGATCGCGCTGCCCGAGATCGACGGGGCCACAAACCCCACGATTTTCGCGGGCCGCCACAGCGACACCGGCTGCCAAGGGTGCAGCCATATGTGCAGCGCTGTTTCGACCTGCAAGGCGATGGCCCCATGCCCCGAGCGGATCAATTCGCTAGCGGAAAAGACCCTGCGTTTGGCCCGTTTGCGCCGCGTGCGGAATGCGGAAAAGAAGGTCGGCGTGGTTCTGTTCGGCTTTCCACCCAATGCGGGCGCTGTTGGCACCGCCGCCTATCTCAGCGTATTCGAGAGCCTGTTTAACACCCTGACCCGCATGAAATCCGAGGGCTACTCGGTTGATGTGCCCGACAACGTCGACGATCTGCGCAGCGCCATCCTACAGGGTAACGCCGCGCAATATGGCCAAGAGGCCAATGTCGCAGCCCACGTCGCCGCCGAGGATATCGTAAAATACACCACGCATCTCAGCGCCATCGAGGCCGCATGGGGGCCTGCTCCGGGACGCGTTCAGTCCGACGGGCGCGGCGTTTACGTGCTGGGCAAACATTTTGGCAATGTCTTTGTCGGTGTGCAGCCCGCGTTTGGCTATGAGGGCGACCCGATGCGCCTGCTCTTTGAGCGCGGATTTGCCCCGACCCACGCCTTTGCGCAGTTCTACCGCTGGATGCGCGACAGCTATCAGGCCGATGTCGTGCTACATTTCGGGATGCATGGCGCGCTGGAATTTATGCCGGGCAAACAGACAGGCCTCGGCGCTCAGGACTGGCCGGACCGCCTGATGGGTGAGATGCCGAACGTCTATCTCTACGCGGCGAATAACCCGTCCGAGGCCTCGCTGGCCAAGCGTCGCTCGGGCGCTGTCACCATCAGCCATCTGACGCCGCCGCTGGCGAGTGCGGGTCTGTATAAAGGCCTGTTGGACCTCAAAGACAGCCTAACGCGCTGGCGCGAAATGCTGCCCGGTGACGATGCGCGGGGCGAGCTGGAGCAGTTGATCCGCGATCAGGCCATGGCCGTTGATCTGGATGCGCGCGACATCGACACCCTCTGGCTGACGGTGCAAGAGACCGAAGGGGCGCTGATCCCCGATGGCCTGCATGTCGTCGGCAAACCGATGAGCGATGCGGCTCGCGCCGACATGCTGGCGCTGATGGATGCGCCCACGCCCGAGGTCGAGGCGCTGCTGGCCGAAGAGCACGAGTTGCCCGCGTTGATGGCCGCCCTCTCGGGTCACTTCATCCCGCCCGTGCCCGGTGGTGACCTGATCCGCAGCCCGCAGATTTTGCCCGCGGGCCGTAATATCCACGCCTTCGATCCGTTCCGTATGCCCACTGCCTTTGCGTTGCGTGATGGGGCAGCGCAGGCCGATCTGCTGCTGAAAACCCATGACAGCATCCCGCGCTCTGTGGCGCTGGTGCTCTGGGGATCGGACAACATCAAATCAGACGGCGTGCCGATTGGGCAAGCGCTGGCGCTGATGGGGGCCACGCCGCGGTTCGACAGCTTTGGCCGCTTGTCTGGCGCTGATCTAATCCCGCTAGAGCAGCTTGGTCGCCCGCGTATAGACGTGGTCATGACGCTCTCGGGTATCTTCCGCGACCTGCTGCCGCTGCAAAGCCGGATGCTGGCCGAAGCGGCGTTGAAATGTGCGCAGGCCGATGAACCCGAGGACATGAACTACGTCCGCGCCCACGCCCTGCGCTACGCCGACGAGATGGCCTGCGGGCTGGAAGAGGCGGCCTTGCGGGTCTTTTCCAACGCTGAAGGGGCCTACGGGTCGAACGTGAACCACTTGGTCGATAGCTCGGCCTTTGGCGACGAAGACGAGCTGGCGGATGCCTATGAGGCGCGCAAATCCTTTGCCTACGGGGTCAACGGCAAGGCGGCGCAGAACCCCGCGTTGCTACAAGCCGCGTTGAAAGACGTCGATCTCGCCTACCAAAACCTTGAATCAGTCGAGCTGGGCGTCACTTCCGTCGATCACTACTTTGACACGCTGGGTGGCATCGCGCGCGCGGTGAAACGCGCCAAGGGAGGCACGTCCGCGCCTGTCTACATCGGCGACCAGACACGCGGTGCGGCCAAGGTGCGCACGCTGTCGGATCAGGTGGCGTTAGAAACCCGCTCGCGGTCACTGAACCCCAAGTTTTACGAAGGCCTCTTGAAGCACGGTCACGAAGGCGTGCGCCAGATTGAGGCGCATATTACCAACACGATGGGTTGGTCTGCGACGACGGGCGAGGTCGAGCCGTGGGTGTATCAGCGCCTGTCCGAGACATTCGTGCTGGACGACGAGATGCGCGACCGCTTGGCGGCGCTGAACCCGCAAGCCTCCGTCCGCATGGCCAATCGCCTGCTAGAGGCCTCGGACCGCGCGTACTGGGAACCCGATGCCGCGACCTTGGAGGCGCTGCAAGACGCCGCCGACACGCTGGAAGATCAGATGGAAGGGGTGGCTGCGGAATGACCTGTATCGCCCGCCAAACACCGACGACAGGGGCATGTGCCCGAACGGAAAGGAGGCTCGCATGAGCCCGAAAGATAACGTCCCCGAATTGCGTGGCCTCGACGGCGAAGGCTCGGTTCAGGTCCATCAGGATGAGACCGCGAAGATCGAAGGCGCCAAAGTGTTTTCCGTCTATGGCAAAGGCGGCATCGGCAAATCGACGACCTCGTCTAACCTGTCTGCGGCGTTTTCGATGCTGGGCAAACGGGTGTTGCAGATCGGCTGTGATCCCAAGCACGACAGCACGTTCACGCTGACCGGAACGCTGGTGCCGACCGTGATCGATATCCTCAAAGAGGTGGATTTTCATTCCGAGGAATTGCGCCCCGAGGACTTCGTATTTGACGGCTTTAACGGCGTGAAATGTGTCGAGGCCGGTGGCCCCCCTGCGGGCACGGGCTGTGGTGGCTATGTCGTTGGTCAGACAGTGAAATTGCTGAAACAACATCACATGCTCGAAGAGACCGATGTGGTGATTTTCGACGTGCTCGGCGACGTGGTCTGCGGTGGTTTTGCAGCCCCCCTACAGCACGCGGATCGGGCGTTGATTGTGACGGCGAATGACTTTGATAGTATTTATGCGATGAACCGGATCATTGCCGCCGTGCAGGCCAAGAGCGCCAATTATAAGGTGCGGTTGGCGGGCTGTGTTGCGAACCGGTCCAAGGACACCGATGAAGTCGATCGCTATTGCAAGACGGTCGGGTTCAACCGCATCGCGCATATGCCGGATCTCGATGCTATTCGTCGTAGTCGTTTGAAAAAAAAGACTTTGTTCGAGATGCCTGATGATCAGGAGATCGTCGAGGTTCGCAAAGAGTACATCCGTTTGGCGGAGACGCTGTGGAACGGGACCGAGCCTTTGGCACCGGCCCCGCTGCCGGACCGCGAGATCTTTGAATTGCTGGGTTTTGACTGATGCACCACGCGTACACACGATATGCACTGGGCGTGCGCACGATTGTGAGGGCGGCGGGATGACCGACTACCTCAGCACGCGCAATCGGGTCGAAGGGTATTTCGACAAATCCGCCACCAAAGTCTGGGAGCGGCTGACGTCTGACGCGCCTGTTTCCGGCGTGCGGGCGACGGTGCGCGCGGGGCGTGACAAGATGCGTGCGCTGATGCTGGACCAACTGCCGGGTGATCTGACCGGCGCGCGTGTTTTGGACGCAGGGTGTGGGACGGGCACAGCCGCGATAGCGATGGCGCAGCGCGGCGCGCATGTCGTGGCCGTGGATATTGCCCCGCAGCTGATTGCGATTGCTGAGGAGCGGATGCCTGCGAACCTGCCCGGCACGATCCAGTGGGAGAGCGGCGATATGCTCGACCCGCTTTGGGGGCAGTTCGACCACATATTCGCGATGGATTCGATGATTTACTACGATGCCGGTGACATTGCCGATCTGCTGCGTCGCGCGGGACCGCGTTTGTCGGGTCGGATGGTGTTCACCCTGCCGCCCAAGACGCCGATGCTGATGGCGATGTATAGCGCGGGCAAGCTGTTTCCGCGTGCCGACCGTTCGCCGCAGATGGTGCCGCAGCGCGCGTCGAATGTGCGCAGCGCGATGGAGGCTGCGCATGTCGGCGGCGCTCTGACCGAAGTCGACCGTGTCTCGACGGGGTTCTACAAATCAACCGCATATGTCTACGAGGCCCCCGCATGATTTTTCGCGCCTCCTCTCTCAAGCGTCTTAGCACCAATATGCTGCCCTTTGCGGATGCCGCGAGTGTGGGTCTGCCGCTGGGCCAATTGCTGCGGTTGAGCCTGTTTCAGGTGTCGGTCGGCATGGCCTCGGTGATGCTGCTGGGGACGCTGAACCGCGTGATGATCGTCGAGCTGTCGCTGTCTGCGATGGTCGTGGCGCTGATGATTGCGATCCCCGTGCTCGTCGCCCCGTTTCGCGCCGTGCTGGGGTTCAAGTCTGACAACTACCGCTCGGCCATTGGCTGGAAACGTATTCCCTATCTGTGGTTTGGCACGCTCTATCAGTTTGGCGGTCTCGCGATCATGCCGATGGCGCTGCTGGTGCTGTCTGGCGACCGCGCGATTGATGCCGACTGGCCGGGTCAGATTGGCGCGACGTTGGCCTTCCTGATGACCGGTCTGGGGATGCATATGACGCAGACCGCTGGTCTGGCGCTGGCTGCCGACCGCGCGGATGAAGAGACGCGGCCCAAGGTTGTGGCCCTGCTTTATGTGATGTTCTTGGTTGGTATGGCCTTGTCGGCCTTGGTGATCGGCACCTTGCTGCGCGATTATTCGGCCTTGCGGTTGGTGCAGGTCGTCCAAGGGACGGCTGTTGTGACCATCGTGCTCAATATGATCGCGCTGTGGAAGCAAGAGCGCGTGAACCCGATGACAAAGGCAGAGCGTGACGCGCCCAAGCCGACATTCCGTGATGCATGGACCGATTTTGCGGGCGGCGGCGATGCGGGGCGTCTGATCATGGTCGTGTTCTTGGGCACCATGGCGTTCAACATGCAGGACGTGTTGTTGGAACCCTACGGCGGTGAAATCCTAGGGCTGTCGGTCTCGGCCACCACATTGCTGACGGCGATGTGGGCGGGCGGGGCGTTGGTGGCCTTTGGCCTCGCGGCGCGCTGGTTGGCACGCGGCGTGGACCCCTACCGGATGTGTGCACGTGGGATTTTGGCTGGAGTTGCGGCGTTTTGTGCGGTGATTTTCTCGGCCCCTATGGAATCGCCAATTTTGTTTTATGCGGGCGCTTGCCTGATTGGGTTTGGGGGCGGGTTGTTTGCCGTGGCCACCCTGACCGCCGCGATGACGCTGCCTGTGACGGGTGTGGCGGGACGCGGATTGGCCCTAGGCGCATGGGGGGCCGCGCAGGCCACCGGCGCTGGGCTGTCGATATTCATCGGGGGCACGATCCGTGACCTCGTGAACCATGCTGCCGGGAACGGCATGTTGGGGGAGGCGCTCGCCACGTCTGCCACAGGCTATTCGGTGGTTTATCACACCGAAATTGGTCTGCTCTTTATCACCCTTGTCGCTTTGGGCCCGCTTGTGCGGACGCGGGCGCTGACACCGGACACTCGCGCGACGCTGCAGCTCGCCGAGTTTCCGACCTGACCTGAAGGAGAATAACCATGGTTGGTGTAGAATTTTTTGGCAACGTTGATCTGGCGAGCGTGGCGATCTGGCTGTTCTGGATCTTTTTCGCGGGGCTGATCATTTATCTTCAGACCGAGAACCAGCGCGAAGGCTATCCGTTGGAAGATGACGAAGGCGGCAGCGCCGGGTTCAGTCTGTTTCCCACCCCAAAGCCCAAGACCTTTAAGATGCCCCACGGTCGCGCCGATGTGGTGATGCCCAGTGCCGCCAATGAAGAGGCCCACCGCCGTCACGATCTGGCCCTCGCCCGCACGTCCCATACCGCAGGTTCGCCCTATGAGCCGACCGGTGATCCGATGGTCGATGGTGTTGGTCCTGCCGCATGGGCGCCCCGTGCGGATGTCCCCGAATTGGATGGCCACGGCCATGTCAAGATCCAGCGTCTGTCCGCGTTGCCCGACTTTGCGATTTCAGCGGGCTATGATCCGCGTGGTTTGCCTGTGGGCAGTGCTGATAAGAAAAAGGCCGGCGTTGTGTCTGACATCTGGGTCGACGTGCCTGAGCAGATGATCCGCTATCTGGAGGTCACATTGACCGATGGCGGCACCCGTTTGATCCCGATGACCATGTGTAAGGTCAAAAGCGATCATGTGAAGGTCCGCAGTCTGCATCTGGAGCATTTTGCGGGCATCCCGCAGGCCAAAGCCTCTGGCGAGATCACCTTGCTGGAAGAAGAAAAAGTGACCGCGTGGTATGCTGGTGCGACGTTTTACGGCACGCCCGCCCGCAGCGACACTTTGTTCTAAACATCACTGACAGCCCCCGGCTCAGCCAGCCGGGGGTCATACGACAAGAGGGAACCTGACCATGAGCCATCACGACGATTTCAAATTCGAGCCTGTTCGCGGTTTACCCGAGGCCCTGCCGGAGGGTGAGCATATCTTGTGGCAAGGCGCGCCCAATCCCGCCCGCCTCGCGCGTGATGCGATGGGTCTGCGGTGGATCATGGGGTATTTTGTTCTGCTGGCCGTCTGGCGTGTGGGCACGTCGTCGGTGGATTATCCGCTGGGGCAGGCCGTGTTGCACGGTGTGCCATTTCTCTTGATGGGGGCGATTGTCTGCCTGATCCTGTTTGGGATCGCCTATGTGCAGGCCTGCAGCACTGTCTATACGATCACCAACAAACGTGTGGCGATGCGCATTGGCGCGGCTCTGACCATGACCCTGAACCTGCCGTTCGTTCAGATCGGCACGGCAAAGGCGGATGTGAAGCCTGATGGCACCGGCACCATCGCGTTTGAGCTGATGGGCGACACCCGTGTCAGCTATCTGATGACTTGGCCGCATGTGCGCCCGTGGTATATGGCCCGGACCCAGCCTGCGTTGCGCTCTATTCCCAACGCCCGCGAGGTCGTCGAGATCTTTGCCGATGCCGCTGAAACCCGCGTGGGCCAGCCACAATTGACCCGCCGCGAGCCTGCCAATGGCAGCGCCGTTGCCGCAGAATAGGAGCGTTTGACCATGAGCAGCCTCAAAGACCAGATGATCCTGCGCGACAAGGAAATGGTCCCCCGTTTCCTCGTGCAGGCGATGTTTGCGCTGATGATCACCGTCACGGCGCTCGTGGCGTTTGCCCAATGGACCGGCCTGCCCAACACGGGCGTCGTCACCGAAGCCCCGATCATCAAAGAGCGTGTGGTGACCATCGCGGGCGACCGGCGCGGGATTTACACGCTGACCGAAAATGGCGTCGAGATTGCCGTGTCGTCTGATGATCGCGCTGGTTTCATCGGGGTGATCGGCAAGGTGATCGACCGTCAACGTATGCTGTCAGGTGTGCCGTTCGACACACCGTTGCGGATCGTGCGCCGGGACAATGGTCATACCGCGATCATCGACGATGGTACGGGCCATACGATCGAGTTGAGCGCTTATGGCGCCGACAACATCGCTTCATTCGCCAATCTATTGGACTAAACCGCAGGCGGGTTAGCCCCCCAACTGCCAATAAACTATAAGGGAACACAGACATGGGATGGATTTTTAGATCACGCGAGACGGCGCCCTGCACCGTCAGCATCAGCCACCGGTTCGAAGAACTGTCGGCGCATGTGCGGTTCAACAACGGGGCAGTGATCCACCCCGGCGACACGGTCAAGGTGCAAGGCCCGGAGATCATGGCCCCCTACGGCGAAGTCGTCGAAGAAGACCGCATGGCCACGATCATCCGCGCCTCGAAGCTGGAGCAGCTGTGGACCCGTGCGACGGGTGATTTCGAGTTTATGGAGCTGTGTGAATTCTCGTTTTCTGAGGAGGCTTTGTCATGAACGCGCAGACCCCCCTTCATTCCTCCGATGCTGCGACCGCCGAAGAGGCGATTGCCCGCCAAGAAGCCTTGCCGCCCTTGACCAACGAGGAAGCGACCGATGTGGCGATGCAGAACACCCTGCTGACGCCGCGGTTTTACACCACCGATTTCGACGAGATGGACGCGATTGACGTCAGCCCGGTGCGCGAAGACTGGGACGCGCTGATCGCCCAGATGAAGGCCGATCCGAACAAGGGGCACTTCAAGAAGAACGAAGATTGGGACGAGGTTGATTGGGACGGTATGGAGCCCAAGCTGAAGGCCGAGTTCATCGATTTTCTGATCTCTAGCTGTACTGCTGAATTCTCGGGCTGTGTGCTCTATAAAGAGATGAAACGACGCGGTAGCAACGAAGATATCACGACCCTGTTCCAACTGATGGCGCGCGACGAGGCGCGTCATGCAGGGTTCATCAATGATGCGCTGCGCGAGGCGGGTATTGCCGTGAACCTCGGGTTTTTGACGCAGGCCAAGAAGTACACGTATTTCCGGCCCAAGTTTATCTACTACGCCACCTATCTGAGCGAAAAGATCGGCTATGCGCGGTATATCACCATCTATCGCCATCTGGAAAAGCATCCTGAAAAGCGCTTTCACCCGATCTTCAAATGGTTCCGCGAGTGGTGCAATGACGAGTTCAGCCATGGCGAGGCCTTTGCCTTGCTGATGCGCACCGACCCCGCGCTGACGGAGAGCCGCGTGAACAAGATGTGGATCAAGTTTTTCCTCACTGCCGTGTTCAGCACGATGTGGGTGCGCGACCATCAGCGGCCTGCGTTTCATGATGCGCTCGGCGTTGATCCCGAATGGTACGGTCAGGAAGTGTTCCGCAAAACGAGCGACATCTCTTGTCAGGTGTTTCCAATGATGCTGGACATTGATCACCCCCGTTGGTTGCCAACCCTGCGCCGGATCGAGCGCGCGAATGTGGCTATTGCCGCAGGTCGTAAGGCTGGCGGCATCAGTGGTTGGCTGACGCGGATGGGCGGGACTGTGCGTGCGGGCGCGAACTTTGTGGCCCTTCTGACCATTCCGTCTATTCCCAACGCCACGCCTGTCGATGTGCGGATGGAGCCTGCGTATTGATATGACCCACTGGATGGCAGCCATGATCGCGATATTTGTCTGGTGGTTCGCCACCGGCATGATCATGCTCGCCGTCCGTTGGGCCGACCGCGCAGGCGGCGGGGCGCATGGCATGGTGGTGTTTGCCGCTGTGCCGATACTGGCCCTTGGCGTGGCGGGTGTGATCCTGTCGGTGTCATCCGAAACGGTGTTGGCGGTCTATGCAGGGTTCCTAGGCGCGCTTGGTATCTGGGGCTGGATCGAGCTGGCGTTTTTGGCCGGTGTGATCACCGGGCCAGAGCGGCGCGACTGTCCGCCGGGATTGTCCGGATGGGCGCGGTTTATGCGCGCCTGGGGGACCGTGTCGCACCACGAGATTGCGCTGACGCTGGGCTTGCTGGCCGTGGTGATGGTGACCGCAGGGGCCGAAACCCAAGTCGCACTTTGGGCCTATGTGATCCTCTATCTGGCGCGCATCTCGGCCAAGCTGAACCTGTTTTTCGGGGTGCCCCGGATCAATTTCGAATTCGTGCCGGGTAAGCTGGCGCATCTGAAATCATACTTTCGCCGGGGGCCGATCACCTTGGCCTTTCCCATAGCGATCACGGGCCTGTCGTTTGCGCTGGCCTGTTTTGCGGAACGGTTGTGGGGCGCTGTGCTGCCCGCTGAGGCCGCGACATATACATTGCTGGTGGCCTTGTCGGCGCTGGCGTTGCTCGAACATTGGCTGATGGTGATCCCGTTGCCCGATGCAAAACTCTGGCGCTGGATGTTGCCCGCGCCCAAAAACATGCCGAACGACGAGGGACGATCACATGGACTTTGATGCACTTTTCAACAAGCAGCTGGATCAGCTGAAAGACGACGGAAACTACCGCTACTTTGCCGAGCTGGAGCGCGATTGCGGGAAATTCCCCAAGGCCGCGAACCACGGGACTGACGGCGTGCGCGATGTGACCGTGTGGTGTTCGAACGACTATCTCGGGATGGGCCAACACCCCAAGGTGATCGCGGCCATGTGCGAAGCTGTGGCGCGCACGGGCACGGGGGCTGGCGGCACGCGCAACATCTCAGGCACCAACCACGACCATTTGTTGCTGGAGGCCGAGCTGGCGGATCTGCATGGCAAGGAGGCGGCGCTGCTGTTCACGTCAGGCTATGTGTCGAATTGGGCGGCGCTCAGCACGTTGGGGTCGCGGTTGGAAAACTGTGTGATCTTGTCGGACGCGGGCAACCATGCGTCGATGATCGAAGGCATCCGGCACAGCCGCGCGCAAAAAGTCATCTGGAACCACAACGACGTGGCAGACCTCGAGGCGAAACTGGCGGCCTTGCCCGCGAACGTCCCCAAGATCGTGGCGTTCGAGAGCGTTTATTCGATGGACGGCGACATCGCCCCCATCCGGCAGATCGTGGAAGTGGCCGAGAAATACGGCGCCATGACCTACCTCGACGAGGTCCATGCGGTCGGCATGTACGGCCCGCGCGGCGGCGGCGTGGCCGAGCAAGAGGGGCTGATGGACCGCATCACCCTCATTGAGGGCACATTGGGCAAGGCATTTGGCGTGGTCGGCGGCTATATCACCGGATCGGCGGCGCTGTGTGATTTCATCCGCTCATTTGCGTCCGGGTTCATCTTTACCACCGCATTGCCGCCTGCCGTGGCCGCGGCTGCCCGCACCTCTATTGCGCATCTTAAAGAGAGCGACGCCGAGCGTATGGGGCAGCGCAGCCAAGTCGCGCGGCTGAGAGCAGCGTTGGACCGGCAGGGTATTCCGCATATGGAAAACGACAGCCATATCGTGCCCGTGCTGATCAAAGACCCGGTCAAAACCCGGATGCTGGCCGATTATCTGATGGCGGAATGGGATATTTACGTCCAACCGATCAACTATCCGACCGTGCCAAAGGGGACCGAGCGTTTGCGCTTTACGCCGTCACCGTTGCACACAGATGCCGATATTGATTATTTGGTGTCTGCGCTCGCAACGCTTTGGAAACAATGCGCAATTGCACATGCCGTGGCGTGATCACGCGGTGTTGAAGGTTTCTGCATCTTTATGCTGGACCTTATGTTTCAATGCCTTATCTTTAACATCGACTGGGGCACACTGTCGCACGATCCATTTCTAGGGAGACCCTACATATGACCAAATTCACACTCGCCGCTGCGATGACACTTTTGGCCGCACCTGCGTTCGCAGATGGCCATGCATCCGGCGACGCCGCCGCTGGCGAAGAGGCGTTCGGCCGTCAGTGCGTCAGCTGTCACATTGTGGCAGACGCTGACGGCAATGTTCTCGCCGGGCGCAACGCCCGCACTGGCCCGAACCTATACGACATCGCCGCGCGCGGCATCGGCATGCACCCTGATTTCAACTACGGCGATTCAATCGTGGAAGTGGGCGAGACAGAGATGCTGTGGACCGAGGAGAACTTTGTCGGCTACGTCCAAGACCCAACAGGTTGGCTGCGCGAAACACTCGACAACCGTCGCGCCCGTGGCAAGATGGCCTATCAGGTCCGCAGCGAAGAAGATGCGATCAACATCTACGCCTACCTCGCGACATTTGCCGCTGAATAAGCGCAGCATTGCGATCTAAAATTCGGGCTGTCAGAGTGATCTGGCAGCCCGTTTTTATGTCGCTAGCCAAGCGATGATATGGTCTGCGATCAGATCGGGGGCTTCTTCATGGGCCAGATGCCCGAGGTCCGGCAGGTCGATATGCTGCGCACCTGGCATCTGTGCCGCAGCCTGCGCGCTGGTTTTTGGCGGGACCGCTTCGTCTTGTGATCCGGTGATCAGTAAGGTGCGCGCGGTGTTTTCGGGCAACCGTGCTGTCAGCCCGTCGAGCGACCATTGCGCCATCATCGCCAATGTTGCGTCCACATGCGTCCGGTCGCGCAACAACCGCCCATAGAGCGCCAAGCCGTCCGCGTCCAATGTAGATCCCGTGCCTGTGATCAGCCGCGCGACCGTGCGGCCTGTGGCCGTGGCCGAGAATATGCTGGCCGTCAGCGGGTTCATCGCCAGCATTTTGGCCATCACCGGAAACAGCCACCCCGCGACCCCGGTGAAATTGGCCAATGCCGCATTAATCCCGATGATCCGTGGCTGAGGTGCCCCCCCCAATTCGGCCATGCGCAGGGCAATCGCGGCCCCCGCCGAATGGCCGACGATTGCCGTGGGCGTCCAGCCTTCGTGATCGACCAAGGCCCGCAGATCTTCGGCCATATGCGTGAGATTGCAGCGCGCCCTTGCCCCCATTTTGGTGAACCCTTGGCCCGGTAGATCGACGGCTACGACGTGGAAATGTTGCGCGAGGATCGGGAACAGCGCCCGCCAGCTTTGCGTGGCTCCGCCTGCGCCGTGGATGAGCAGGATCGTCTGTCCGGTGCCGCCCTCTTGGATGTGCCAGCGGTGCGGACGCACATGGGCAAAGCGTGATAGATCGGCCATGGGCCAGCCCGTCGCATCCTGCGGCCACCGCATGGCTTAAGCGTCCAAGGTCGTGGTGATGGCGGCGGACACCCGGTGCGCATCGGCGCGCGGCATCGCCAGATAGCTGCCGCCCATCAGTGCCGACAACTCGTGCAGTGTGGGATTTGGACGCTGCCCTGTGTCGATGGTGATCGAGCCTGTGCCTGTCGCCGCGATTTGTCGTGCGATCAGCCGCGCGTCTGTGCGCGCCTCGGCCCGGCTGGCGGCCCCGTCGAGTGCGATGTTCGCCTTACCGTCTGTCAGCAGCACGATGGTTGGCGTCAGCCCGCGCCGTGTCGCGTGGTCTGCCTGTGTCAGTGCCTGCCGCAACCCGGCTGCCAGCGGTGTGCCACCCCCGCCGGGCAGCGCTGCGAGCCGCCGTTTCGTCTGCACGAGGCTGCGCGTGGGCGGCAATAGCAGTTCGGCCTCGGCCCCGCGAAACGCCACCAGCGAGACGTGATCGCGTTTGGCATAGGCCTGCGCTAGCATGATCTCGATCGCGCCCTTTGCCTCGCCCAATCGCGCGAGGGCCGCTGATCCCGAGGCATCGACCGCGAAGATCAGCAAGCGGTCTGATTGTGTCTCGTAGCGTTTGATATGAATGTCGCCGGGGCGGATGTGCAGGCCGTCGTGCTCGGGACGTGCGCGCGCGCGGAGGGTTTGCCATGGGGCCGCCGCCCGTAGTGTTGCCACCACATCGACGCGGGCCGCACTGCCCAATCGCCCGGCCCGCGCGGGCAGGGGGCGTCCGCGTCTGTTGCCTTGTTTCTTGGCGCCTGATCCTGCGCCTTTGGCGCTGCGTTGCTTGGTGGCCGCGATTTTTTCGAGCAGGTTGCCCGGCAACATCGCCCGCACTGCGTCTAGGATCAGCTCGTCAGGCAGTTGCATCTCTCCGCTGCCTTGGGGTGGCTCTTCGGGGGATGTGTCGGGTGTTTCCGTCTCGGGTGCGGGTTCGGGCCAGCGTGTCGCGCGGTGCGCTAAAACCAGCGCGCAGGCGGCCTCGATATCCTCTGTGGTGACGCAAGTGTTCCCCATCAGTGCCGCATGGGCGCGTGCGGCGCGCAGCGCAAAAAGCGGGGCCCGCGCACCCATGATACCGAGACTGTCGCAGAGGCCCGCGATCTGCGCGATGGTCTCTGGCGCTGCTGTGACGCGCGCGATGTCGCGTGCTGTGGATGGCGCGGGTGCTGTCGTGACATCGCCCAGTGCGACCCCGTCGAGATCGGTGAAAAACGCCAGCCGGTCGGACAGGGCCGGGGCCAAGCCTTCGTCGTCTTCCGCCCCTTCGTCCAGTGCTATCAGGCAGTGGCCTTGGTCGTCATTCAACGCCATCGACAGCCGCGCCGCCAAGTGCGTCGTGCAGCGTTCGGACATGGTGAGGATCAGCGTGGCGGGCGTAGACAGCAGGCCTGCGTGATGCGCCATTTTGCCGGTGGCCAAGGTTTCGCTGAGGTTCAATCCGCCAAAGAGCGCGTCGTCCGAGATCTGTGGGTGCAGGCGCACGGCGGGCAGGGGCAGTGCGCTGATCTCTTGCATCAACCGATCCCGCAACGGGCTGGACCGCGCCCGGAGATGCAGACCGCCGAGGCCTGTGGGGTCCATCGCCAGCAGCGCCAAGGCGCAGCGCGCCCGTCCATATGGGGTAGTCAGATCAGCCAAGAACCTCGTCCACGATGCGGGTAACGCGCACGCCTGATCCTGCTTCATCCAGCGGATCGCGGCGCAGACGGTGGCGCAGGGCCATGGTGGCCACAGCGCGCACATGGCCGCGTGTCAGGGCGGTATCGTCGCGCCATGCCGCATAGGCCCGCGCCGCTTTGAGCAGGGTCAGCTCGCCGCGCAACCCGTCAGACCCGAGCGCCAAACACAGCTCGGCGACGTCGCGCAGGCTGCTGTCGGGGGTTTTGAGTTTTTTGAGCGTTTTGCGGGCGCGCAGTATCTGCGCCCTGATCGCCGCGTCTTCGGCTTGCCAGCGCAGCATGAAGGCCGCGTGGTCGGTCTCATAGGCGTCGCGGCGTTTGATGACCTCAATCCGCTCGTCGATATCTGTGGGCGAGGCTACGTCCACCGACAGGCCAAAGCGGTCGAGCAATTGCGGACGCAGCTCGCCCTCCTCAGGGTTGCCTGAGCCAACGAGCACAAACCGCGCGGCGTGGCGGATGCTGAGACCTTCGCGTTCGACAACATTCTCGCCCGATTGCGCCACATCAAGCAGCAGATCGACAATGTGATCTTCGAGCAGATTGACCTCGTCGATATAGAGGTAGCCGCGATTTGCACGCGCCAGCAGACCGGGTTGAAACGCTTTTTCGCCGTTGGTCAGCGCGCGTTCGATATCCAGCGCCCCCGTGACGCGGTCTTCCGAGACGCCCAAGGGCAGATCGACGACCGGGGTGGGGATGGTTTGCGTGGTTTTGCCCGCACCCGCGGCCCAATCGGGGACGAGGGCCGCTTTTTCCGAATTCACCGGGCAGCCTTTGACGGCCTTGATCGGTGGTAGCAGAGCGGCTAGCGCGCGGACGGCGGTGGATTTTCCCGTGCCGCGATCTCCGAACACCAAAACACCGCCGATGGCAGGGTCGATGGCCGTCAGGATCATCGCGCGTTTCATCTCTTCTTGGCCGACGATGGCGGCGAAGGGAAAGGGCTGTTTCATGCGGCGGCCTCCAATGCGGCGAGCGGTGATGCGCCCTGCCAACTGCCCATATCTGATTGCACGGTGAAGCGCGCATAGAGCTCTTCGCGGAACCATTTTTCCGACCGCACGGCCCGGATCGCATCGGCATGTGGTCCGGTGCGCGCAAATGCTGCCATGGCCTGTTCATTGGGCCAGATCGAGAATGTGACTTGGTTCAGCAGTGGCATTTCACCGATGCCGATTTTGAACGCCACATTGGGGTCCGCGCCGATCATCTTGGAGATATTGGGTACACGCCCCCAGAACCGCGCGGCGACCTTTGGCTTGAGGCTGGCGCGTGTGAGGGCGGCAAGAGGGCCGGGCTGAGTGGCGGGACGTGTGGCAAACGGTGTTTGGCCGGACCATTTGCCCTTGGACGAGGTGGGGGTCAAAAACACGCTCCAGCTTTCGGTGGCATGGGCGCGGTATCGGTTGAAAATGGGCGCCGCTTCGACGCGTGCGCGGGCAATCATCGGGTCTGGCCATGTAGCAAGGACCGCGTAGACCGCCGTGTTGGGGATGGGCGTGAACCCTTCGCCGCTGCCTGATCCACACAGCTTCCAAAAGCCGATGTCAGGGGTCCGCGCAAATCCCGGCCGGGCCAACCCCATTTGCGCAAAGGCCCACGCCCGCGCGCCCACGCCCGCAAAGCGGAAGAACGATAGGCTGACGGTCTGATGCGGAGTGTTTTGCACGTCTCTCTCCCAAAGTGTCAATTTAATGTGACACATTCAAATCGCTGTGGGAAGTGGTTGATGTGTCGCAGTGGCGCGTGGTGGCGAAAAATCACTTTACCCCGATAATGCTTGTATAGTGATGTAGTGACGGCGGAAATTGCAGCCGAAAGAAGCGTTGTCACGGCGGGGTTTGCTGGCTAGTGTCAGTTTATGTTGACAGATGACACGCCAGAATCAAACGCCACCTCTGCCATCGTGATAGGTGCCGGATTGGGCGGTTTGGCTTCGGCCATGCGGTTGGGGGCCAAGGGCTACCAAGTGACCGTGTTGGACCGCCTCGACCGTGCCGGCGGGCGTGGCTCGTCGATCACCAAGGGTGGGCATAGGTTTGATCTGGGCCCCACGATTGTCACCGTGCCGCAGGTCTATGAAGAACTGTGGGAGGCCTGCGGGCGCGATTTCCATGCCGATGTGACCCTCAAGCCGCTGGATCCGTTCTATGAGATCCGCTGGGGCGATGGGTCGGTGTTTCGCGCCAATGGCGATACCGATCATATGGTCAAAGAGGTCACGCGGTTTAACCCCGCCGATGTCACGGGCTACCTCAAGTTTCTGGACGACAGCCAAAAGCGGTATGTCGTGGGCTTTGAGGGGATGTTGACCAAGCCGATGCACCGGATTTGGGAGACGATCAAGGTGCTGCCGCAGTTTGCGATGCTGCGCGCGGATCGTTCGATTCTGGGCCTTGCAAGGACACGGGTTAAGGATGAGCGCCTGCGCATGGCGCTGTCGTTTCACCCGCTGTTTATCGGCGGTGATCCGATGCATGTGACCAGCATTTATGCGCTGGTGGGCTACCTCGAAAAGGAATTTGGCGTCCATTATGCGATGGGCGGTGTGCAGGCGATTGCCGATGCGATGGTGCGCGTGATCCAGGCGCAGGGCGGCACCGTGCGTCAGGGCGCGCAGGTCGATGAAATCACGGTCGAGAATGGCAAAGCGGCGGGCGTGAAGCTGGCTGATGGGCAGGCCTTGCAGGCCCCCGTGGTCGTCAGCAACGCCGATCCCGGTCACACCTATGATCACCTGCTGCGCAACCATAAGAAGCGTCGCTGGACTGCGCCGAAACTGCGCAAGTCACGTTGGTCGATGGGCCTGTTTGTTTGGTATTTCGGGACCAAAGGGACCAAGGGCAAATGGTCTGATGTGGGGCATCACACGATCCTGAGCGGGCCACGGTATGAGGGACTGCTGCGCGATATTTTCATCAAAGGGCATCTGTCTGACGACATGAGCCTCTATCTGCACCGCCCCTCGCTGACCGATCCTGATGTTGCCCCTGCGGGCGATGATACGTGGTATGCGCTGTCGCCTGTGCCGCATCTGGGGCATAAAAACCCCGTTGATTGGGCGGCTGAGCGGGATGCCTATCGCGATAAGGTGGCCGCTGTTTTGGAGCAGACGATTCCCGGTTTCGAGGCGCATCTGTCCGAGGAGGTGATCTTTACCCCCGAAGATTTCCGCGACCGCTATCTGTCGCCAAACGGGTCGGGCTTTTCCATCGAGCCGCGTATCCTGCAAAGTGCGTATTTCCGTCCCCACAACGTCAGCGAAGAGCTGCCTGGTCTCTATCTGGCCGGTGCTGGTACCCATCCCGGCGCAGGTGTGCCAGGTGTCGTGTCGAGCGCGCAGGTGCTGGCGCAGATGGTGCCCGACGCGCCGCAAAGTGCCCCTTCAACCCATAGATTGGCCGCCGAATGATCCGATCCGATGACCTAGACCATTGCCGCGAGGCGATCCGCACGGGGTCGCTGTCGTTCTTTGCCGCCTCCAAGCTGCTGCCCGCGTCGGTCCGCGATCCGGCACTGGTGCTCTACGCGTTTTGCCGGTTGGCCGACGACGAGGTGGACGAGGGCGATCACAAGGCCGAAGCGGTGCTGTCCCTGCGCGACCGTCTCGATCTGGCCTATGCGGGCACGCCGCGCAATGCGCCCGAGGACCGTGCCTTTGCCGCGATCATCGAGGAATTCGACATGCCCCGCGCGCTGCCTGAAGCCTTGCTGGAAGGGCTGGCATGGGACGCCCAAGGGCGCACCTATAACGATCTGTCGGGCCTGCGCGATTATTCGGCCCGCGTGGCCAGTGCTGTGGGTGCTATGATGTGCGTGTTGATGCGGGTGCGCGACGCCGATGCGCTGGCGCGCGCCTGTGATCTGGGTGTGGCAATGCAATTGACCAATATCGCCCGTGATGTGGGCGAGGATGCGCGCGCGGGGCGTATATACCTGCCGATGACCTGGATGGCCGAGGCGCAGATTGAGCCTGCGAATTTTCTGCATGACCCGCTGCCCACCGATGAGGTCCGCCGTATGGTCGCGCGTCTGTTGTCGGAAGCCGACCGCCTTTATGCGCGGTCCGAGGCCGGAATTGGCGCGCTGCCGGTGAAGGCGCGAATGGGCATTTGGGCCGCGCGGTTGATCTATGCGGGCATTGGCAAACAAGTGCGCCGTCAAGGCCATGACAGCGTGTCGATGCGCGCGCATACGTCCAAGGCACAAAAGATCGGCTGGATGGCGCAGGCCAGCGCGCGGGCCGCGACCTCGATTGTCATGCCGCAACCGGCGGTGATATACGCGCCGCCGCTGCCCGAAGTTGCGTTCCTCGTGGATGCGACGGCCTCGGGGCCACGGGTATTCTCGCGCACGGGAGCGATGCTAGATGTGTTGGCTGACCTAAGCGCGCAGCGCAATGACATTGGCCCCACCGGGCAGGGGGCGTGACGCCCATGATTTCGAGGGGCTACTGATGGATATCCTGTTGTTTTTGCTGTTCTTAGCCGCTTGCTGCGGCGCTGCGGCGACGGGTGCGATGTTTCCGCCCGGCCCGTGGTACAGAGGCCTGAACAAGCCCGCGTGGACCCCGCCTGATTGGGTGTTTCCCGTCGCGTGGACCTCGATCTACCTGCTGATCGCCTTTGCTGGCGCGCGGGTCGCGGTGCTGGACGGCAACGCCTATGCGATGGTGTTCTGGTCGATCCAGATCGCGTTTAACACGCTGTGGACCCCGGTGTTTTTCGGCCTGCGGGGCCTGCGCAAAGCCCTGCCGATCATGGCCGCCCTTTGGGTCGCGGTGCTCGGGGCCACAATCACGCATTGGCAGCTCGACACTTGGGCCGGCCTCGCGTTTGTGCCCTATCTGGCGTGGGTAACGGTGGCGGCCGCGCTGAACCTGTCTGTGGCGCGGTTGAACCCGGATCAAGAGGCGTTGGATCTGTCACAGGGCTGACGGCTGATTGCTGCGTGTTTTGAATGCATCGAAACCGGGTCCTTGTGTTCAACCCACGCGCGGCCCAAGCTATCTCCCGATCCATAGATAGAAAGGCGCTCTGATGTCGGATGATGCGAAGCCTAATCCATTTACTGGCCCGCAGATGTTGGGTGCTCATTTTGAACGGGCGGATATGACCGGCGCGCATTTCGACGGTGTTAACCTAACGGGTGCAAAGTTTTTCGCCGTTTTGACGCAGGCGGTTTTCACCGATACCAATCTGAGCCAAGCCAAGTTCGATGACGTCAATCTGGCGCAATCCCGCTTCAACAACGTCAATCTGTCGCAGTCTGGTGTCACCTACGCCAACCTGTCCGAGATGACGTTTGAAGACCTGAACCTGACCAAGGCGTCCTATACCAATGTCGATCTGTCTGAGACGACATTCCAGAATGTTAATTTGGCCGATGCCCAGATCACCGATGCCAATCTGACGGGGATGCGGATTAATGGCGTATTGGTCAGCGATTTGTTTGACGCCTATGACAATCAAAAGAGCAGCTGATCTGTAACGGAATAATCGTCGCCGTGAAATATGCGCGGCGGTTGACCGACCAAGGCCCCCTTGCACCCCCGTCCCATTCGGCTATGTTTAGACGTACCTCGGGGTGCTCAATCATGGGCTGAGACGCAGATGCGGACCCGTAGAACCTGAACCGGCTAACACCGGCGGAGGGAAGGTTGCGGGAAAATCCTCGTGCCCCACTCCGTCCGGCACATGAAGAGGACACACCATGAAGACCCTTACCCATGTTGCAGGACTGTTGATCGCCACCGCCATCCCGGCTGTCGCGCAAGACGTTCCTGTGCTCACCGTCTATACCTACGACAGCTTTGTCACCGACTGGGGGCCCGGCCCCGCGATTGAGGCCGCATTCGAAGAGGTCTGCGCCTGCGATCTACAGTTTTCCGGCAATGGCGACGGGGCGGCCCTGCTCGCGCGGTTGCAGTTGGAGGGGCCACGTTCGGACGCGGATGTGATGCTGGGGATCGACACCAATCTGATCGTCGCCGCTCGTGAGACCGGCGTGTTCGCCGACCATGGGTTGAGCGTAGATCTGGACCTGCCCGTTGCGTGGGATGACCCGATGTTTGTGCCCTATGACTACGGCTACTTTGCCTTTGTCGGGAACGCTGGCGATGCCACTCCGGCCAATTTCGAAGAGCTGGCCGCGAGTGATCTCAAGATCGTCATCCAAGACCCCCGTTCCTCCACCCCCGGCCTCGGCCTGTTGATGTGGGTCGAGGCGGCCTACGGGGAACGCTCGGGCGAGATTTGGGAAGGCTTGGCCGACAATATCGTCACCGTCACGCCCGGCTGGTCCGAGGCCTATGGGCTATTCCTCGATGGCGAAGCGGACCTTGTGTTGTCCTACACAACCTCCGAATCCTATCACCTGATCGCGGAAGACGACGCGACCAAACAGACGCTGGTGTTCGACGAAGGTCATGCGATGCAGATCGAGGTCGCGGCCAAGATCGCGACGACCGATCAGCCCGAGTTGGCTGATGAGTTTCTGGCGTTCATGCTGACATCTGGGTTTCAGGATGTGATCCCGACGACCAACTGGATGTTTCCCGCCGTGACACCCGAGGGTGGTTTGCCTGACGGGTTTGCGGATCCGAATGCTATTGGGCAGGCGCTCTATCTGACCCCGGACGCTGCTGCGGCGGCGCGTGATGAGGCGATCGCGGGATGGCGCGCCGCGCTGTCGCAATAGCCCTCGAGCCCCGCTGGCCCGGCGCTGTTGCTGCCGGGCTGGTCGTGTTTTTGACGCTGGGCACCGTGGTGGCCGTAGGCTGGCGCGGGGGGCGAGAATTGGGCGGCACCGATTGGGCCGCTGTGCGGTTCACCGTGGTCCAAGCGTTTGTATCAGCGCTGTTGTCGGTGCTGTTTGCGATTCCTGTGGCCCGCGCCCTTGCGCGGCGGCGGTTTTTCGGGCGCTCGGCGTTGATCACCATCCTCGGGGCTCCGTTCATCCTGCCTGTGATCGTGGCGATCCTCGGGCTGCTCGCCGTGTTCGGACGCAGCGGGGTGGTGAATGTCGGGCTTGAAGTGCTCGGGCTACCCCCTGTCTCGATCTACGGGTTTCAGGGCGTCGTGTTGGCGCATGTGTTTTTCAACCTGCCACTGGCGACGCGGTTGATCCTGCAAGGCTGGCTCGCGATCCCGGCAGAGCGGTTTCGACTGGCAGCCAGCCTCGGGGCGCCGGTTCGACGCGTGCTGGAATGGCCGATGCTGCGCGCGCAGGTGCCGGGGATATTCGTCACGATCTTTTTGATCTGTCTGACCAGTTTCGCGGTGGCGCTAACGCTGGGCGGGGGGCCGCGTTCGACGACCGTCGAGCTGGCCATATACCAAGCATTGCGGTTCGATTTCGACCTCGCTGCCGCGGCGAATTTGGCGGTGATTCAGTTCGTGCTCTGCGGATTGGCGGCCTGCCTCGCGTGGTGGGTCGCGGTCACTCACGCGTTGGGGGCAGGGCTGGACCGCGCTGTGCAGCGGTGGGACAGCGGCGGGATGAGCCGTGTCTGGGATGCGGTCTGGATCACGCTGGCCGCTGCGTTTTTGATGGTGCCGCTGGTGATGATCGTCTGGCGCGGCGTGGGGGGATTGGCCGAGATGCCCACGACCGTCTGGGTGGCGGCGGGGCGGTCGATCTTAGTCGCCGTTCTGTCGACGCTGTTGGCCACTGGCATGGCGCTGATGCTGGCGTTGCGTGGCGGGTTCTGGGCGGGCGCGGGGGCCGCTTTGCCGCTGGCTGCGTCCAGTCTTGTGATGGGGACGGGGTTGTTCTTGATCGTGTTTCCCTATGCGCGCCCGTCAGATTTGGCGCTGATTGTCACGGCGCTCGTCAATGCGGTGATGAGCTTGCCGTTTGCTCTGCGTGCGCTGATCCCCGCAGCCAACAGCTTGCGCGAGGACTATGGGCGGTTGTCGCGGGGCCTCGGGCTGACGGGCTGGGCCTATGTGCGGATCGTGGCGGTGCCGCGGTTGCGCAGGCCGCTGGGGTTTGCGGCAGGGCTGGCGGCAGCCCTCAGCATGGGCGATCTGGGCGTGATCACGTTGTTCGCCGCCGATGCGCAAGAGACGCTGCCGCTGGCGATGTACCGTTTGATGGGCAGCTACCGGATGGACGCAGCGGCGGGGGCGGCGCTGATTTTGGTCGCGATCTCGCTGGCGTTGTTCTGGATTTTTGACAGAGGGGGGCGGCTGGGTGCTGACGCTTGAAGGGCTGGAATTGGCCGCGGGAGAGTTTCGGCTGCGGGCCGATTGGGCATTGGGCGTCGCGCCCGTGACGGCTGTGATCGGGCCGTCGGGCGGTGGCAAGTCGACGTTGCTGTCGGCCATCGCAGGGTTTCTGCCGCCGCAGTCGGGGCGCATTTTGTGGGGTGCGCACGACGTGACACAGGCCGCCCCCGCCGCGCGTCCTGTCAGTATGTTGTTTCAGGACAATAACCTGTTTCCGCATCTGACCGCCGCACAAAACGTAGGTCTTGGGGTGCGGCCGACCCTGCGGCTGATGGCGGGTGAGGTTGAAAAAGTGACAGAGGCGTTGCGCGTTGTGGGCCTTGCCGATTTGCAATCTCGCAAGCCCGGCGCGCTGTCAGGCGGGCAACAAAGCCGCGTGGCGCTGGCACGGGTGCTGGTGGCAGATCGCCCGTTGGTGTTGATGGACGAGCCTTTTTCAGCGCTTGGCCCCGGTTTGCGCCACGAGATGTTGGATTTAGCGCAATCAGTTTTGGCGGGCAGCGGGCGTGAATTGATGATGGTCACCCATGATCCGGGCGATGCGCAGCGCGTTGCGGATCAGGTGTGTTTTGTGGATGGCGGTATCGCGCAGCCGCCTGTGGCCACGGCTGCATTTTTCGATCAGCCGACGCAGGCTCTGCGCGATTATCTGGGGGACGGGGTCTAGCGACATAAAAAAGGCGCGGTCCCGATGAGGGCCGCGCCTTTTGAATTGTATGTCTGACGATTTATTCGTCGCGACCCTTTTTGACCGGTGCCCAGAGGCGTTTGTTGGTCAGGTAGAGCAGCACGGCGAGGACCGACAGGAAGATCACGCCTGTCAGGCCCGCTTGCTTGCGTGCGTTGAGGCCCGGTTCGGCGGCCCACATCAAGAAGGCTGCGACGTCTTCAGCTTCGTGGTGCAGGTCGTTGGAGTGGCCGTCTGCAAATTCTACGTCTTCACCCCAGAGCGGTTGACCCATTGCGATCC
Source organism: uncultured Paracoccaceae bacterium (assembly GCA_937931795.1). Lineage (GTDB taxonomy): Bacteria > Pseudomonadota > Alphaproteobacteria > Rhodobacterales > Rhodobacteraceae > JALZWD01. The sequence goes on from CALHAP010000068.1 coordinate 64,417, forward strand.
ATGTGCCGGGAACGGTGTGTTTGCCGTCCTCGTCCAAGCAGCTCTCGGGATAGCCACCGTATTCGAACGCGGTGTTGTAGTTGCCGTCCATCGGCTCGCCTTCCAGCGCGCATTCAGGCTCATCAGCGTAACCTGTCAGCAGGGAGGCGATGTATTCAGGGCCGCCCATGCCGTAGATGAACTGGTTGATCCCGAGGCCGTAGGGGCCGTGGAAACCAGCGCGGGCTTTTGCCATCAGGCTGAGGTCCGGTGCGCCTTCGACTTGGCTGCCGGGGAATTGGTCGGTGATCACCGCCGCACGGAGGTCGCCGTAGCCATCGTCAAGAGCCGGGTCAAAGACTTCGATCTGGTTGTATTCGATGTAGTCGCGCACTTCGTCGTCGGTCCAGTCTGGCCCGCCTTCATCCGCGAGATTGCGGAACGCGACGTATTCCAGACCGTGGCACTGCGAGCAAACCTCGGTGAAGATTTGCAAGCCGCGCTGCAATTGCATGCGGTCGTAGCTGCCGAACATCCCCTCAAACGAGAAATCGAAATCTTCGATGTGGGTGTCGCCAGCGGCCTGGGCGGACCCGGCGATAACGCCGAGCCCGAGTGCGGTTGATAGAGCGAGTGATTTAAGCATTGTCATGTTCCTCTGTCTCACTCAGCCGGGGCGGCGGAGGACGATGTCCCGGTGCTGCCTGCGGATTTAGGGTAGTGGGCTGCGAAGTCTTCTTCGATCGTCGCAGGTGGTGTTAGCGGTTTCTCGATAACCCCCAGCAGTGGCAGGACCACGAGGAAGTAGCCGAACCAGTAGGTCGCACCGATCAGCGAGATCACTGGGTAGATGCCTTCCGCCGGACGTGCGCCGACCCACATCAACACGAAAAAGTCGACGACCAGCAGCCAGAACCACCACTTGAACATAGGACGGTAGCGACCCGAACGGACCGACGACGTGTCTAGCCATGGCGCCAGCGCCATCACAGCAATCGCACCGAACATCGCGAGGACGCCAAAGAACTTGCCGTCGATGATGCCGAAGGTCACGAACTTGGTCAGCATGACCAGCCAAACGCTGTCATCAAAAGCCCGTAGGATCGCGTAGAAGGGCAAGAAGTACCACTCAGGCACGATGTGCGCAGGTGTCGCCGCAGGGTTGGCCGGGATGTAGTTGTCCGGGTGGCCCAAGTAGTTTGGCATAAAGCCCACAACGGCGGTGAACACGGCCAAGATCACGACGAGCGCGAGCAGGTCTTTGATCACGAAATATGGCCAGAAGGGCAGGGTGTCTTTCTGGGCATCTTCTTTGCTGGTGCGGCGCACTTCGACGCCTGTTGGGTTGTTGTTACCCGTGGTGTGGAACGCCCAGATGTGGACCAAAGTCAGGCCCAGCAGGATGAACGGCAGCATGTAGTGAAGCGCGAAGAAGCGGTTCAATGCAGGCTGGCCCACAGCGGATGCGCCCAAGAGCCATGTCTGGATCGCTTCACCCACGAACGGGATCGCGCCGAACAGGCCGGTGATCACGGCGGTTCCGTGGAAAGACATCTGGCCCCATGGCAGAACGTAGCCCATGAACGCTGTGCCCATCATCAGGACGAACATCAGGATACCGATGATCCATGTCACTTCGCGCGGTGCCTTGTAGCTACCGTAGTAGAGTGAGCGGAAGATGTGCGCGTAGACCGCGACAAAGAACAGCGATGCGCCGTTCATGTGGACGTAGCGGATCATGTGGCCGCCGTTGACGTTGCGCATGATGTGCTCGATCCGGCCAAAGGCCAGTTCGGTGTCGGCCACATAGTGCATCGCCAGAATAACGCCGGTGACGATCTGCATCACCAGTGTGATGGTCAGAACGATGCCCCAGATCCACATCCAGTTGAGGTTCTTGGGCGTGGGCAGCATCAGCGTGTCATAGGCGAGGCCTAGGATGGGAAGGCGCTTGTGCAGCCACTTCTCTCCGCCGGACCCCGGCTCATAGTGATCGTGTGGAATACCAGCCATGGGTTAAGCCTCCTCACCGAGTTGCAGGACTGTCTCTTCGACGAGGACAGCGTAGGGAATGGGTAGATTGCGCGGTGCCGGACCTTTGCGGATGCGGCCAGCGGTGTCGTAGTGCGAGCCGTGACAGGGGCAGAACCAGCCGCCGAAATCACCCGCTTCGCCGACGGGCACGCAACCGAGGTGTGTGCAGATGCCAGACGAGACGTAGAGCGCGCCTGCCGGGAACACCGGATCATCGCTGCCGAACGGCGCGATTGTCCGGTTCTCATCTGTCGCTTCGGCACCAGAGCCTGCATTATCGTTCTGCGCGTCTTGGTCGGGCAGTTCCGATACATCAACAGCGCGGGCAGCTTCGATCTCTTCGGCATTGCGATACCGTATGAATACAGGTTTTCCCTGCCACAGCCGAACAATTTGCATGCCTTCGGTCAGCTCATCCAACGGAACCCGGATCGACGCCAAGGCCAAAACATCAGCTGACGGGTTCATCGAATCGACCAATGGCCAAACCGCCCCAGCTGTCGCCACGGCCCCCGCACCTGCGGTTGCGTAGTAAATAAAGTCGCGGCGTGTGCCGGCTGTTTCTTCTGAATGTGACACGAGGTGCATCTCCATTTTGGTCGTTTAGACATATGCGATGCGGGGTCAAAATCCTGATCCCAGACGCCGTGCGACGTCCATCACGTGGTCAATTGTGTCAAGCCGGCCTATTGTCGACCAGAATCACAAACCTGCCCAGCGGCAGAGCGCAATCGCGCGGTACTTACTCCCATGTGTTCCGCAGGTCCAGCGGACATTCGGGCGCAGGAGCGCGCTTTCTTGTTGGTGATGCATAACCTAGCGGGGTGCCCAAAATGGTAAAGGGAGAGTGTCATTGTGGCGCAGTCTCATGGCGTTTGACGGCAGAGCCCGCGCGTGTAGTGTCTTGCACGTGCAGCATTTGTCACAGGTATGGTGCGGCATGGGCGCATATGACCGAGAGCACTGTCGAGATTGACGCGAAAGACGGTGCCATTGCCGACTATACCCACGGGGATGGCATGATCCGGTTTCATCATTGCAAGACCTGCGGCTGTGTCACCCATTATACCTCTGTACCCGGTGGCACCCCCGAGGATCGCTTGGCCGTCAATATGCGGATGGCGGCACGCGCAGATATGGAGCGCTATCCGCACCGCCTGTTTGACGGCGCGGACACGTGGGAATTTCTCGACTAGGTGGGGACGGTCTGCTGCATGCTGTCGCGCTCGCAGAATGTCGCGTGCCACGCGGCTAGCGCGTCATTGCCCGTCCGCCAGCCCCGTGCGTCGTGGCGCAAATCGACGTAGGACAGCGCGCAGGCGACCGCGATTTGCGCCATGTCAATGGGGCCCGCCAAATGGCTCATCCAGCGGGCGTTGATGGCGGCGATGCCGCGGTCGGCCTTTGCCCATTGCGCCTCGATCCATTCTGGCGATTGCTGCGCGTCGGGGCGCAACCGCACCTCATAGGCCATGGAGACCGACGCCTCCATGATCGCATCGGCGGTGGCCTCCAAGGTCAGCACATCCCAAATCCGTGCCTCGGGGTAGAGCTTGCCGCCCGCCTGCGCGTCCAAATAGCGGGTGATCACGCGGCTGTCGTAAATCGCGGGGCCTTCGTCGCGCATGAGGGCGGGAATTTTGCCCAAAGGGTTCGCCGCCAGCACCTTGGGATCGGTGGCCATGGGGGTGGTTTGCACAGAGACCTCGCGCACACGCGCGGCGAGGTCGGCCTCAATGACCATCGCGCGCACCTTGCGCACAAAAGGGGAGGCGGAGGATATAAGCAATTGCATGGGGCTGTGGTGTCCTATTGTGGTGCGGTTGGTGTTAGGGTCAGCAATGGGCGCATGGTTTGCAAGGGGGCTTGCATGTTTGAGGCTGATCTGTGGGCGTGGTGAGGGGGCTGCATTCAATACGACCCACCACCAGCAGATTGGTCTTTAGCTGACTTTCGTCCGACAACGACCTTGCAGTGTTTCCGATACGCTTCTGAATTTTTCAAATCGAAGCGATCCACGAATATTTCAGCCAGCAAGTATCCGATGCAATCTGCTAAATGTCATAAGACCTTGCTATGTATTTTTGATAAGTATCTGTTTTAATTATGCAGATCCTGTTTTTTGCGATAGCCGATTTTTCTTTGCCGACACGAAACTTTCCTCTGATTAGAACGAGAAAAGCTGTCGACTGCTAGGTGTTTGTTGTTGTTTGAGGCCATCATAATCCTCGTATCGGTGTGCTTGCCGATATGCTTCCGGATTTCTTCAGTCAAAATGACCCATCAGCCTTAAGTCTTGCAGTATTTGATTTAATTGAAAAAATGGTGAGCCCGCAGGGGTTCGAACCCTGGACCTACTGATTAAAAGTCAGTTGCTCTACCAACTGAGCTACAGGCTCACTAGGCCGCTTCCTAGGAAACGCAGGTCAGTCGGTCAACCCCATATCGGCATGCGGGGCTGGAATAGCGGGCTGGCCTTGGTTATATGCGGGAAAATGTCTGATCATACCCAAAAATCCCTGCCGTTTATGAAGATGCACGGCCTTGGCAACGACTTTGTCGTCGTTGATGCGCGCCGCGATTCTGCACAAGTGGGCGCAAATGTCGCGCGGGCTTTGGGCGATCGGCATACCGGCGTTGGGTTTGATCAGCTGGCCGTGATCGAGGCCGCTGAGGACGCCGATGTTGCGCTGACGTTTTACAACAGCGATGGCAGCATTGCGGGCGCTTGTGGCAACGCGACCCGTTGTATCGCGCGCTATGAGATGGATCGGACGGGTGCGTCTGAGATGACCCTGCGGACCGAGCGGGGTCTTTTGCAAGCCGAGGACCGCGGGGCGGGGCTGACGGCGATCAACATGGGTCACCCCCAGCTTGATTGGGACGAGGTGCCGCTCGCGCATCAGACCGACACGCTGAATTTGCCCATCGACGGCGATCCTGTGGCGACGGGCATGGGCAATCCGCATTGCACGTTTTTTGTCGAGGATGCCGAAGCCGTTGATCTCGCCACCTTCGGCCCGCAGATTGAGCATCACGCTCTCTATCCGCAACGCACCAACGTCCAAGTAGCCCATATCATCTCGCCGACCCACATCCGCATGCGGGTCTGGGAGCGGGGTGTTGGGATCACGCGCGCCTCCGGCTCGTCGTCCTGCGGCACCGCTGTCGCCGCCCATCGGCGTGGGCTGACCGAGCGGGCGGTGACGATCACGCTCGACGGCGGCGATCTGCATATCGACTGGCGCGACGACGGCGTCTGGATGACCGGCCCGACCGCGCATGTGTTTGACGGCGTGCTCACGCCTGCGTTCCTCGCGGGTCTCTAATATGGACCGCAAAGCCCCGCTCTTTTCCAACCACGGCTGCCGCCTCAACGCCTATGAAACCGAGGCGATGAAGGAGTTGGCGACGGCGTCTGGCCTCGACAACGCCATCGTGATCAACACCTGCGCGGTCACCGCCGAGGCCGTGCGCAAGGCCCGCCAAGACATCCGCAAACACCGGCGCGCCCACCCTGACGCGCGGATCATCGTGACAGGCTGTGCGGCCCAGACCGAGCCCGAGACCTTCGCCAATATGACCGAGGTTGATCACGTCATCGGTAACACGGAAAAGATGCAGGCGGCGACGTGGGCGGGCCTCAGCACCGGCGGGACCGAGCCTGTGCAGGTCAACAACATCATGTCCGTGACCGAGACGGCAGGGCATTTGATCGACGGCTTTGGCACCCGCAGCCGCGCCTATGTGCAGGTGCAAAACGGCTGTGATCATCGCTGTACGTTCTGCATCATACCCTATGGTCGCGGCAATTCGCGCTCGGTGCCCGCGGGCGTGGTGGTCGACCAGATCAAGCGGCTGGTGGATCGCGGCTATAACGAGGTCGTGCTGACGGGTGTGGATATGACGTCATGGGGTGCCGATCTGCCCAGCACACCGCGCCTTGGTGATCTGGTGCTGCGGATCTTGAAACTGGTGCCCGACCTGGCCCGTCTGCGGATCAGTTCCATCGATAGCATCGAGGCCGATGATGCGTTGATGCAGGCCATCGCGACCGAGCCGCGCCTGATGCCGCATCTGCATCTGTCGCTGCAAGCGGGCGACAATATGATCCTCAAACGCATGAAGCGGCGGCACACCCGTGAGGACGCCATCGCGTTTTGCGAAGAGGCGCGCCGCCTGCGCCCTGATATGACGTTCGGCGCGGATATCATCGCGGGCTTCCCCACCGAAACCGACGCGATGTTCGCGAATTCACTGGACCTCGTCAACGACTGCGACCTCACGTGGCTGCACGTCTTCCCCTACTCCGCGCGCGCAGGCACGCCTGCGGCCAAGATGCCTGCGGTGAACGGGACCAGCATCAAGGCCCGCGCGGCAGCGTTGCGGGCGGTGGGCGAGGCGCAAGTGGCCAGCCACGTCGCAGCCCACGTGGGCCAGCCCCACAACGTCCTGATGGAAAGCCCCCGTATGGGCCGCACCGAGCAGTTTTGCGAAGTGCGGTTTGAGGCGGATCAGGTAGAGGGTAAGATTGTGCGCTGTGTGCCCAGCGGACAGGATGGGGCGGTGTTGCGGGTTGGGTAGTGGCAAATTTTTGACACGAAGGGCCGATATATACATCTCTTAAGCATATATATGTTCAACAACATATGCACGCAAATGAAGGTGGCCTGTGAATAATAGTGCTTCAATAAATCTGCGGCTGGCCAAACAGATCGAACAGCGCCGTAAGTTGTTTAAATATAAGCTCATTGCGGTTCTCGGTGTTGGTGGGTTTGTTGGGTTTTATTCCAGCCCTTGGTTTGCGGGGCTACTCGAAACAGATCCAGATCATCCGGGTTTTCGATTGGGGGCTTGGGCTGCCTACCGGGAAACGATCATTGCGGCGTTGAGCGTTCATGGCGTTCTGATTTGGCCTGCTGTTTTTGCGATCATTTTCTACCTGGTTCACCGCCGGGGTAATGCGAAACTACAGGTCTTGGTTGCTGCTGCCGAAAATACTGCGCGCACGCAGCGAGCAGAAGAAACCGAGCTTAGAATTGCCGAAGCCCGGCAAAGTGGAATTATCTAGTTAAGTGCTCAAAGTGTCCGGCAGGGGACGGGTTTTGCGGGGACGTGCAGAACCCGCTGTGTGGTCAGCCAGAGTACAATCTTGGAAACCCTTATAATATGGCAATTCGAACCTATATAGCACTCGATCGGGATTAAAATCCTGCCGCCTGTTAGCGATTGAGAGCACGTTATGCCGACTTTGAACCGCCGTGGATTTTTGCAGATGATTGGTGCAGCGGGCGTCACGTCTTTGCTGCCCGCTATGCCTGCGCGCGCTGTCGCGGGCGTCGCCGTTACTTCGCCGTCCAAGGCGTTGTGGGCTGGGATTTATGCGAAATCAGGGTCCGCGCCGCAGTTTCTTAAAGTAGCCCAGTCGATGGGCCTGCCGAACCGCGCGATCCAAGGGATCGGGGCCCGTTCGATTGGTGTCAAACTGGCCATAACAGCAGCGACCAATCCGGCGGCGCGCGTCGCGGTTGCGCGCGGGCCTGCGCTGGTGCCCTCTCGAACGGAGCCACTGAAAACCGCCCGCAAGGTCCTGCGCGACATTGATCGCTTCGCCACGGCTGAGCCGGTTGAAGCCATCGCGCCAGAGAGTGCAGACACAGGCACCGTGCCGCCTGAAGCCAGCTAAGTCCGCGACAGTTTTCGCGCTAGAAATGAAGCTTTGCGCGTCACGGTTGGCAGGCCGTGCGGAGAGGTGCGAAATCTAACGCCGCCGGAGATGCTAGTTGCGTCAGTTGCAGAGCGGTTCGCTTGACGCGGCACTAACACTGCAACGCCATCCCTAAATTTGGGTGCGCGGTTTTTCTGAGGGGGGGAGGATCGGTAGTGAGCCCAAAAGGACAAATGCTGCACGACGCATAAATAGCCGCTTTGCTATCAGTCGAAGTAATTCGTGGTCACTATGAGGCAGTTTCTGTATCCCACAGGTTAGAGAGGTGACTGAGTGGCCTAAGGTACTCCGCTATACCAGGGAGTGAGCGTTTAAACGTTTCGGGGGTTCGAATCCCTCCCTCTCCGTTTTCGTGGGCGAAAACTACTCTATATAAGAGTTGCCTTTTTGGGGATCACCTGGAAGCGGTCATTACATCAGATGAGTCAATCGACGACGAAGTCTAGCACCTACGCCCGCTAACCCTAATCCTCCCGCACCAAATCAAACACCTTGCGCATCACCGTCGGCAGGTCGCTTCCGTCGACCTGCCCGTGCCACTCGCCCTCCAGCCCGTCCGGCGCTTGGGCCACCATCACCCGCAGCCGCAGATGAAAATGTGTGAACGTGTGCAGGGCCTCGGCGTTCAGCGTCACCCAATTGCCCTCGAACGGTGGGTTGGGCGTGGGATCGTCGGACCAGTCACTGCCGGGCCAGCCGAGCATTCCGCCGAGCAGACCTTTGGGCGGGCGCGTTTCCAACAGCCATGCGCCGTCCGCGCGGCGTGCCACATAGGCGATGCCGTGGCGGATGGGTTTGGGCTTTTTCGGGGTCTTCTTGGGCAGCTCCGTCATCGTGCCCGCCGCCCGTGCCTGACACGGATCGCGCAGCGGACAGATGCCGCAGGCGGGGTTGCGCGGGGTGCAGATCGTGGCGCCGAGATCCATGACCGCTTGGGCATGATCGCCGGGGCGTAGGGCGGGGGTGAGTGTGGCTGCGCGCTCGGTCAGCTCAGGCTTGGCAGCGGGCAGGGGGGTGTGAATGTCAAACAGCCGCGACATCACCCGTTCGACATTGCCGTCCACCACCACTGCAGGCTCATTATAGGCGATCGAGGCGATGGCGGCCGCCGTATAGGGTCCGATGCCCGGCAGGATCAGCAGGCCGTCGCGTGTGTCCGGAAATGCCCCATCGTGATCCGCCACCACAGCCCGCGCGCATTTCAGCAGATTGCGGGCGCGGGCGTAGTACCCCAGACCCGCCCATTCGGCCATGACATCGGCGTCGGCGGCACTTGCCAGATCGTTGACGGTGGGCCAGCGGGCGGTGAAGCGGTTGAAATAGGCGGTGACGGCGGCGACAGTTGTTTGTTGCAGCATCACCTCGGACAGCCAAACGCGGTAGGGGTCGGGGCGCACGCCCGCCAGTTTGTCAGCGGGCATCACCCGCCACGGCATGGCGCGCGCATGAATATCGTACCATTCCAGCAGCGCTGTCCCTATAGTCTGATCACGCAAACTTTATGTCCCCCGACCACCGTTTTGATGGTCGTGCCAGCCGGATGGGTTAAACTCAAGTCCATATGAAACCGTATCGCCGCAAAACCAGCACCTATGGGTTCAAACCCGCCACCGGCCTGTTACAGACTCGGATCAAGAAGGCATCCGAGACGCGCGGCTTTGCCGAGACGCGGTTGTTGACCCATTGGGCCGAGATTGTGGGCGAGGCGATTGCGGGCGTGGCGCATCCGGTCGATGTCTCCTACGGGCGTGGCGGGATGGGGGCCACGCTATCGGTGCTGTGTACCGGCGCTCAGGCCCCGATGATCGAGATGCAAAAGGACCAGATCCGCGACAAGGTGAACGCCTGTTATGGCTACCGCGCGATTTCGCGGGTACGGATCACGCAGACAGCGCCTTCGGGGTTTGTGAACGGTCAAATCGCCTTTGGGGGCGGCAACCCCGTGCCCAAAGCGCCCGAGAAAGACCCCGAGACGCTACAGGCCGCAGATGACGTGGCGCGCGACGTGGAAAACGATGATTTACGCCAAGCCATTGCGGCCCTTGCAGCAAACGTGCTGGCAAAAAGAGACGCCTGAAACAAAGGAAACGACATGACAAAAGTACTCCCTCTTATGGCCCTGACGGCTGTGTTCTCAATGGGGATGCAGTTTGCACCCGCCCCCTCGGGTGTTTTACCCGGCGCCGCCATGGCCCAAGACGCGGAAGCCCCCGCCATCATCGAGATGGCCCAAGGTGCGGATGATGCCCCCGTCGAGATCGTGGAATATGCCTCCTACACATGCCCCCATTGCGCATCGTTTCACGCCAATCAATACGGCGAACTGAAGGCTAATTACATCGACACCGGCAAAGTGCGGTTCATCTACCGCGAAGTGTATTTTGACCGCTTTGGTCTGTGGGCGTCGATGGTCGCGCGGTGCGGTGGTGAGGAACGCTTCTTTGGCATCACCGATATGCTCTATGCGCAGCAGCGCGAATGGCTGGCGGGCGGGCAAGACCCGGCGTTGATTGCTGATAACCTGCGCCGCATCGGTCTGACGGCTGGCATTGACGCCGAGCAGATGGATGCCTGCATGGCTGATGGCGCACAGGCGCAAGCGCTGGTGTCGTGGTATGAAGAAAACGCTGCCGCCGACGATGTGCGCGGCACGCCCAGCTTTTTGATCAACGGCGAGAAGCATTCAAACATGACCTACGCTGATTTTGCGGCGATCATTGATGCAGAGCTTGGCGAGTAAATCGCGCTAACCCCTCAATAAGCCCGCCAGTGCCCTGCGCATTGGCGGGTTTTTTATATCCCCAGCAGCCTATCGAGCTTGGGCCAGTCATCGACCGTCAATCGCACCGGCACCGGCATCACCCGCGCGCGCAGGTCGGGGGGCAGGCGAACCGCATCCTTTTCGGTCGTCAGGATATGCGCGTTGCGTCTTTTCGCCTCCGCCGCGATCCGGTTGAACAGGGTGCTGCTGATTTCTTGGTGGTCGTTGAGCGGCACAGAATGCACCACATCCACCCCCATGTCGCGCAGCGTCCGAAAGAACTTGTCAGGGTAGCCGATCCCCGCAAACGCCACGGCCCGCAGCCCCTGCCACGGCATCCCCGTGGGCAATGGGTCCAGGCGCGCGGTGATATGGGGCAGGGCGCCAATGGCGCCCCCCCAAGTGGTGCGAAAGTGGTCTTGGTCAGCGGCACCGCCGATGGACAGAACCGCCGTAGCCCGCGCGAGGCCTGTGGTCACGGGTTCGCGCAATGGCCCCGCAGGGATCACCCGCCCGTTGCCAAACCCGCGCCGCGCATCGACGACCACGAGACTGGCGTCTTTTGTGACAGCGGGGTTCTGAAACCCATCGTCGAGCAAGATGTGGCTGGCGCCCGCCGCTTCGGCGGACCGGACCCCGGCGGCGCGATCTTTGGCGATCCATGTGGGCGCAAAGCCCGCCAGCATCAGCGGTTCATCACCCGTTTGGGCGGCGGTGTGAATGGTGGGGTTAACCTCGACGGGACCAGCTAAAGCGCCACCATATCCGCGTGACACGATATGGGGGCTGTGGCCTGCGTCGATCAACCGCCCGGCGATGGCGATGGTCGTGGGTGTTTTGCCCGTGCCGCCTGCGTTGATATTGCCGATGCATATCACCGGGATGTTGGCTTGGTAGCCCGGCTGGCGCAGACGGCGCGCCGTGCCTGCTGCATAAAGTGATGCAAGAGGTGCCAGAGCACCGGCGATAGGGCCGGGGGCGGCTGCGGGCATATCCCAAAATGCTGGCGGTTTCATCGGGCGGCCAATGCGCCATCGAGCGCGTCATGCACCAATGCCACCAGTTTTTCGGTCACATCCGCCCCGCGCGAGGTCACGTCCCACGCGGCATGGGCCATTTCAGCGGCTTTGTCCGGGGCCATCAGTTCCTCGACGGTTTGTCCCAATGTATCGGCGTCGCGCACCATCCGGCTGGCGGTGGCATCAGCGAGCTGGCCAAAATGATCCATATGCCCCGTGGCATACATCCCGTAGATCACGACCGAGCCCAAGGTCGCGGCATCAAAGGGGTCGGCACAGCTGCGCCCCTCGAATGTTCCGCCCAGAAATGTCAGAGGGGCCAGCCTGTACCACAGGCCCATTTCGTCCAGATCCGTCAGCATCACCTGAATGGCGTCATGGGGGTCTTCGCCCTTGGTTCTGTCTGCGGTGAGAAGGCCCTCGGCGCGGAACACGTCGGTGGCGGCGGCGGTATCATCGCAAGCCACGACCAGCAGCAAGCGGTGCGCGCGTTGACTGCCGATCCGGTAGGCCGTAGCCAAGAGCGACAGGTCGCGTGATGTCGGACGGTTGGCAAACCACACGGGCCGCGATCCCAAAATCCCCGCCAAATCATCACGATCTTCCTCGCGGCAGGGCAGCACGGGCGGGGCCGGATCAAAGGGGCCGATCAGCTTGGCGCGGCGCGGTGTCATGCCTGCGTCAATCATCCGGTCCTGACCTTCCTCGGTGGCACAGATGGCCGCGCGAAAGCGCTTGAGCGTGGTCATGGTCAGCGCCGCATCGGGGTCGTGGTCGGCCACAGATGGTGTATCTTCGGTGACGTTGAGGAGGATGGACGGGATGTTGCGCCCCGCAGTTGCCGAGATCAACGCAGGCCGCAGCTGTCCGCGTGCCCAAATCAGCGCGTCGGGTTTCCATGTATCCAAGAACTGTTGCGCGCCTGCGCTGGTGTCGGCAGGGATCGGGATCACGATGATCCCATCCACCAGCCCGATGTCCGTGGCACAGGTCGCCACCACAGATATAGCATCACCTTCGGCCGTTAGCTCGGACGCGATGGCGGGAACGTCTGCGAGGCGGCCCTCATCGGCGCAATGCACCCAAACCACCACCCCATCGGGCCGCTCTGCAACAGCCGCAGGGCGCTGGGGGTCGCGCGATTTGCGCAGCCCCCTGAGGGGTGAAAAGGCGGATGGTGCGCGCATGATCCGTCAGGCGCCTCCGCTTGGCCCTAGTTTCCCAGCTCTTCGGTCGGGGATGTTTCGGCCTCTTCGTCGCGCAGACGGTGAATATGAGCGATGAAGTAGCGCATATGCGCGTTGTCAACGGTGCGTTGGGCTTCGGATTTCCACGCATTATAGGCCGAGGCATAGTCAGGATACATGCCAACGATATGGATATCGTCGGTGTCGCGAAACGTATTGGTCGATGGGTCAGTCAGCTCGCCGCCGAAGACAAGGTGCAGGCGTTGGGGCATGGGTGCAGCTCCGTTTGAGGATTTTGGCCACGCTACCCCAAGTTTTGCGTGGGGTGAAGGCCGCAATCCTTAAGTGCCCCCACGGTCAGGCGGGGCTGACCCATAGCTCACCGCCGCAAAACCGGTTGACGATCCGGTTGCTGCACAATTGCGCCCAGCGGTGATAGATCTCCGGGCCGGGGTGATACCCGTCGGCGGCCATCATCTCGGCGCTCAGCGTCATGTCAAAGGCGATCCGGTCCACATGCGCATAGCTCCGTGCGATCCGTGCCGAGGCCCGATCAAATCGCGCCGCTTGGCGTCCAACAATCCAGCGCAAAGGGTCCGGCAGCGATGGAAACCGTGCAATGGGCGGCAGGCCTGTCAGGCAAATTTGGCGGGCGCTGAATTTATCGGTCAGCAGCGCAATCAATTGGTGGGTCTGGTCGATCCATCTGGCGCGCTGCATCCCGGATGTCACATCATTAACCCCAAGGCAGACCACCACGGCGTCAAAGGGCTGCGCTTCCACCCCGTCTAGCCGGGCCAGAACATCGGCGGTGGTCGACCCGGTTTTGGCATCCAGCGTAAACGTCAGATCAAAATCGGGCCCAAGCTGCGCGAGCATTTGCCCCAAGAGCGCTTGGTCTTGGTGACCCACGCCAACACCCGCAGCCGAGCTGTCCCCGACGATCAGCAACTTCAGGGGCTGTGGTCCATGTCCTGCAATGCCCGTGCGCGTGCCTGCGGCTTCCGGTAGTTTCAGCGAACGCCGTGCCGTGTAGATCGCCTGTCCAGCGAGCAGGGGGAACAAAACGGCCCGTGCCGTCAAATCAATCGCTATTGTCTTCATGCTCGCCCCCCCCATCTGCGCAGTTCGCTGATGTATCAGCCTTGCGCGGCGTGCTGTGCGGATCAAGGGCGCAGGCGGCATTCCCTTACGTTTTGGCAATAGTGGGGGATGTTTTGGCTGATTGCTGCCGAAACACGTGGGCCTCAGGCCAAATGCGCACAAATCTGGGCATGCAGCTGCTGGTTTGCCGCCACCACACCGTCTTGTTTCGGATGGCTGTTGTTAAAGGTGAGAGCGCCACCCGTCCGGTCGGTCACACAGCCCCCCGCCTCCGAGACGATCAGGCTGCCTGCCGCGATGTCCCATTCCCACGCACCGCGCAGGGTCATCATCCCATCAAACCGCCCCTGCGCCACAAGTGCCAGTCGGTAGGCCAACGACGAGCGGAACACCCGCTTGAACGGCGGTGTGCGGCGCCAGTATCTGGCATCCATCGTGGCTTTGTGGGTCAGGATTTCCGCTGCGTTGAGGTTATCTTTCGTGCCGGGCCGCAGCGGCGCGCCGTTCAATGTGGCCCCACCGCCCAAAGAGGCCGCAAACATCAAATCAAGCACGGGCAAATGCACCACAGCGGCGGTCACAGCCCCCCGCGTAGCGATGGCGAGCGAATGCGCCCATGTATCTTGGCCGTCGATAAAGGCGCGGGTGCCGTCAATCGGGTCGATGATAAAGACGGTGTCATGCGTCAATCGCGCCGTATCGTCGGGCGTTTCTTCCGACAACCATCCATAGGTGGGGCGCGCCGTGCGCAGGATAGTGTTCAGATGGGTATTCACCGCGAGATCGGCGGCGGTCACCGGGCCTTGGTTGTCGGCCTTGTCGACGATGTCGAGCGCATCGCGGGTGTAGCCCATCGCAATGGGGCCTGCACCGCGCGCCGCATGGATCAGCAGATCGAGATCAGTCTCCGGCAAGTGTCAAACCGTCGATCAGAATGGAGGGGACGACACGACTGAGGTGCGCGCGACCGTCATTGGCAGGCACGATCCGCATCAGCATGTCGCGCAGATTGCCCGCAACCGTACATTCCGCCACCGGATGTGTGATCTCGCCGTTTTCAACCCAGAACCCTGACGCCCCCCGCGAATAATCGCCCGTGTTTGGGTTGATGGTCGAGCCGATCATCGACGTGATCAACAGGCCCGTGCCCATATCCGCAATCAGGTCGGCGCGGCTATGATTGCCGGGGGTCAGCTCAATGTTGGTAACGGAGGGTGACGGCGGACCAGAGGTTCCACGCGCGGCGTTGCCGGTGCTTTGCAGCCCGAGTTTCCGCGCAGTCGCCAAATCAAGGGTCCAGCCGGTCAACATGCCGTTGTCGATGATCCGCCGCTCGGATGTGGGTAGACCTTCGCCGTCATATAGCCGCGAGCCAGAGGTGCGGACCCGGTGCGGGTTCTCAACGATGCTAAGATGATCGGGCAGGATTTGCTCGCCAAGCGCATCACGCAGCCAAGACGACCCGCGTGCGATCATGCTGCCCGACACAGCCGACAAAAGATGCCCGACGAGAGAGGACGAGATCCGTTCATCAAACAGCACAGGATAGGTGCCGGTTTTGGGTTTGCGCGGGTTGTGGCGGTCGACGGCGCGTTCGCCTGCGATACGTCCAATGTCAGCCGCGTCCCGCATCTCGTATTGATATATGCGGGTGTCGTAATCGTAATCACGCTCCATGCCTGCGCCTTCGCCCGCAATGGCCACGCAGGACAATCCGCGATCAGACCGTTGGTATCCGCCCGAAAACCCGGTGCTGGTGGCGAGGTTTACGCGTCTGCGCCCGTATCCGGCACCCGCGCTGTCGATCTGAGTGACGCCCTTGATAGCGCGTGCGGCCTCCTCTGCACGACGAGCATCATCTTCCAGCTCTTTTGGGTCGGGCTCATTGGAGGGATCAAACAGGTCGAGCCTGTCGGTGTCGATATCTGTGGCCAACTGCGCAGCGTCTGCCAGACCCGCATAGGGGTCTTCAGGGGCTTCGCGGGCCATAAACACTGCGCGTTCCGCCATGGTGGTGAGCGTGTCTGCGCTGATATCTGAACTGGACACATTTGCTGATCGTTGCCCCACAAAGACGCGCAACCCTATGTCGATGCCCTCAGACCGCTCGGCCTGTTCCAGCGCGCCCGCGCGCACGTCGATGTTAATTGATGTCCCATCGACGGCGATGACATCTGCGGCATCTGCGCCGGCGGATTTTGCAGCGGATAATAGCTGCTGCGATAGATCTGATAGGTTTGTGCTCATGCGCATTTTCTAGGGAGTAACGCGGGTCGGGGCAAGGGATCACATGGTCTTGCGTGGTGGGCAAAAAGCCAAGCGCGTTAAGGTAGATTAATGTAGCATAACTTTTTTGAATTTAGTTTGGTAGTTTTGCCCACAGGTCTTTAAGGAGTTTTTAGCAGGGTGAAGAAATCGGTACGGCAGTGGCAAGCATAGATCCTAAAATGACTGCCAATGATCTGTTAGATCGCACAGGGCAAGCGATGGAAACAGGTGATTTCGAAGCCTTTGCTGCCTGCTTTGATTTGCCCACTACAACTCAAACGTTTGAGGGCGAACGTACCTTTGCCACGACTGGAGAGCTGCGTGCGATGTTTGATGAGGTCTGTCGCGCCTACGCGCGTATGGGCAATCCTCAGCGCATTCGTCATTGTGTCGAGGCGCGTTTGCGCGATCCTGAGACGATTGAATCCACCCATGAAACCCGAGAGTTGAAGCACGGCACATTCCTGCGCCAACCCTATCCGGTGTTTTCGGTGCTCAAAAAGATTGATGGTGCTTGGCGGATCAAGTCGAGCCAATATGCCTTGACCGAACATCCCGAGATCGCGCCAATTTTAGGTGCGCCCAAGGGGTAGGGGGCAGGGCGCTTGGTCGCGCCCCCACCGCCGAACTCGTGGACTTAGCGCAAACGCTGTCCGTTGGCTGTAATCGATCCGTCTTCGCCCAGTTGCACGGTGCCTGACAATTGGTCGTCGCCGCTGGGTTGTGTGACCATCCCGAGCATCATGTTGAACCCGAACATTTCTTCCGATCCGATCAGCCCCAGCGATGACAGCTGTTGCAACACGTTGTTGACGCCGCTCAGCGAATAGCTGGCCCCGCCGACCGGTTTGGGGAAGCCAAAGTAGGTGATCATATCCGAACTATCGAGCGTGAAGGCCGCCGTCGCATTGGCCGATCCCCCGAGCGCCGATGCAGACAGATCGCGCAGCTCAATAGATGTTGGGTCAAAGGGTGTCTGTCCGTTGTCGATCACCTGACCCACGGCCAAAAAGTTCGTGAGGTCGGTGTTCAGGACACCTTCGCCCGCGAGGTCCAGATTGATGTTCATCGGCGATCTGTCGAGTTCTTTGTTGGGATCAAACATTTCCCAAATCGCCGGGCTCAGCCGCAGGTTCCCCATCTCAAAGTTGAGACCAAAGGGCTGGGGGTCGGGCCGCGCGGACAACGGCAGTGCGTAGCCTATGCCAAAGGTCGTGGCATCAAAGTTGATCGGAAAGGGGATCATCGGATCCGTCATCTCAACCGCGATATCTGCGACAGATGCGTCAATCTCCAAGCCGTCCGCGGTCAGGCTGAGCGCACCAGTGCCCGCCCCTTGGCTGACGTTCTGGATCGTGTTCTGCCCGTTGCCAGTGACCGTTTGCTGGTTCTGACTGCCATCACTTGTGTAGTTCATCACAAGGGCCAGCCCTTGTGCAAAGGCAGGCGCGAGGTTCATCAGATCAGACCCTTGCGCGGGCAGGGCCATTTGGAGATCAATCGTGCTGGCCCCGGTGTTGCTAAGGCTATTGGTTTCAGAGCCAAACCCATCGCTAAACCGCATCTGGGTTTCGCTGGCCTCCGCGACGATCTCAGTGGACATCGTGACCAAATCACCTTCGGTGATTGTTGTTGTGGCCGTGGTGTTGTCCGTATCTGTGCTTACGAAAATGTCGATCCCATCCACGGCCTGACCATCGACGAGCACATTGATCAGATTAATCTCCATCGGACCATTTTGCGTGACATAGGTCACCTCACCTGGGTCGCCTGTGGCGGTGGTTTGCCAATCTTCGACGACCATGCGGACCTGCGACGAGAACGACCCTTCGCCGTTGATTTCACCCGAAAATCTCATCATTCCGTCTGCCGCGTTTTCGATGCTCACACTGCCATCACCGTTTTCGATCATCGCGAAATCGGGCATCTCAACCGCAAAGGTGCCGACCCCCATGGGCAGGTTGAAATCATAGCGCAGCCCGGTGACGGTGGTGATGTCGCCGGTGCGGTTAAGGTCGCCCGACGTGGTGCCACCCATCGCGGTGATCGGCGCGTTCATATTTTGCCATACGTCCTCTGCCGTCAGATCGGCAAAGGCCGTGGTTCCGCTCAGCGCAAACGCGGTGATGGCGGTGGATGTTTTCAAGAAAGTAAATGGGCGCGACATGCACATGGCTCCTATAGGTATCGTTTAAGTATTATTTCCCGCAGGCTGCCCCGGTTGGCGGCATACGGGCTGTATCTTGGCCCAGCTTAACGCATCCGCTGTCCGTTTACGAATACATGCCCTTCGGCGTTCAGCTCGACCGAGCTTTCGAGGGCATCATCGCCGGTGGTATTTGCAAACATGCCCATCATCATCCGCGCGCCCATAATTTGATCTGCTGGCATAAGGCCCATGTTAACCAATGCATCCAGCAGGCCGTTCACGCCTGTTGCCGTCAAGCGTGCGCTGCCTTCGGGACGGGGGAAGCCGGGGAAGGTGGTCGTGTCGGTGGCGTCAAATTCAAACGCCCCTTCGCCTGCGACCTGCACGCCGACCGCGTCGATATTCAGGGTGTCGATTTGAAGCGATGCAGGCTCGAACGGGACATCCAGATCGTCAAACTCC
>CALHAP010000069.1 GCA_937931795.1 uncultured Paracoccaceae bacterium
CCAATCGCTTCGATGTCGAGGTGGTTGGTTGGCTCGTCGAGCAGCATCAGCTCGGGCGCTTCGGCCATCAGTTTGGCCAAGGCCGCACGCCGACGCTCGCCACCCGAGGCGACATCCGTGGCGCGGTCTAGGTCAAACTTCAACCCTTCGGCCACGCGCTCGACCTTGTAGGCGTCGCCCGCGTCCAGCCCGCTGGTCGCAAATTCGCCCAAGGTGGCGAAATCGCCCATGTTGGGGTCTTGCTCCATGTAGCCCACGGTCACGCCCGGCGCGTGGACCACATCGCCGCGATCCGCCTCGACGAGGCCCGCCATGACCTTCATCAGCGTCGATTTACCTGATCCGTTGCGCCCCACAAGGGCGACCCTATCGCCAGGTTGGACGGCCATATCGAGATTGTCAAAAACAGGATCACCGCCGAATGTCAGCGAAATCCCGGAGAGTTGTAAAAGAGGTGTGCGTGCCATGTGGCCCAGCTAGTGCGATGGACAGGCGGGCGCAAGCCTTGGCGCGCGCGGGGTGCCGCCCTATCTATTGGGTAACATAGGTAAAGGACGCGAACCCAGATGGACAAAGTGATCAAGAGCGACGCGGAATGGCGAGAACAACTGTCGGACCTCGCCTACAAAGTGACGCGCAAACACGGGACCGAACGCGCGTTCACCCACGAGGATTTCCCCAAAGAGGACGGCACATTCATGTGCCTATGCTGTGGCGCGCCCTTGTTTGAAGCTGAGACGAAATTTGACAGCGGCACGGGTTGGCCATCATTTTATGCGCCCATCAGCGAAGAACAGGTGGGCGAAACGACCGACCGCAGTTTTTTCATGAAGCGCACCGAAGTGCATTGCGCCCGTTGTGACGCGCATCTGGGCCATGTGTTCCCGGACGGTCCGCGACCCACAGGCCTACGCTATTGCATTAATGGGGTCGCTTTGACGTTCGAGCCGGAAAATGACGATCAGGGCTGACCCAGCAATGCGCCCGCATTTACATTGCCCACATTGCCGATCAGCTGCTGGATAAAGGAAACGTCGGCGATATTGTCATCGGTCACGCGGCGTTGGAGGACCACGACTTGGCCGTCTTCTATGCCGTAGCGCGCGATGTTTCTGACACGTCCTGCGTCGGTGAAGGTCACGGCAAGGACTTCGCGGGTGATCTCTTCGGGCTCATACCACCCATAAAGACGGTAGCGGCTGGCGACGTAATAATAGCCTGTATCATTCAAAACGCCGCCGGTGGTGGGCGAGCCTACTTTGTCCAACACGGTTTCGCGGGTGTCTACGCCGACCTCAACCAGCGCGAGATCGCTCTCGATCGGGATATAGCCATGATTGCGGAATTGTGCGATGCACCCAGCGGTTAACGCCAGCGCGCCTACAATCGTCATACGTCGCGCCCAAAGGCCTATGCCTGATGCTTGCTTGCCCATGTGCCACCCTATTGCTTCGGCGCGGCGCGCCTTTTACCTACCTATACGAAGTGACTGCCCCGCCATCAAGAACGGATACCCCCAGATGACTGACCTGCCCACCCATGTGTTGCGCCTCAAAGAGATTGGATCTGCGGGTCGGGACGACATCGTTCTGACGCCAAGCAGTGCGGATTGCGCCGCCATTGCACAGGCTCTCGATATTCTGGCCCTGCGCAAAGTGCGGTTTGAGGCGGTATTGTCGCCCGATGGCAAACGCGACTGGGTGCTCAAAGGCATGCTCGGCGCCACGTTTGATCAAGCCTGTGTCGTGACCCTCGACCCCGTGACGACACGCGTGGACGAGCCTGTTTTGCGCCGTTACGTGGCTGATTTTGAAGAGCCGGAAGCCTCCGAAGTGGAAATGAATGAGGACGACACCCGCGAACCCCTACCCCAAGAGATCGACATCGCCGCCGTGATGATAGAAGCGCTGAGCCTGTCGTTACTGCCCTATCCGCGCAAAGACGGTGCAGAGATCGGCGAAATGGTCGTCAGCGAACCGGGGGCAACGCCATTGACCCAAGCGCAAATGAAGCCATTTGCAGGCCTCGCGGCGCTCAGAGACAAGATGACGGATACAACAGACAGCTCTGATTGAGCGCCCCATACTTTAGACTTGCGCACCCGCGTGACCACAGTATGTAGGCGCTCTGTTTTCAAAGCGGTCGACAGAACCGATTTGGCGCTGTATCACGCGCCGAAACGCGAATCTTTTGATCGAAATCGGGTGCTGAACGTCACCCCTAACTCCGAGGTTGTGACATGGCTGTCCCACAGAATAAAATCTCCAAATCCCGCCGGAACAATCGCCGGTCGCACCACGCTCTTGATGGCGCAAACCCTAACGAATGCCCAAGCTGCGGCGAGCTGAAGCGCCCGCACCACGTGTGCCCGTCTTGCGGCAGCTATGCCGAGCGTGAAGTGATCGCGCAGGCAAACGAGGTCGATCTGGACGAAGACGCGGCCTAAACCCCGCACCCTGACCCTATATGCCCTCAGATAGCGCAGCACAGACCGCGGTCGCAAATCCCCCCACAGCCGATGTGGGGGCGGCCAAAACGGTTGTTTCTGTTGACGCGATGGGCGGTGACAATGGCCCTGCAGCGGTGGTTGCGGGGCTAAAGTCGTTTTTGCAAAAGCGCACCGATGCCCATGTTCTGTTGCATGGGCCACAAACCACGCTTGATCCCCTGATCGCACAGCACGGCATCGCCTCGCGCGTCACGGTCAGCGACGCCCCTGATGTGGTGGCCATGAGCGACAAGCCGAGCCACGTGATGCGCCACGGTAAATCGACCTCGATGTGGTCGTCTATCGAGGCGGTGCGCGAAGGGCGAGCGTCGGTCTGCGTCTCGTGCGGGAATACAGGCGCGCTGATGGCCGTGTCGATGATCCGCCTGCGCAAAGCCGAAGGGGTCAATCGCCCCGCTATCGCCTGCCTCTGGCCTTCGCGCAATCCGGCGGGTTTTAACGTCATGTTGGACGCCGGCGCAGACATTCGTGCCGACCAAGATGATCTGTTGACCTATGCCTTGATGGGCGCCTCTTATGCGCGCAACGGGTTGGATATCGCCCGTCCGCGCGTGGGTTTGCTGAACGTCGGCACCGAAGAACACAAAGGCCGCGCCGAGTTGAAAGTCGCCCACGAATTGATTGGCGAGGCTGCGGCGCGCGGTGACTTTGAATATATAGGCTTTGTTGAAGGCGGCGATCTGCCATCTGACCGTGTCGACGTCATTGTGACGGACGGGTTCACCGGCAATGTCGCCCTGAAAACCGGCGAAGGCACCGCGACGTTGATCTCGGACCTGCTCAAATCCGCGCTCTATTCTACCGTGATGAGCAAAATCGGCGGCATGTTCGCGGGTTCTGCCCTGCAAGGCCTGCGCAAACGTATTGACCCACGAAGGGTCAATGGCGGCGTATTTTTAGGGCTGAACGGCACCGTCGTCAAAAGCCATGGCTCAGCCGATGCGACCGGTATCGCAGCAGCACTTGATCTGTCCTATCAGCTGGGCAAATCAGGCTTTTCGGACAAGCTAGCAGCGCGGGTTGCATCGGCTGCCGCGATTGCGCAGGATACATCCAACCAAGACACAGACCCGAGTTAACCGGGCACAACAAGGAAACCCGCATGGTTGTTCGAGCCGTTGTCGAAGGTGTTGGGCATTATTTGCCGGAGCGCATCGTCCCCAATTCCCACTTTGAAGACACGCTGGAGACGACCGACGCGTGGATCAAGGCGCGGTCCGGGATCGAGCGCCGCCATTTCGCAGCCGCGGACGAAAATACATCTGATCTGGCGACCAAAGCGGCGCAGGCAGCGCTGGCGTCGGCAGGCATTGCAGCCAGTGAAATTGACGCGCTGGTGCTGGCCACATCGACCGCTGATCTCACATTTCCATCGGCGGCCACAATGGTGCAACACAATATCGGGATGACAAACGGCTTTGCCTTCGACATCCAAGCGGTTTGCGCAGGCTTTGTATTTGCGCTGAGCACCGCCAATGCGTTGATTACGTCAGGGCAAGCCAAGCGGGTGTTGGTAATCGGTGCCGAGACGTTCAGCCGGATCATGGATTGGGAAGATCGCAGCACTTGCGTGTTGTTTGGCGACGGGGCTGGCGCCTTGGTCCTCGAGGCCGAAACGGGCGACGGCACGGCGGATGATCGCGGCATCCTCGCCACCGACCTTAACTCGGATGGCCAGTATCGCGATCTGTTGTTCGTGGATGGCGGTATCTCGACAGGCAGCAGCGGCGTTCTGCGGATGCAGGGCAAAGAAGTGTTCCGACATGCCGTCGAAAAGCTGGCTTCAACGGCGCATACATCATTGAAATCATTGAATCTTGGGGCCGACGATGTCGATTGGGTTGTGCCCCATCAGGCCAATATTCGCATCATCACCTCGACCGCAAAAAAGCTCGGCGTGCCGATGGAGCGCGTTGTGGTGACGGTGCCAGACCATGGCAACACCTCTGCCGCGTCCATTCCCTTGGCCTTATCGGTGGGCGTCGAGCGTGGACAGATCAAGCAAGGGGACCTGCTGGTCACAGAGGCTATTGGCGGCGGTTTGGCTTGGGGATCGGTGGTCCTGCGCTGGTAATTGCGCGACAATCTGTCAACTTGTCCTGACAAGTCCTTGATATTGACATTCATTTTCGTCTGATCGTAGTCTAGCCCAACATCCGAAGGGGGGACGTATGACCAGTAAGACATTGACGCGCATGGATTTGGCCGAAGCCGTACACGATGAGGTAGGGTTATCCCGCAATGAGAGCGCAGATATAGTAGAATCAGTTCTGCAACATATCTCGGACGCATTGGTCGGCGGCGAATCGGTGAAGATCTCGTCTTTTGGGACATTTTCGATCCGCGAAAAATCAGAGCGTATCGGACGTAATCCTAAAACAGGCGAGGAAGTCCCCATTCATCCGCGCCGCGTTCTGTCGTTCCGCTCATCGCACCTGATGAAAGATCGCGTGGCCAACGGCAACAAACGCTAAGGGTATCAGACCATGGCAAAATCGCGCGATGCGTTCCGCACCATTGGTGAGGTCGCAGATTGGCTCGACACACCAGCGCATGTTTTGCGGTTCTGGGAAAGTAAATTCACCCAAGTCAAACCGGTGAAACGTGCCGGCGGGCGGCGATACTATCGCCCTCAGGACATGGCGCTGTTGTCCGGCATCAAAACCCTGCTGCACGATGATGGGATGACCATCAAAGGCGCGCAAAAGCTGTTGCGAGACCGTGGCGTCAAACACGTCGCTGCTTTGGGCGCATCACCTGATCAAGAAACACCTGTTGCGGCGCCCTTGCGCGACATCACCCCGACCGCAGATGTGGTCGAAATCGCACCGCAGACTGCGCCTGTCCAAACCACGCAACCCGACCGCCGTATCCCGTCGATCCCAAGCGAGGCTGCGGCACGCGCACGGCCCGGTCATATCTCGATGCTGCTCACAGCCAAGCCTCCATTGGCGACACATGCGCATGAGACCCTGTCGAAGATGATGGACCAATTGACTGATCTTCAACGCCGCATGGCGGCCGCATAATTACCTGAACACCAGCCCGCCTAAAGGCTTGCCCTGATCTGCGGAATAGGCCAAAAGGCCCTCAGTCGGGCTATAGCGCAGCCTGGTAGCGCGTCCGTCTGGGGGACGGAAGGTCGCAGGTTCGAGTCCTGCTAGCCCGACCAATCAACCGATCCGGTTTGATTTTAGCTACCTCAACAATCACTATACATATCGTGTGATTGTCATTCAAAACTAACCAAACTCGCCACAATTCGCCGACAGGACTTCCAACAATTGGCCTCTTTTCCCGTCTAAGGTATAACCTCGTTAGAATGTTAACGACTGATGTGTAACGAGGGTAGTGATGGACGAGAGCGTCTTTTTCTTTGGAAACAGCATAACCAATTTTACCAACGGGCCGGCGCAGAGCAACGTGCCCTATTGGATGGCGCAATTCGCGATGGCGGGTGGCAATACGCTGGAGGCCAGTGGTGGGTTCGGGTTC
>CALHAP010000070.1 GCA_937931795.1 uncultured Paracoccaceae bacterium
ATCAGGCCCGAGATATCGACGGTAAAGCCATCTTTTGACGCTGTTTCCCGAGTGCTTTGACGTAGTTTTCGCGTCTTAGCCTGTTTTGCGCGCTGTGCTTGCGCGCGCTGAATGAGCGACCCTTCGGGGGCGACGTAGACCTTGCTGCCCGCATAAATAGGCCGTGTGCCGTTAACCTTTAGCGCATGAATGATCCCCTGATCCGCCATTTCCGCGAGCAACGCTTGCGCCTGCGTGGGTGTCACCCCGATGCGGTGCGACAGGCCCAAAACGCTGACGTAGGGATATTTGCGCGCATGGGCCGTGGCCAATCCCAGCAACGCCCGCGACGGCGCACCCGCCGCCAAAGAGGGCAAAGCGGGGGCGACCGCAGCGGCGCTGAAGATGGAAAGGAAAGAACGTCGTTTCATAGGTCTCATCCTGTGAGCGCGTGGCGCACGCTTACATCATCTCCCGCACGTCAGTCAGTTTGCCCGTGATCGCTGCTGCTGCTGCCATTTGTGGTGACATCAGGTGCGTGCGACCGCCGCGCCCTTGGCGGCCTTCGAAATTGCGGTTGGATGTGGCGGCACAACGCTCGCCCGGAGCCAGTTGGTCTGGGTTCATTGCCAGACACATGGAACAACCTGCGAGGCGCCATTCGAAGCCTGCGTCGATGAAGATCTGAGCGAGACCTTCTTCTTCGGCTTGGGCGCGCACAAGGCCGGAACCGGGGACGACCATAGCGCGCAGGCCGTCTTTTTTGGTCTTGCCTTTGAGGATCGCGGCAGCAGCCCGCAGGTCTTCGATGCGGCCGTTGGTGCAGGACCCGATGAAGACCGTGTCGATCTCGATATCGGCCAGCGGTGTGCCGGGTTTGAGGTCCATGTAGTCGAGCGAGCGTTGGGCTGCACCGACCTTGCCACCCTCGAAACTATCGGCGGCTGGAACTGTAGCTGTGATCGGCAGGACGTCCTCGGGGCTGGTGCCCCATGTGACGACGGGTGCGATGTCTTCGCCTTTGATCGTGATGACCTCGTCCCAATGCGCGTCTTCGTCGGAGAACAGCGTTTTCCACCATGTCACGGCGGCGTCCCATTGCGCGCCTTTGGGGGCGTGCGGGCGGCCTTTGCAGTACTCAAAAGTCGTCTCGTCGGGGGCGATCAGGCCCGCGCGTGCGCCGCCCTCGATGGCCATGTTGCAGACCGTCATGCGGCCTTCCATCGACAGATCGCGGATCGCTTCGCCGCAGTATTCGATGACGTAGCCAGTGCCGCCAGCGGTGCCTGTTTCGCCGATGACGGTCAGGGTGATGTCCTTGGCGGTGACACCGGGGCGCAGTTTGCCGGTGATCTCGACCTTCATGTTCTTGGATTTCTTCTGGATCAGCGTCTGCGTGGCCAGCACATGCTCGACCTCAGATGTGCCGATGCCGTGCGCCAATGCGCCGAACGCGCCGTGGGTCGCGGTGTGGCTGTCGCCGCAGACGACGGTCATGCCGGGCAGGGTCCAGCCTTGCTCGGGGCCGACGATATGCACGATGCCTTGGCGGACGTCGGAGACAGGATAGTAGTGCAGGCCGAATTCCTTGGCGTTTTTGTCCAAAGCTTCGACTTGAATGCGGCTGTCTTCGGTCATGGTGGATGCGTTGGCGCGGTCCAGCGTTGTGGGCACGTTATGGTCCGGCACGGCGATGGTTTTATCGGGCGCGCGCACGGTGCGGCCCGTCATGCGCAGACCCTCGAAGGCCTGCGGCGATGTCACTTCGTGGACCAGATGGCGGTCGATGTAGAGCAGGCTGGTGCCGTCGTCGGCTTCATGCGCCAGATGCGCGTCCCAGATTTTATCGTAAAGCGTCTTGGGGGACATATCGGTCCTCTCCCGTTGATTATGTGGCGGTTTTTAGGGGGTAATCGGGGCGGCGTGCGTCGTCAGCCGCAGGCGAGCAGGGTGCTGGACGCACCAAAGAACCGCCAAGGCAGGCGGGCGCGATCATCCATGATGAAAAATGCGTTCATGGGTTTAATATAGACGCGAAGCTCCGCCGTCGCAAGGCAAAGCCAATGTGATCTATGCACAAGCCTTTGGCGTATCCTTTTAAAGTAACGCAACACAGGTGGGTCTTTGATGTTGAAACGATTGATGGGTGCGCTGCTTGGCGCGGGGATCGCAGGCAGCACGGCGGGTGCGGACACCTACGGCAAATACGAGACGCCGCCCTATAGCGTCAGCGGGCAGGTCGGATTGGCAGAGGTGCGCGATTACGGCGCCTATATCATGGCCGATGTCACCGTGGAGGGGCAGCGCGGCTATGCCTTGCGACGCGGGTTTCGCGAATTAGCGGGCTATATATTTGGTGGCAATCAGGCCCGATCCTCGGTCAGTATGACGGCCCCGGTTGCGCAATCCCAAGGGATTGAGATGACGGCGCCCGTCGCGCAAAGCCAGCAAGACGGGCTGTGGACTGTCAGTTTCATGATGCCGTCGGAATGGACGCTGGATACGCTGCCTGAACCCAATGTGAGCACGATTAGATTTCGCGAAGTGGCCCCGCGCCGTGAAGCCGTGTGGCAATTTTCGGGGCGTGCGACGGATACGGCGCTGGCCAATGCAGAGGCGTCTTTGCGGGTGGAGTTACAGGCAGGTGGCGTGCGGTATTCCGAGCCTGCGCGGTACTATTTTTATGATGATCCGCTGACATTGCCGTGGAACCGGCGCAATGAGGTGGCGTTTGTGCTGGACTAGCGCGCGTGGGTTTCGTCCCAGCCATGCATCTGGTGTTCGGCCACATCGTAGTAGGTCGCATAGGATCGGTCGCTGGAAGGCATAACGCTGAGAACCGAACCGGCGACGCCCAGCGCCATCCATTGCGCTGTGGCGATCAGAACCAGCAATGGTGATACGGGGATGAACGCCAAATATGTCATGCCATAGCTACGAGCCACGTGGGTCGCGATCATCAGCATCGCCAAGGCCATCGCGCTATGCAGGATCAACACGACCGGCAGGTGACCCATATAGCGCGGACGGCGGATCATCGCGGGTGTCAGTGCTTTGAACGCCAGCACCGGGGCGATGCCAAAGGCCACGATGACAACAAAGAGCGCCATACCCAGCGTTTGCGGCCCCGTCCCATCCTGAGACAATGCTGCGAAATAAGCCGCAAACAGCA
>CALHAP010000071.1 GCA_937931795.1 uncultured Paracoccaceae bacterium
GACCGGGGGCACCGCGCCCATATCACCGACCTTGCGCGCGATCTGGGCTCGCTTGGTGCCTGGATCCGGCTGCATTATGTCTACCCCTATCCGCATGTGCGGCAACTGATCCCGCTGATGGCTGACGGGTTGGTCCTGCCCTACCTCGACATCCCCTTCCAACACGCGAGCACTGATGTTTTGCGGCGCATGGCACGGCCTGCGGCGGCGGCCAAGACGCTCGACGAGATCGCCGCATGGCGCGCCATCTGCCCCGACATCACCCTGCGCAGCACGTTCATCGTGGGCTATCCGGGCGAGACGGAGGAGGAATTCCAAGTGCTGCTCGACTGGATGGACGAAGCGCAATTGGACCGGGTGGGCTGCTTTCAATACGAGAACGTCGCAGGCGCGCGCTCGAACGCCCTGCCCGACCACGTGCCAGCCGAGATCAAGCAAGACCGCTGGGACCGCTTCATGGCCAAAGCGCAGGCGATCTCCGAGGCCAAACTGGCGGCGAAGGTCGGCAAAACGCTAGACGTCATCGTGGACGACATCGACGAAGACGGCATCGCCACCTGCCGCACATGGGCCGACGCGCCCGAGATCGACGGGAACCTGTTTATTGATGAGGGGACGGATGGGGTAAGGGTTGGGGATGTGGTGAAGGTGGAGGTTGAGGAAGCGGGGGAATATGATTTGTGGGGGGCCATCGCGAAATAGATGCACGATTGGCAAACTAGAGCCTTGCTTTCATCGTAGGCATCCAATGAAACTTTATTACCATCTTAGACTGAGGCTTCAGCTTGCATAAAATCATACCCACAGCCAGAGCGGCATGCTTGTTTTCTCTGTTCGTGTCATCAAGCGCTTTCGCTGAAATAGGCTTAGAACGCACAGTATGGGACATCGTTGGTGATGACGGGGTATACACTTGGAGCAACAGCGTGATGACCATCATGTGTGAGAGCGAAAGTGAGAATGGCGGCACCGATATTGCAGGGTACTTTGATTGGGCCAACGGCGATACTAACTTCGGTCGGGAGTTTTTCTCGGGAACAATAGGCAAGAACTTAGAATTCGATCTTCATGGTTTTGCCCTTCAAGATTCCCATTCGATTATCAACGCCACTTATCTCGGAACTTTGTCCTCTGATCATCAAATATTTGATGGAGAATGGCTGGAAGGTCGTCCGGGTGTTTTTACCGCAAGCAGATCTGATCGGGAAGCACGCGCGGAAGGTTTCGAACAGCTTCCATGTACGCTGCAAAACGGAATCTCATAAGACCTCTATCTCTCAATAAGCAATATGTCCTGACCGTGTTGGATAACTAAGTATTTGCCTCCCCCAAATAAACCCGCACCGCGTCCGCGACCCGCCTAAACCTGTCCCCGCCCAGCTTCGTCCCGCCAAACCAGCGCGTGACCACGATGATGTGCCCTTCCAGCCCTTCGCGTTCCAGCATCCGCACGATGACCATGCCCGCCCCTGCCTCGCCGTCGTCGCTTTTCAGCGGGCCGTCGGGCAGCAGGACGGCCCATGTGTTGTGCGTGGCGCGCGCGAATTTCTTCTTGCGGCACAGCGCCTTGACGAACGCCCGCGCCTCGTCCGCTGTGGCCACCGGCCCGCCCGAGACGGCGTATTTCGATCCTCGGTCGCTCAGTGCGTTTTCGATGATTTTCATGGGCGCTCTTTCAACAATCGCTTTTCATTCACAAATCCGGCTGTATGGTGCTGATATGTCAATGGCGCAAATCATACCGCGCGCAGCCCTGCTGCCCCTCCTCCTTAGTCGCTCCTGAGCGTGCCATTCGGCGCGACCGCTCAGGAGAGGATCAGCGCCGGATCACATCAGACTAAGGACAAAGACAATGACCAAAAACCGCGTATTGATATTTGACACCACCCTGCGTGACGGCGAGCAATCGCCCGGTGCGACTATGACCCACGAGGAAAAGCTGGAAATCGCAGAGATGCTCGACGAAATGGGCGTCGACATCATCGAGGCAGGCTTTCCCATCGCCTCCGAGGGTGATTTCCGCGCTGTGACCGAGATCGCGAAGCGCAGCGAGACCGCCACCATCTGCGGGCTGAGCCGTGCCAATTTCAAGGACATCGACCGCTGTTGGGAGGCCGTGAAACACGCCAAATCCCCGCGCATCCACACCTTTATCGGCACATCGCCCCTGCACCGCGATATTCCGGGGCTGAGCATGGATCAAATGGCCGAGCGCATCCACGACTGCGTCACCCACGCCCGTAATCTGACCGACAACGTGCAATGGTCCAGCATGGACGCGACCCGCACCGAGTGGGATTTTCTCAAACGGACGATTGATATCGCGATCAAGGCGGGCGCCACGACGATCAACATTCCCGACACCGTCGGTTACACCGCCCCCGTCGAGAGCGCCGATCTGATCCGCCGTTTAATCAAGGAGGTCGATGGCGCAGAAGACGTCGTGTTCGCCACCCATTGTCACAATGATCTGGGGTTGGCGACCGCCAATTCCTTGGCCGCCGTCGAAGGTGGCGCGCGGCAGATCGAATGCACGATCAACGGGTTGGGTGAACGCGCGGGCAACACCGCCCTTGAAGAGGTCGTGATGGCGATGAAAGTCCGCGGTGATATCATGCCGTTCGAGACCCGCATCGACACCCGCCGCATCATGAACATCTCGCGCCGTGTCGCCGCTGTCTCGGGCTTCAATGTGCAGTTCAACAAGGCGATTGTGGGCAAGAATGCCTTTGCCCATGAAAGCGGTATCCACCAAGACGGCATGCTGAAAAACCGCGAGACGTTCGAGGTGATGCGCCCCGAGGATGTGGGCCTGTCGGGCACGTCGCTACCCTTGGGCAAACACTCGGGCCGCGCCGCCCTGCGCGCCAAGTTGGAAGAGCTGGGGTATGAGCTGGCCGATAACGAGCTGATGGATGTCTTTGTGCGGTTCAAGGATTTGGCGGATCGCAAAAAGGAAGTCTACGACGACGACTTGATCGCCCTGATGCGGGTCAATGACGGCGACGAGGATCATCTGAAACTCGTCTCGCTCAAGGTCATCTGCGGCACCCATGGCCCGCAAACAGCCGAGATGGTGCTGTCAATTGACGGCACAGAGCATAGCCTGACCGAGACGGGCGACGGTCCCGTTGATGCGGCGTTCAATGCGATCAAGGGGCTGTATACACACTGCGCGCGCTTGCAGCTGTATCAAGTTAGCGCTGTCACGGAAGGCACCGATGCGCAGGCCACGGTCAGCGTGCGGCTGGAAGAAGACGGGCGCATTGCGACGGGGCAATCTGCCGATACGGACACGGTTGTCGCTAGCGTGAAGGCCTATGTGAATGCGCTCAATCGGTTGATTGTGCGGCGCGAAAAGTCAGCGCCGGGCGCGGATGTGAAGGGTGTTAGCTACCGCGACAGCTAAATGCGGGGGACGTCCACATTCGAAAAGTGATAGTTGAACCGGAGCTTTATCGCCCTTGAAGCAAACAATAGTTGAAAAAATCTAAGAGGCAGGAAGCTGCCTCTTGGAGACCCCGCCGCCCTTTCGCCCATCCGGCATGCACCGTATAACACAGATCGGTTGAGCTGCGGCGCGAGTCGCTCGACCAAAGGACACGGAAGTGGGGCGTTGGGCAGATGTTTGGATTGGGTGGATTATTTTCGTCGGATATGGCGATTGATCTCGGCACAGCGAATACGCTGGTTTACGTCAAAGGCCGTGGCATCGTGTTGAGCGAACCGTCCGTGGTCGCCTATCACGTCAAAGACGGCCAAAAGAAAGTGCTGGCGGTCGGTGAAGACGCCAAGCTAATGCTAGGCCGCACGCCGGGCAGCATCGAGGCAATCCGCCCGATGCGCGAGGGCGTGATTGCCGATTTCGACGTGGCCGAAGAGATGATTAAATATTTCATCCGCAAGGTCGCCAAACGCAGCACATTCTCCAAGCCAAAGATAATCGTCTGCGTCCCCCATGGAGCCACACCGGTTGAAAAACGCGCGATCCGCCAGTCGGTGCTGAGTGCGGGTGCGCGGCGCGCGGGTCTTATCGCGGAACCTATTGCGGCGGCCATCGGTGCCGGCATGCCGATCACCGATCCTACAGGCAACATGGTCGTCGACATCGGGGGCGGCACAACCGAGGTGGCCGTGTTGTCACTGGGCGATATCGTCTACGCGCGGTCCGTGCGTGTGGGTGGCGACCGGATGGACGAGGCGATTGTCAGCTATTTGCGTCGTCAGCATAATTTGCTGGTGGGTGAGAGCACGGCCGAGCGCATCAAGACCTCAATCGGCACCGCCCGGATGCCCGATGATGGGCGCGGGCAGAGCATGCATATCCGAGGACGCGACCTACAAAACGGCGTGCCAAAGGAAACCGAGATTTCGCAGGCCCAAGTGGCTGAAGCCTTGGCAGAACCCGTGCAGCAGATTTGCGAAGCGGTGATGACAGCGCTCGAGGCAACCCCGCCCGATCTGGCCGCCGATATCGTTGATCGGGGCGTGATGCTCACTGGGGGTGGCGCGCTGTTGGGGCAGCTCGATCTGGCACTGCGCGAGCAAACCGGCCTTGCGATTTCTGTGGCCGACGAGAGTTTGAACTGCGTGGCGCTCGGCACTGGCAAAGCGTTGGAGTATGAAAGCCAGCTGCGTCACGTTATTGATTACGATAGCTGACCCCATCGTGGGGCCTGCGTCGCAGGTGAGACTGTTCAGTGGCCAAAGACCGCAAAAATGACGTCGACTACGTGGCCCCGATCCGGCGTTTGCTGGTTGGGATTCTCGTGATCGTGCTGTTGGCTGTTTTCCTCGTCTGGCGCATCGACAGCCCCCGCGTGGAACGCATCCGCGCGCAGGTCATCGACCGGGTTGTGCCGTCCTTTGACTGGGCTATGGCGCCTGTCACGGGCCTGATCGGGCTCAGCCGTGATTTCCAATCGTATCAGCGCCTCGCCGAGCAGAACCGTGATCTGCGCAATGAGTTGCGGCAAATGCAAATCTGGCGTGAAGCCGCATTGCAGCTCGAAGAGCAAAACGCCCGGTTGCTTGATCTGAACAAAGTGGCGCTTGACCCTGATCTAACCTACATTACCGGCGTTGTGCTGGCCGACAGCGGGTCACCCTTTCGTCAATCCGTGCTGCTGAACCTAGGCGCCCGCGACGGTGTGCTTGATGGCTGGGCCACGATGGATGGGATCGGTCTGGTCGGGCGGATATCTGGCGTGGGCGACAACACATCGCGGGTAATTTTGCTCACCGATACCACCAGCCGCATTCCGGTGGTCATTCAGCGCTCTGGCCAGCGCGCGATTTTGGCGGGGGATAACACGATTTATCCCGTGTTGGACCTGCTGGAAGACCCCGACCTGATCAACCCCGGCGACCGTGTCGTCACTTCAGGCGATGGCGGCGTGTTTCCCGCTGACCTGCTCGTCGGCACCGTGGCGCGCGCCAGTGACAGCCGGCTTCGGGTGCGTTTGTCCGCAAACAACGAGCGGTTGGAATTTCTGCGCGTGTTGCGCAGCCGCCCCGTAGAGACGATCACCGACGCAGGCAGTTTGATTGGCCCGCCGTTGCCGCCCGTTTTTGTGCCCGTGGTCGAAGAGGTGATCGACGTCCCGACGTTGGACGTGCCGCAAACCACGCCCACCGCGCGCCCGTCAGGTGGGGGCTGACACATGGCAGATACCCCCCGGCCCCGCGTGTGGACCGCGCGCCTGATGTTTGTAGCGCTCTGCTTTCTGGTCCTTGTGGCCCATCTGCTGCCGTTGCAGGGATTGAACGCGCCAGCCCACAGCCCTGATGCCGATCCCACCCGACTGCCCGCACCTGAAGTCATCTGGGCCGGGCCTGATCTTATGCTTGCCATGATCTTGGCGTGGACCGCACGCCGCCCGGACGTCGTACCTGTGGTCGTCTTGGCGGGCGTCCTGTTCTTGGCCGATCTGGTGTTGCAACGCCCGCCGGGGTTGTGGACAGCGCTTGTGATCCTGTTGTCCGAGGCCATCCGCAGCCGCGCAGTGGTTTTGCGCGGATTGCCGTTTTGGATCGAATGGGCACTGGTGTCGGTGGGCATCGTGGTTATCGTGACGCTGAACAGGGGTATTTTAGTGTTGCTCGAGGTGCCACAGGCGGGCGTGTTCCTAGTCGCATCGCAAGCGATCTTCACCTGCCTGATCTACCCCTTGGTCGCGATGGCGGCACACTATATATTCAGCGTAAGACGCCCCTCACCGGGGGCTGTCGACGCTTTGGGACACCGCCTATGAAACGCGCCGCGAAAGATGCAGAGCACAGCAGCCGCCGGATCAACCGGCGGGCGCTGGTGCTGGGCGGGTCGCAGATGGCGTTTGCCGCGATGCTGGGCTGGCGGATGCAATCCATGCAGGTCGAACAGGCCGATGATTTTAGGCTGCTGGCGGAAGAGAATAGGATCAATGTACGTCTCATCCCGCCCACCCGTGGGTTGATCTTTGACATCAACGGCATTCCGCTGGCTGAAAACGAACAGAACTACCGGATCGTGCTGCGCCGCGAGGATGCGGGGGATGTTGATCTGGTCTTGCGCCGCCTGGCCCGGCTCATGCCAATTGATCCTGAGGTCATCGCCCGCGTGCGCGACGAGGCGGTCAACAGGCCCGCCTTTACCCCCGTCACCGTGCTGGAGCGCGTGGATTGGGATCAGATTTCGATGATCAACGTCAACGCCCCCGCGCTGCCCGGCATCACCGCCGAAGTGGGCCTGTCGCGGTCGTTTCCGCGCGGAGCGGATACCGCCCATGTGGTGGGATACGTGGGCCCGGTCAGTGATTATGATCTGGGCAAGATCGACAACCCTGATCCTGTGTTGCGCATCCCGCGCTTTCAGATCGGCAAAACCGGCGTCGAGGCCAAGCTGGAAGATATGCTGCGCGGCTCGGCGGGCAACCAGCATATCGAGGTGAACAATCTGGGCCGGGTGATGCGTGAGTTGGAACGCCAAGAGGGCGATCCCGGTGCGGATATCCAGCTGACCGTCGACGCCGAATTGCAAAGCTACGTCGAGGCCCGGTTGGAAGACCAAAGCGCCTCTGCCGTCGTGATCGACCTCGCCAGCGGTGATCTGCGCGCGATTGCGTCCGCCCCCAGCTTTGACCCCAATCAGTTCGTGCGTGGCATTTCCGTCGCAAACTGGCGGGCGCTCAATGACAACCCGTTCCGCCCGCTGGCCTCAAAGGCCGTGCAAGACGCCTACCCGCCCGGATCAACCTTCAAGATGGTCACGCTGCTGGCGGCATTGGAAAACGGCGATGTGGGCCCAGAAGACACGGTCTATTGCCCCGGTTTTACCAATGTGGGGGGCACCCGGTTCCACTGTTGGCGCGCGCGGGGGCACGGCAATATCAATCTGCACGAGAGCCTGAAACAAAGCTGTGATTGCTACTATTACGAGGTCTCTCAACGGGTCGGCATCGACAAAATCGCCGAGATGGCGCGCAAACTGGGCCTTGGCATCCGGCATGATATTCCCATGTCCGCCGTGCGCCCCGGTATCGCGCCGGATCATGCGTGGAAGCGTGAAACACGTGGCGAAGCATGGCGGATAGGCGACACGGTCAATGCCTCGATCGGTCAGGGCTATGTGTTGGCGACCCCGTTGCAACTGGCAGTGATGGCCGCGCGACTGGCGACAGGCCACGAGATCAAACCCCGTCTCGTCCATTCTGTAAACGGCGTGATCCAAGCTACGGGCTTGGGCGACACGCTGGGCCTCAATGAAAACATGCTGCGCCGGGTCCGCCAGTCGATGTATGACGTGGTCAACCACCAGCGCGGTACGGCTTACGGCAAACGCTTTAACGCGGACGGCATGCGCATGGCGGGCAAAACGGGCACCAGCCAAGTGCGCCGCATCACCCCAGACGAGCGCGCCCGCGGTGTGACACGCAACGAAGATCTGCCATGGCAACGCCGCGACCATGCGCTGTGGGTGAATTTCGCGCCCTTTGACACCCCGCGCTATGCCGTGGCGGTGGTCGTCGAACATGGCGGCGGCGGATCATCGGCGGCGGCGCCTATTGGACGCGATATCACCCTACAGGCGCTCTATGGCGGTGCCCCCCCGCTGGACGTCTACCCCGGCAACGTCCGTGACGAGATCGCAACCCAGCAAGACCGCATCCGCAACCGTCTGTCCGCAGGCAGCACCACGCGCGACCGCGCATGAGCTATCTAGAATACAACACGGCCTATGTGCCTTCGGGCTTTCGCAAACTGCTGCATGTGCATTGGCCGATTGTCCTGCTGCTGACCGCCGTGTCTATGGCTGGGTTTTTGATGCTCTATTCTGTCTCTGGCGGACGGCCCGAGGTCTGGATGGAGCCACAGGTCAAACGCTTTGTCCTAGGGATCAGCGCTATGCTGGTCGTGGCGATGGTGCCGATCTGGTTTTGGCGCAACGTGGCATTTCTGGCCTATCTGGGGGCATTGGCGCTGCTGGTCGGCGTCGAGCTGTTTGGCGAAACTGGTGGCGGCGCGCAGCGTTGGATCAATCTGGGCTTTATGCGGTTGCAGCCGTCTGAATTGATGAAGGTCGGCATCGTTTTGGTGCTGGCCGCCTATTATGATTGGCTGGCCCCCGAAAAAGTATCGCGCCCTCTATGGATCATCATCCCGCTGATCCTGATCCTTGCGCCTACGGGGCTGACAGTGATCCAGCCCGATCTTGGGACCGCAATTTTGATTCTTACTGGCGGGGGAGCGATGATGTTTTTGGCAGGCGTGCATTGGGCCTATTTCGCCACGGTGATCGCCAGCGGTGTGGGAGCAATTTGGACGGTGTTCGAGAGCCGGGGGACCACGTGGCAAATCCTCGCGGACTACCAGTTTCGGCGCATCGACGTGTTTCTGGACCCTAGCCAAGACCCTTTGGGCGCGGGCTATAATATCACGCAGGCCAAAATTGCACTGGGGTCAGGTGGGTGGACCGGGCGCGGGTTCATGCAAGGCACGCAAACCCGTCTCGACTTCCTGCCCGAAGCCCACACCGATTTCATTTTTACAACACTGGCCGAAGAGTTCGGGTTCGTAGGCTCGATCACGCTACTGGCCCTCTATTGCTTAATCATTTTCTTTTGCGTGGCCACCGCTATGACCAATCGCGACCGGTTTTCGTCACTGCTGACGCTGGGCATCGCCACGACGTTTTTCCTCTATCTGGCGGTAAATATGTCGATGGTGATGGGGCTGGCACCAGTTGTGGGTGTGCCTTTGCCCTTGGTCAGCTATGGGGGGTCTGCGATGCTGGTGTTGCTCTTGGCCTTTGGTTTGGTGCAAAGCGCGCATGTGCACAAACCGCGCTAGGGGGCCGATATGACCGTGAACATCCTTTTTGCAGCCAAACCTGACCGCTGGGCTGACTATGAGACCCCATTGCGCACCGCTTTTGCCCGCGCGGGTATTGATGCGGACCTGCGCACCGACTTTGCCCCCGAAGAGGTCGATTACATCATCTACGCCCCCAACGGCCCGCTGTCCGATTTCTCGCCCTATACCCGCTGCAAAGCGGTTCTCAGTCTTTGGGCGGGCGTCGAAGGCATTATCACAAATACAACCTTGACCCAGCCAATGGCGCGGATGGTCGACACAGGCCTGGAACGCGGCATGGTCGAATGGGTCACGGGCCACACGCTGCGCCATCATCTGTCGATTGATCAACATATCCATGGCCAAGACGGGATTTGGCGCCCCGGCCATGTGCCCCCATTGGCCGCTGACAGGCCGGTGACGGTGCTGGGGCTTGGCGCGCTGGGGCGGGCGTGTGGATTGGCGCTGACATCGCTGGGGTTTCCTGTGACGGGATGGAGCCGGACGCAGAAATCGATCCCCGGCATCCGGTGTTTGGCGGGTGATGCGGGTCTGACATCGGCGTTGAGCGGGGCGGAGATATTGATTCTGCTGCTGCCTCGCACGCCCGCCACCGACAATATCATGACGGCCGAACGCTTTGCCCTACTGGGGGCGGAAGCATGCGTGCTCAACCCCGGTCGCGGCGCGTTGATCGACGATGCCGCCCTGATTGCCGCACTGGACGCGGGCCAGTTGGGGCACGCGACGCTGGATGTGTTCCGCGTCGAACCCCTGCCGCCCGCGCATGCGTTTTGGGCGCACCCCAAGATCACCGTGACCCCGCATATTGCATCAGAAACACGGCCCGACACCGCCTCGACCGTGATTGCCGAAAACATCCGGCGTGGTGAGGCGGGACAGCCGTTTTTGCATCTCGTGAATCGGGCGCAGGGGTATTAACGCAGCTTTGGTGGCTTATCGGGGTCGCTGCCGGGGGCTACGGGCGCACGCGGCCCTTCGGGCATCGGTAGATCAAACCGTAGGCCCACGCGCGTCAAACGCTGGGTGATCGGCTGGTCCGTTGCCACGAACGTCACATCCAAGGCGCCCGCCTCGACCCCCGAAAACGTCAACGCCTCTGCCACGGCATTGGCCAAAGCGGGCTGCGCGTCAGGCACCGCATCCACAAATGCCAACAAATGCCCCGCCGTGTCGTCATCATAGGTCACGGCGGCCAACCAAGCAGCCTGCGCCAGCCCGCGTGCCGAGGCCAATTTGCGGTCCAGCGCTGTCATCAGGGCTTCGGGCACTTGACCCGGTGCGCGCAACTCAACAGGGCGGGCCTGCGCTTCTGATGGGCGGTTCGCGAGGGTTTGCGCCAGCCAGTCAATGCTCTGCGGCGCGATTAATGTAGCAGAAGGGGCCACACGCGGATTGACCGCGAGGCCCAGCCCCTGCCCTTTGATCATCTCGACGACGCCCCGCCCTGACAGTGTCACATGCGGGGCGACCTCGCCTGCGTAGTCTGACAAGCGCAGCTCGCGGTCGAACACCATAACAAACGAGGTGCCGTCATCTTCCAGCAGCTGTGGACGCACCGTGTCCCCCGCCGCTTCGCCTTCGAGCAGCACGAACAACTCACCGTCAGCGAGGCGTTCATAGAACTGCAAACGTGCTTGGTCGTCGCCTGCATCCGCCACCATCGCGGCATGGGCTGCGTCCAATTGGGTCGTCTCTTGGGTCATATCAACCTCACAGGCGGGACAGCATCCACAGCGCCATGCCCACCATCATCACATTTTCCACCAGCGACACGAAGCCAAGCGGCACTTGGCTGTCGCCCCCGACGCAGGCGCATTTCAGCGTTCGTTTGTCGACATAGACCGCCTTGAACACGCTGACAGCCCCGATGCTGGCGACGAACAGCGCAGCGGGGGCTGACAGCCACGTCAGCACGCCCGCCATCATCAGCAGGCCCGCACCGGTTTCCAC
The DNA here is from genome assembly GCA_937931795.1 of uncultured Paracoccaceae bacterium. GTDB lineage: Bacteria > Pseudomonadota > Alphaproteobacteria > Rhodobacterales > Rhodobacteraceae > JALZWD01. The sequence goes on from CALHAP010000071.1 coordinate 11,305, forward strand.
AAAGGGGTAGACATAGCCGTAGGGCACCCAGCGTTGGGCCAGCAGATCATAATTGAGGAACATCGTTGCAAATTTTTCGACGTCTTGCAGTTTTTGCAAGCCTAGCAACACCATGGAAATCGAGATGAACCATTCGATGGTGCGCCCGGCAAACACCTGCCCCAGACTGACCCACGTGACCGCAAGCGCCATCAACGCCGCCACGGCAAACAGGGCGATCACGGGTTTATAAGTCACCCCGTCTTTGGCCGCGACAGGTTTTCCCAGATGCGCGCTGAGATCATCAAACCCACCGATGCGCATGCCGTCCATGAAGGTCTGCGGCGTGGTTTTGACACCGTGTTCGGCCTTAAACGCGTCAACTTCGGCACGGGTTTTTAGGTGCCTATCCTCGATAACGTAGCCTTGCCGCTCCAAAAGGTCTTTGGATTTCAACCCGTAAGGACACATATGATCGGTCATGACCATGCGATAGAGCGTGGCAGTTTTGGGGGCCGTCATAGTACAACCTAACTGGTTTTTGCGGGATGTCTTGATCGCTAGATAGTCCGCCGCCGCCAAAGATTAAAGGGCCAGCAGCGCCGCCACGCGATAGCGGATCACCGGGATGCAGTCGGCCTCAAACCACGCATTCTTAGCCAACCACCGCATGTTGCGCGGACTGGGATGCGGCAGAACGTAAGACGCGTCGTCTGCGTCAAACTGCGTGCGCACAGCATTGGTGACCGAGGCTCGGCGCAAATGCGGCAGGTGCCAATCAATCGCGTATCGTCCCATGATCAGCGTCAGAGCAACATTGGGCAAAGCATCCAGCACGGGCGCCCGCCACGTCGCGGCACATTCAGGGCGTGGCGGCAGATCACCCCCCTTGCCCGTGCCGGGATAACACAGGCCCATTGGGAAAATACCGACGCGCGGGTCGTCATAGAACGTCTCGCGCGTGACCCCCAACCAGCGCCGCAACCGGTCGCCCGAGACATCATCAAACGGGCGGCCTTTGGCATGGGTGACGCGCCCCGGTGCTTGGCCTGCAATCAAAATACGGGCCTGCGGGTGGAGCTGGAACAAGGGCCGCGGTCCAAGAGGCAGGCCATCACACAAACAGCATTGCGCCATATCTGACGTGAGTTGCCCCAAGGCTGTCTGCTCCATTTTGCCCATTGATCCCCCGATTTGGCCACAATCCCTACCCATTGCCATGCAATGATGCCACTCTAGAAACAATCGCTTGGCTTGCTTTCGACTGCGGCCGCATCACTTGGTGGGTATGTTAGAGTTCAACGGCGTCAGCAAATCTTTTTGGACCGGCACACGGCGCAAGGTGATCTTGGACCGCGCTTCGTTTCGTGTCAATCTGGGGCAATCGCTGGGTATTCTGGCGCCCAACGGAACCGGAAAAACCACGCTTATCAATATGATGGCGGGCATCGAGAAACCGGACGAAGGCACGATCACCCGCGCCTGTCGCATCTCGTTTCCGCTGGGGTTTATGGGCGGGGTGGTGAACCGCAACACGGGCCGCGGGAATTGCCGCTACATCGCGCGGCTCTATGATCTGGACCCCGATGACGTCGAAGCGTTTTGCAGATGGCTCAGCGGGATTGAGGAATACTTTGACATGCCTCTCGGCACCTATAGCCAAGGGATGCGGGCGCGGTTTACCTTTTCGCTGATGTTGGCGTTGGACTTTGATATGTATCTGATCGACGAAGGCATGCCGCAAACCACGGATGCCGCATTTAACAAGCGCGCGGCTACTATTTTGCGCGAACGTTTGGAGGACACGACGGTGGTAATCGTCTCGCATCAACCCGCCACATTGGAACGCTACGCCCGCCAAGCTGCCGTTTTGCGCGACGGGCAATTGCATGTGTTTGACAGTCTAGCGGAGGCGCAGGCGCTTTATGACTACCAAGCCTGAGCCCCAGACCTTTCGCGTGGAACGCAGCGCACCGACGCTGGACGCGTTGAGAAAGCAGGGTATCACTGCCCGTCATCTCGAGGCGGCCCAGCAACTGGCAAAACAGCATGGGTTGACCGTGACCTCGGATCTGGATGCCCTGCGTCAGCTGCGCGCACGCGGCATTGATCCGGCCCGTGGGTTGGACGCAGAACAAGCCAGCACATCGCCTATTCCGGCGCAGATTGGGCAATCAACCAGCAACGACCCGGCCCGCGACATCGCCGAAATTCGGCGCGATATGGCGCGGCGCAGACAGGCCAAAGCACGCGGGCTCGCGTTGCGGCTGTTGATCTGTGTCGGGCTGCCGACATTGCTGGCGGGGTGGTATTTCTTTGCCGTCGCGACCCCAATGTTTGCGACACATAGCGAATTTGTCATCCAACAGGCCGATAGTCCCAGCGGCGCAGGCGCAGGCGCCAACCCGTTCACCGGGGCCTCGGGACCGATGCAGCGCGACAGCACGACGGTGCAATCCTACCTCACATCGCGCGCGGCACTAGCGCGGCTGGACGCCGACCATGGGTTCAAGGCGCATTTCAGCAGCGATCAAATCGACCCGCTGCAACGCCTCGGCACAGACGCCAGCGATGAAGAGACGTTTAGAACCTACCAAGATAGCGTGCGCATCAGTTTTGACCCCACTGAGGGGATCGTTCGGATGGAGGTGGTCGCCGCCGATCCTGCCACGAGCGAGACCTTTTCAAAGGCCCTATTGGACTATGCAGAAGACCGGGTCGAGCAGTTGACCCGCCGTTTGCGCGACGATCAGATGGATGGCGCACGACAGGTCTATGAGGACGCCGAAGCCCGCAGACAGGACACCCTAGCCACGCTTCTCAACATTCAAACAACCGCACAACAGATTGACCCTCAAGGAGAAACTGCCGCCCGCATCCAACAAATATCAACATTGGAAAGCCAACGCCAACAGGTGCAACTGACCTTGCAAAGCCGCCTTAGTGTGACCCGTCCGAACGAAGCACAGGTCAACAATCTGCGCGCGCAGATTGCCGACCTCGACAGTCTGATCGGACAATTGCGCCGCGATATGACGAGCAATGGCGCGCGCGGTGGATCACTAGCAGCCAATAGTATCGAGCTGCGATTGGCGGAAGAGAATTATGCCTTTCAAACCAGTCTGGTACAGCAAGCGCTGCAACAGATGGAGGCCGCGCGCATTGATGCCAATAGGCAGGTGCGCTACCTCCTTGTTGGGGTGGAACCGATCGCCCCGGACGAGGCCACCTACCCGCGCGCTTGGGAAAATACGCTGTTGGCGTTTTTGCTCTGTGCCGGGCTTTACCTGATGATTTCATTGACGTTTTCGATTTTGCGTGAACAGGTGAGCGCTTAGAGAAACGACGCTAAGGAGTGCAGCCCATGACCGATGTATCCGTGGGCAGCCTGACCATCGGCAACGCCAAACCCCTGACTGTGATCGCCGGGCCCTGCCAGTTGGAAAGCGCGGAACACGGGTTGATGATCGCGGACAAAATGGCTGAGGTCTGCGCCCGACATGGCGCGCAGTTCGTTTTCAAAGCAAGCTACGACAAAGCCAACCGGACCTCGCTCAGCGGCAAACGCGGCATGGGGATTGAGGCCGGATTGTCAGCCCTTGCGCAAATAAAGGCTAAGATCGGCTGCCCGATCCTGACGGATATCCACACGCCGGATCAGTGTAAGATCGCCGCCGAATATGTTGATATCATTCAAATTCCTGCATTTCTGTGTAGACAAACCGACCTGTTGATCGCGGCTGGCAAAACAGGCGCAGTCGTTAATATTAAAAAGGGACAGTTCCTCGCCCCATGGGATATGCCGAACGTGGTCTCCAAAGTGGAAAGTACGGGCAATTCGCAGATTATGCTCACCGAGCGCGGCACATCGTTTGGCTATAACACGCTCGTCGCTGACATGCGCAGCCTACCGCAGATGGCCACAACGGGGTATCCGGTGATCATGGATGCGACGCATTCGGTGCAGCAACCGGGGGGCTTGGGCGGCGCGTCAGGTGGGCAGCGCGAGTTTGCGCCCGTGATGGCGCGCGCTGCTGTTGCTGTCGGAGTGGCGGGCGTGTTTATTGAAACCCATGAAGCCCCCGATACCGCGCCGTCCGATGGGCCAAATATGATTCCGCTGGATCAGATGGACGCGTTGATCGGGCATCTTATGCGGCTTGATGCGGTGACAAAAACGGCAGAATTTTAGGGGCACAGAATATGCACGACCTATGCACAGCGCGTGCGCATGATTGGGCAGACAGATGAAAAATCTCGTTTTCGGGTTATGTTTGGCGATTTTCGCATTGGTCGGGGCGACATACGCCCAAGACACGGGACCAAACGGGACGATTGCTGCCGAAAATTCCGCCGCAGATGACCGACGCATTGCCGACCGGATCGACGGCATTTTGGCAGAATTGGGCGGTTATGAAGAGGTCAGTGTTTCAGTTACGCAAGGTATCGTCACCCTGCGCGGCGTGGCACAGTCATTGGCAGATGCCGAAAGCCTAACCGGGTTGGCCACCCGCGTCGAAGGCGTGGTCGCGATCAAAAACGAGGTGACGGAAACCACCGATATCACCGAACGCCTTGATCCGGCCGTGGACCGATTTCAGGCCCGTATTGAGCAGTTGATCACCGCCCTGCCCATGCTGCTCATCGCGGCTGCGCTGTTTGCAGCCATCGCTTTTCTAGGGCGCTGGATATCGCGTTGGCGGCGTCCGTGGGATGGGCTGGCCCCCAACCGGTTTATCGCCAACCTCTATCGCCAATTGGTGCAGATTGCCTTTGTGATCGCGGGGTTGGTGATCGCGCTGGATGTGCTGGACGCCACGGCGCTGCTGAGCACGATCCTCGGGGCTGCGGGCATCATCGGGTTGGCCGTGGGTTTTGCCGTGCGCGACACGGTGGAAAACTATATCGCCTCGATTATGCTGTCGATCCGCCAACCATTTCGCCCCAACGACGCGGTCGAGATCAATGGCGATGAGGGTAAAGTGATCCGCCTGACCAGCCGTGCGACCATCCTGCTCAGCTTTGATGGCAACCATATTCGGATCCCTAATTCGACGGTCTTCAAAAGCCGTATCGTGAACTATAGCCAAAACGCTGAACGCCGGTTCGTCTTTACCGTCGGCGTTGATCCTGCGGCGGATAGTGAGCTGGCGCGCTCACTTGCCACCCAAACCGTGCAGGACTTGCCGTTTATCTTGGATGAACCCGCTGCCCTCGCATGGATCAACGCGATCAACGAAGGCGGCATCGAGATCAAGGTCTCGGGATGGATCAACCAGCACGACACCTCGATTGTGCGCGCCAAAGGCGAGGCGCTGCGGCAGGTAAAACTGGCGATTGAGAACGCTGGTATTGAACTGCCAGACACCACCTATCGCGTCCGGTTGGACGGCAGCGGCATCAGCCTAACCGTCGATCAAACACCGGTGCAAACGCCCCCTGCCGCCTCTGCGCCGCCTGCCCCGTCGCAGGCCATAGCACTGGTCGATACCAGCGGTGAAGTGTCGCTCGACAAGATGATCGAGGCCGAGCGCGACCTAGAAGACGGGGAAGATTTGCTGAGCGCGCGCGTGCCACACGAATAGCCGCATTTTTTGCCAAACGAGGGCTTGATCGCCCGCACTATCCAACGTAAAGCTGGCGACGCTGTTGGGATGTGGCGCAGTGGTAGCGCATCGGTTTTTGGTACCGCAGGTCGTAGGTTCGAATCCTACCATCCCAGCCAGCAAGAAAATGGTTTCATTTCTAAAATCTATAATTACAGAAATACCAAATGGTTTCCGAGGCTTAGAGCCTAGCTGATTCAGCAACTCCGAGTTCCAGACAGGGTTTTACCCTCATTTTTCGCCAAAGTCTGTACCAGCTATTTCCGCGATCCGAGTTTGCAAGAGAGCCGCGGCTCATGGGCATATGTTGAATTGTCGATATCTATATGAGCTTGAACTATGCGACGAAGCCTCAAAACTCATGACATCGCGCCAGACCAAAAGAGCTGAAAAAGTAAGCAATATCAATGTCTGAGCATACAATTCAGCCTGATTTAACGCCGTGATTTCAATGGGTTAAAAACAAGGTGTGGTCGCAATTCGAATCTTCCCAGCCCAGCCAGCACTCTCCTATTTTTCAGACGTAGCCGGTTTGCGGTGACGATAGCCCGTGTTCTCAATGGCTTGTGGCGCTGGGGGCTATGTTCAGACGGTGATTGTCGCGATGAATGTGCTCACACAGGGCCAAAGTCTGCACCTGCCAGTTCCGCGATCCGAGTTTGGTGGGGGTTTAGAGGGTTGCGAGCAATGCGCGCTGATCTTGCCAGTCGGATGGCAAGGGATGGTGCATGCACCAATCTGACGTGAAGCTCAGAGGCTGTTTGCCCTCCAGAACATCGCGCACGATGTCAGGTGCGAGAAACGCCAGCGGGAGCACCTTTTGAATACGGTCTTTGGATGCCCCATCGGCTTTTGCAATGTCTGCAACGGACGCGCCAGATGTAATGCGGGTGAACCAATGATGCGCGCGGGCGATGTTTTTGATCAACGTTTGATCTAGAGTGCGCGGCGCATCCGCGAGGATCAACTTCGTCTCAACACCCCGCTTTCTGATCTGGAATGCGGTTGTGATGACCAGGCAATCGGGTTCGATGTTACCCGTTGCAATCTGCAGTGTCTGGGCCATGTGATCAGGGTCGAGCGTCACCCGCATTTCGCCAGGCTGCACTGTGACCTTGGCAACCAACGCGAGGAGGTGCTTCTCGCGTGTTTTCTTCAAGTACGCATCAATCGTGGATCGTAGCCGTCCAATCTCATCAGGGGACGCAGATGGGATGAGTTCGGCACACCAGCCATGTCCGGAGATCGTCTTGGCGATCAGTGTCGCGATCTGGGCTTCCAACTCAGGTGCTGGCAACCGCCATCCCCCCTGATGCGCCTCCCCGCTTTGGGCGATCAAGCGGTGCGAGATGTAATAGCGCAGCCGCTTGCCCGCCTTTGTCTTGGCATGCGACGGGGTCAGCCTATCGCCCGTCTCATCAAACAGCTTACCGCAGAGCAAGGATGATTGGGTTTTGGATCGTGACCGACGCTTTTTGGTTGCCCCTGCCTGCAACATCCCCTGTATCCGCTCCCACCGCTCCGGATCTATCAATGCAGGATGCTGGCCGTCATGCACCGTTTTGCGATGACGGATGCGCCCAGCATAGAGCGGGTTCGTCAGGATCTGATGAATGTGACCGCGCGAGAAGGCCACACCGCCTGAGGGGTGGGATGCGGCACTGGCCTGTCTCAGTTTGGTCTTCAGTCCCAATGCAGCGGCCTGTTGCGTCACAGCGCGGACAGTCTGATGCGCCTCATAGAGATCATAGAGGGTTCGAACCGTTTGGGCCTCAGCCACATTGATGCTCAGCGTTCGGCCATTGGCATCATAGCCGATGGGCACCAATCCCCCCATCCACAACCCCTTGCGCTTGGAGGCCGCTATCTTGTCTCTGATCCGCTCCGCCGTCACTTCACGCTCAAACTGCGCAAAGCTCAGCAGCATGTTCAGCGTCAGACGCCCCATACTGGTCGCTGTGTTGAAGGATTGAGTGACCGACACAAAGGACGCCCCTGCAGCGTCCAGCACGTCTACGATCTTTGAGAAGTCCGCCAAGGATCTGGTCAGACGGTCAATCTTGTAGACAACAACCTGGTCCACCAGACCTTCCGCCATATCTTGAAGCAAGCGTTGCAGCGCCGGTCGCTGTAACGAGCCTCCGGACAGGCCGCCATCGTCGTAGGCGGCAGGCAGCAGCACCCAGCCTTCATGCTTTTGGCTGGCGACATAAGCCGCACAGGCCTCCCGCTGTGCATCCAGAGAGTTGAACTCCTGTTCCAGCCCGTCCTCTGAGCTCTTGCGGGTGTAAATGGCGCATCGGATCTTCTTCATGAAGCACCAGTCTCGGCCTTGGCACTTGACGCGACCTTCACCAGCCCAAAGAACCTTGGTCCGGACCATGTCGTGCCGGTGATGTGCTTTGCGATTGCGGACAGTGAAGGCCAGATCCGACCCTCCATCTGGAACCCAGCCCCGACAGCCTCCACTTGATAGGTCCGGCCATTCCACTCGCGCATATACAGTGTGCCGGGTTTGTTGGGGCTCAGCGGTACGGCATCAACGGCCTTGCCGGTTGCGATCTGTTCAAGCGCCCGGCGCGTCTGGGCAGGCAGTCCCCCTGCCCGTTTACATTGCTGCGCATACGCCAGCGCTTTGATCATGAAAGGGATCGAGAGGTATGGCGGTGGCGCAAGACCGAACGATGTCTTCCACGCGGCGATCACCTCTGGCCGACTCGGGGGATTGTCGAGGGGCACATTATTGGACACTGCGCCCTCCCCGTTGAGACACAAATACAGGATGCGGGCGAATGTAATATCGCGGTGCCCCGCCTGCTTTTGCAGTCTCTTTTGAGATCAAAAACCCCTCTTTGCGCAAACCAGACACCGCCGCGCGGGTGGTATGGGGTTGCCAGTTCAATGCGGCACTTAAGGTCTTCACATCGCTCCCAGACCTGCGCTGCAAGAGTGAGATCAACTGGGCCTTCTTCGTTGGCGGCCGCGCGCGCGCCACCTTGATCGGCAACGGCCCATCGTGTCCCGTGATGTTAGATGAAAAAGATGTCATATCGTCTCCGCTAAAAGCCGCAGGGGGAAAGCACCCCTGCTACCCAGCAGAACCCGGAAATCCGGACTGCGTGTCGACCAAGCTCGTCACGCTCAAGCACTACCGCTTCAATAACACGCATTGTCCAGTCAAACGTGGACGGGGACAACAGATGATCAGTGATCCGCCGCAGATGCGTCTGCAGAATATGTATGAACGTGCGGAAAGCAGACCTTCGCTGCAGGTGCGCGGTCTCAAGGGTGATTTCGCGAAAGCTGCCATTTAAATAGAGGACGGGCCCAAGATTGCTGCGCCGCATCCGAGGTGGGCTTTGAACCCATTGCGACGGATGCTGCGACACGCGCCAATGTCTGGCATGGGGAAGGTCTCGAGGCTGCTAACGAAATTTTTCCCATCCGTACCTTCGTCATAGGTCTAGATGCTAAAGTTCCAGTCCACATTGCCGATCCCGACTACAGCATAAACTGGCTATCGATCGGGCGGGTTGCAGCACCGACGGCACGTGCCCCTTTGCCGATGCTTCCCGCCTCGATCTTGGGTTGGATCAAGCCGCGCGTGTCTTGGGTGGTGACATACCGCCGAACACGTTCGACAAGCTCAATACGCACGGGTTCGGGGAACGCTCCGTCGATCAGAATTGCCTCAAAATCAATCACGGAACAGACTGATAGAGCGGCCTTGGACAGCTCCTGCGCGGTCTGTCCCAACCATGGGTCGACGTAGCGCGATAGCCTGTCCCAGCTGCCGGGGTCCGTCCACAACTGGCGGGGATCGAGGTCGACTTCTGTTAGCCGCTGTTCCAACTGCCGGATCGACGCCATCTCGACGAGCTGCATGCTCTCGCCGTTTGGACCGATACTGCGCAGTGATCCCAGCGCGCCTGCGTTACCTTGGCGGCCCTCGTACACCGCATTTCCCAACACGATACCGCCACCGATATAGGCCCCGATAAAGAAGTAGGCGTAGTCCTGAAATTCCTTGCCGCGTCCAAAGGTGTGTTCGGCCTGACAGGCGGCGGTGGCATCATTGAGCAGAAAAATCGGCTGGCCCGTGCGGTCTTGCAGTTCGTCTTGTAGGTCGATCTTTTGCCAAGCCGCGAAATCGGGTCGTCCTGTGGTGTTGTCGCTCGGCCAATTCCACAGCTCAAATGCCGCCGCGACGCCGAGGCCACAAACTCTGTTTTGTTGCTCGACCGAAAGCTGAGCCGAGATCGCGGCAATTCCCGTTTCGACAAAGTCAAAAATCTGTGCGGGATGGGGATGAGGATAGGTGATGTGCCGCTCAAAGCGCAGCACACCGTGGAAATCGATGAGGACCAGTTCTGCCGACCGTCGCCCTATTTTCAGACCAAAGGAGAACGCCCCTTCGGCATCAAGCAGCATCGGCGTGGATGGTTTTCCTACCTTGCCGCGCACCGGATCGCCGCGCAACACGAGCCCATCATCCTCCAGCCTGCGCAGGATGCTCGAGACGGTCGGTGGTGACAGTGTTGCGCGTTTGGCCAGATCGCTGGCGGGCATTCCGCCGTGCCGTTGGATCAGCGACAGCAGAAGCCGTTCGTTGTGATCGCGAACGCCGCGTTGGCTCAGCCCCGTGCTGATTGATCTGATTAGCCCGTCATCCATCGGCGCATTCTATAGGCCTCCTACGGTCTCATTCATAGCTGCTTTCGTTTAATAAAGAAAGTTAACTAATTAATTGACAGCCTCTCCAGAATCGTGCCTCCTTAGGTCAAGCGAGGGGGTTCCATCGCCAAAAACAGCAGGGCGGAGGCTCTGTAGATTTACGTCTGGGAGGACATCATGAAGAAACTATTGATTGGCACTGCCATTGCCACAATCACGTCAGCCGGGGCCGCGATGGCCGATGGTCACGCCACATCCGCCTGCTTGATCACCAAGACCGACACCAATCCGTTCTTTGTGAAAATGCGTGAAGGTGCCGAGGCCGCAGCAGAAGAGCTGGGCATCACGCTCAATTCCTACGCGGGCCAAGTTGATGGTGACCACGAAGCCCAAGTCGCCGCAATCGAGGCCTGCATCGCCAATGGCGCGTCGGGTATTCTGATCACCGCCTCGGACACCGCCGCTATTGTCGAGCCTCTGCAAGATGCGCGCGACGCTGGCATCCTCGTGATCGCGCTCGACACTCCGCTCGACCCGATTGACGCGGCAGACTCGACCTTTGCCACCGACAACTTTCTCGCGGGTGAGCTGATCGGCCAATGGGCTGCGGGTGCTTTGGGAGATGGCGCCGCTGACGCCAAAATCGCGATGCTCGACCTCGCCATCAGCCAGCCAACCGTTGGCGTGCTGCGCGACCAAGGGTTCTTGCAAGGGTTCGGCATTGATCTCGGCGACCCGACCCGCTGGGGTGACGAGACCGATGAGCGGATCATCTGTAACGAGGTCACCGCTGGCAACGAAGAGGGCGGACGCACCGCGATGGAAACCTGCCTTGCCGCAGATCCAGACATCAACGTGGTCTACACCATCAACGAGCCTGCCGCCGCTGGTGCCTACGAGGCGCTGGTTGCCATTGGTCGTCAGGATGACGTGTTGATCGTGTCGGTTGATGGCGGCTGCCCCGGCATTGCGGACGTCGGCGACGGAGTCATTGGTGCCACGTCCCAGCAATACCCGCTTTTGATGGCCTCCCTTGGGATCGAAGCCATCGCGCGGTTTGCCGAGGACGGCACATTGCCCGAGAACACCGAAGGCAAGGACTTCTTTGACACGGGCGTGGCCCTCGTTTCGGGAACCACCGTGGACGGTGTCGAGAGCATCTCGGTCGACGAAGGCACCAGCCTCTGCTGGGGTTGATCTGAGCGGGCCGCAAGGCTCATTGTAACGACGAGAGGGCGGGCCTTGGTCCGCCCTTCTGACACGCGCAGACCGATCACGCGACCTTTGGGGGCTTCATGGCAGACAAATCCGACAACTACGAGGCTAGCTTGGACAGCGCGTCACAGGCCGTGGCGACCTTTGAGGTCAACGACAAAAGCTGGCTGATGCGGTTCCAAAGCGCGCTGCACAAGACGCCATCGCTAGTGCCCCTGATCGTGCTGGTGTGTGCTATTATGATTTTCACCGGATGGCTCGGCCCCCGGTTTTTGCCGCAGATGACGCTGGTGTTTCAACAAATCCAGATCGTGGGCATCCTCGCTTTGGCGCAAACGCTTGTCATCCTCACCGCCGGGATTGATCTGTCGGTAGGTGCGATTGCCGTGTTCTGCTCGGTCATCATGGGGCAATTCACGTTCAGATACGGGCTGCCGCCTGCTGTTGCGGTGGGCGCGGGCCTCGCGGTGGGTGCGGGCATTGGCGCGCTGTCGGGCTGGCTTGTCACCCGCATCAAAATCCCGCCGTTCATCGCCACACTTGGCGTCTGGCAGATCGTGCTGGCGGCCAATTACATCTACTCCAAGAACGAGACGATCCGCGCGCGCACCATTCGCGAAGAGGCCCC
>CALHAP010000072.1 GCA_937931795.1 uncultured Paracoccaceae bacterium
GCGATGTGATCTTCATGGGGTTACTCTGCGGCCTCGTCTATACGCAGGAACCCGCCCGATTGCCGGTTCCAGAATTGCGCATAAATCCCATCTCGGGCCAAAAGACCATCGTGGGTGCCTTGTTCAACGATTTTACCCGCCTCCATCACGATAATGCGGTCCATGCTGGCAATCGTGGACAGGCGGTGCGCGATGGCCAGAACGGTTTTGCCGCGCATCGCGATGTTGAGCGCGCGTTGGATTGCGGCCTCGACCTCACTGTCCAACGCGGATGTTGCCTCGTCCAGCACCAGCACCGGCGCGTCTTTCAACAAGGCCCGCGCCAAAGCGATCCGCTGCCGCTGCCCGCCGGACAGTTTCACGCCACGTTCGCCCAGATAGGCCTGATAGCCGGCGCGCCCATGGCCATCGCGCAGGTCCTGGATAAATGCGTGCGCTTCCGCCCCGGTTGCAGCGGCGATGACCTCGGCCTCGGTCGCGGTGGGGCGGCCATAATGGATGTTGTCCCACGCCGATCTGTTGAACATCGCGGTCTCTTGGCTGACCATGCCGATCTGCGTGCGCAGGCTCTCTTGTTGCACCGATTTCACGTCATGCCCACCGAGCAGCACCTGCCCCTCTTCTGGGTCGTGCAGGCGCAACAGCAGGTTCACCAGCGTGGATTTTCCGGCCCCCGAGGCCCCGACAATCCCAACCTTTTCGCCCGGTTGGATATCCAAATCGACACCGTTCAACCCGCCAGCGCCACCACCATAGGTAAAGCGCACGCCCTCAAACCGCACGCCCGCTTGCGGCAGGACCAGCGCCCCTGCGCCCTCGGCATCGACCAGCGTATGGCGCGGCGTCAGTGTCTCCATCGCATCCTGCACCTCGCCAATGTGCGAGAAAATCGCCATCAGGGTGAAACTGACCCATCCCGTCATCTGGGCCAACCGGATCGACACGGCCCCAACGGCAGCAATCTCGCCGGGTGTAATGCCCGCAGTCAACCCCGCCCCCACCATCCCCAGCGGTAAAATCCCCGCCAGAAAGATCAGACCAAAGCGAAAGGCAGTCGAGATCTCGCCAAAGTTCAACCCACGGCCGCGCAGGTCTTCCATAGCGCCTAAGGCCGCGCGATCTTCGTGGGCCGAGCCTGCGAATAATTTGACCGTTTTGATGTTGGTGATCGTGTCGACGACTTGGCCAGACACCATCGCAGCAGCAGAGGCACGTTTGGCAGACCGTGCCCGAATACGCGGCAACATCAGCCGCAAAAACACCAGATAGGTACAAAACCAACCGCCCAAAACCAGCAACAGTCGCGGATCAATCGCGAGCAACATCACCGCCGCCCCCAACACCGACGCCAGCGCAAAGGTCACGGCATTGACTGTCTCGATCACCACCTCGGTCAGGGATTTGGCGGCCTGCATCTGCTTTTGCGCAATCCGGCCCGCGAAATCATTGTCAAAAAACGTAACAGCCTGCCCCATCGTCCAGCGGTGACAGCGTTGCAGGATCAGTTTGAACAGGTTTGGCCCCAAGACCACAGATTGGGTCAGGGCCAGCATTCCAAACAGGATAGGCCGCGCGCCGAGCAGTAAAAACAGCCCCAAAATCAACACGCCGGAGTGATCGGCAAACACATCACCGCCGCTAGCGGCCGCATCCACGACGACGCCCAGCACATACATCGACAACACTTCAGATGCGCCGCCGATGATCGAAATGGCGCTGGCAAACAGGATGAACGGCCACGCCCCCGTCAGGCACCATAGCATAAAAGCGCGCAATGTGGTCGGCGGCGGCCCTATCGCGGGGGCTTCCGTGTCGATCAGATTGCCCGCCCAGTGGATCAACGCCGAAAACTGTGCGCGCGCAGCTTTGATCACGGTGTGTCTCCTTTTGGTGAGATGAACCCGCCGGACTGACGCTGCCAATACCGTGCATATAGGCCGCCGCGCGCCAATAGCCCGTCATGACTGCCATCTTCGACGATGCGGCCCGCCTCCATCACGATGATCCGGTCCATTTCGGCGATGGTGGACAGGCGGTGCGCGATGGCAATGACGGTTTTACCCTGCATCATCTGTTTCAGCGTCGCTTGAATGGCCGCCTCGACTTCGGAATCCAGCGCCGATGTTGCCTCGTCCAGCACCAAAATAGGCGCGTCTTTCAGGATCACACGGGCGAGGGCTATCCGTTGGCGTTGCCCGCCCGACAGTTTCACACCGCGTTCCCCCACAAGGGCGTTATACCCCGTCCGGTCCGCACTATCGCTCAGCCCTGTGATAAACCCATGCGCCTGCGCACGTTTGGCAGCCTCGATCATCATCGCCTCGGTCGCATCAGGCCTGCCATAAAGCAAATTTTCCCGCACAGATCGATGCATCAGTGAGGTGTCTTGCGTGACGAAACCGATGGCACGCCGCAGGGTGCTTTGGCGCACGGTCGCGATATCTTGGCCGTCGATCTCGATCCGCCCGTCTTCCGCATCGCGCATCCGCAACAGCAGGTTCACCAGCGACGATTTACCCGCCCCCGATGGCCCCACCAGACCGACGCGCTGCCCCGCAGGGATATGCAATGTCACACCGTCCAGCCCCCCGGACGCCTGCCCATAGTGGTGGCTGACCCCGTGGAACGCGATGGCCCCATCTTGCACGTTCAATGCGGGGGCGTCGGGGCGGTCGATGACTGTTTGCGGCACAGACAGGCTCTGCAATCCTTCGCGGATCGTGCCCAGATGCTCGAAGGTGCGCACCGTCATCCACATCACGAACCCGGTCATACTGTTGAGACGCAGGGCCATCGCGATGGCGGCCGCCACCTCACCGATACTGAGCACCCCGTTCGACCAAAGCGCCAACGCAGGCCCGATCACCGCCAGCAAAGCCAGTGCGTTGAATACAGCCATCGCGGCCTGTTGCGTGGCAAAGAGCGACATCATCGCGCCAAACCGCAGACGATGCCGGGCCATAGCGCTTTTTGCATAGCTTTCTTCGCGGGCGCTGTGGGCGAACAGTTTAACGGTCTCGATATTGGTATAGCTGTCGACGATCCGGCCGGTGACACGGCTGTTGGCCTGACTGTTCTTCTCGGACACCCTGCCCGCACGCGGCGCGAACCACAGGCTGAACCCGACGAAGGCCGCGATCCACAGCGCCATGGGCAACGCCAGCCACAGGCTCATCTGGGTCAGCAACAACAGGGTCACGACAGCAAAAGCAGCAGCCTGCCAGAAGGCTTCAAACACCAAAAACGCCGTGTCTTCGGTGGCCACGCCCGTCGTCATCACTCGGTTGGCCAATCGTCCGGCAAAATCGCTTTGGAAGAACCCCACGGGCTGCCCCAGCAACTGCCGATGCGCGCGCCAGCGGACTTGGGGCAGCATATTGGTCGAGATACCGCAGAACAGGATCACCGAATTCACCCCGATAGCGATGGGGCGCAGCAAGAGAAGCAGAACAGCGGCGATCAGGATCTCACCGCCATGATCGGCCCAAAATGTCTGCGGTCCCTGAGACATCAGATCGACCAAGCGACCCGCGTACCAGATCAGACCCAATTCCAGCACCGCAACAACAGTGCCCGCCAGCGCTGCCCATCCCAACACGGCGCGGAACCCGGCCATATGCGCCGCAACAAAGCGGCCAGCCGCATTCCCCGGCGTTTGGGCAGTATAATCGGCAAAGGGATCAACGCGGGTTTCTGCCCAACGCACGAGGGTCGTGTAGGGATTACGCATCGCCCCCCTCCGATCCAATGAAGCCACCCGATTGCCGCGTCCAATAGCGCGCGTAGAGACCACCCGCTGCCAGTAACGCATTATGGCTACCGTCCTCGACGATCTGGCCGCCTTCCATAACGATGATCCGGTCCATCGCCGCGATGGTCGACAGGCGGTGCGCGATGGCGATCACGGTTTTGCCCTGCATCATACCGTAAAGCGTCGACTGGATCGCCGCCTCGACTTCCGAGTCCAGCGCAGACGTGGCCTCGTCGAGCAACAAGATCGGCGCGTCTTTGAGGATCACGCGGGCCAGGGCTATCCGTTGGCGTTGCCCGCCCGACAGCTTGACGCCGCGCTCGCCCACCTTGGCGTCATAACCCGTGCGCCCTTCGCTGTCCTCGAGCATCAGGATAAAGTCATGCGCCTCGGCCTGCTCGGCGGCACGGACCATCTGCGCTTCGCTGGCCTGCGGAGCACCATAGAGGATGTTGTCGCGCACCGACCTATGCAGCAGCGCGCTGTCTTGTTGGACCATGCCGATCCGGGCGCGCAGGCTGTCTTGGGTGCGGATCGCGATATCTTGGCCGTCGATGGCAATCACGCCCTGCTCGGCGTCATAAAACCGCAGCAACAGCTTGACCAAGGTCGATTTTCCGGCACCAGACGCTCCGATCAGACCCACCTTTTGACCCGCAGGAATGCTCAGAGTGATGTCCTGCAAACCGCCCGTTTTCTTGCCGTAGTGGTGGGTCAGGCCGCGCAGTTCAATCGCGCCCGTGGTCAGGTCGAGAGGTTGCGCAGAGGGGCTGTCGAGCAGCTTGACCGGTTGGGCAATCGTCTCCATCCCTTCGGCGACAACCCCAAGGTTTTGGTAGAAATTCGACACCGCCCACATGATCCAACCAGACATCGCGTTCAGCCGTAGCGCCAAGGCCGTGGCGGCCGCGACCACGCCGACAGACGCGGTCAGCCCGAACCACAGGTAAATCGCCCAGCCCACGACACCCACGATCAACACGCCGTTGAGCAACATCAGCCCGACGTCCATGATCGTGTAGAGACGCATTTCGGCTTGGAATGTGGTCCGCGCGGTCTCGATCGCCTCTTTGGCATAGTCCAGCTCGCGGTCGTGATGCGCGAACATCTTGACCGAATGGATGTTGGTGTAGCTGTCCACGACGCGGCCCGTCACGGCGCTGCGCGCATCAGATGCAGCTTGGGACGCAGGTGCGATCCGGGCCACGACCCAGCGCAGCAGGAACAAATAGGGCACCAGCCACAGCAGCATCGGCAGGATCAAACGCGGGTCAGCGCCCCAGAGCAGGAACGCCGCCCCGATGACATAGGCAATGGCGAATGTGATGGCGTCAAATAGCTGGAACACGACCTCGCCTGCGGCGGGCGGGGTCTGCATGATGCGGTTGGCGATGCGGCCCGCGAAATCATCCTCGAACCAGCCAACAGATTGACGCAACACGTGTTTATGCGCGCGCCAGCGCACCAGCGTGCCAAAGTTCGGCAAGATCGCGTTGTTCAGCAATGCCACCTGCACGACGTGCAACGCGGGCCGCAGGGTCAGGATGAACACGCCCACAAGGATGATCTCAAACCCATGCCGCGCCCAGACCTCGGGCGGCGGGCCAGAGCTGAGGTGATCGACGAGGCGACCCATATAAAAGATCAGCCAGATTTCAACAAAGGCGATGACGACCGACAGAATACCCGTCAGCCAGAACACCCGGTGAAACGGTTGGGCATAGTCGCGCAGAAACGCACCAACGCGCGTGGGTGGGACGTCTTTTTGGTCGTAGCTGACAAACGGATCGACAAGATTTTCAAAGAATTTAAACACGAGCGCGCTCCTGCAAATGAGCGTGAGAAAGACAAATGATGGGAGGGCGGGCTGCAACAGACCGCCAAAACAGGATCGGTCTGGTCAGGCCAGAATAAATCGATTCCTGTTATCCATCGTGTCTCTCCTCGTGGTTGTAGAAACGACTTACGTTAGGTGAGGCAGAATGTCACCCCTGATTTTTCAAAATCCCGTCGCGCAACTCTTCGCGGGTCAGTTTGAAGTGGGAGGCGATCCAGTTTTTCTGTGCCGCGCGCATCGCTTGGCCAATCGCCGGACCCGTCAGATCAGGCATTAAATCAGCCGCCGTTAAGGGGAAAACCTGCGCAACGCCATGTCGTGCCGCCTCGATATCTGCATCCGCAATCTCGCGGTCAAAGCTGGCTGCGCGCAAGGCGAGTCCATCCAGCGCGACCTCTGCGCCGTGATTGAACCCCAGCGCATGCGGCGGGGTCGTACCTTCCAGCGCGTCTTGCAGCAGGGCCAACCGGGTCGCGTCCGCTTTGCTCAGCCGCAGAATCTGTGCGACGTCCTCGCCACCCAGCGACGCCATGCGCCTGTGCCAATCGGGGGTCATTCCAGCGGCTTGTTCCACATGCACCAGCACGGTCAGCAGGCCTGTCCCGGCCCCCGGCAATATCCGCATCAACACGCCCGAGGCGCGCATTGCAGCCATCGCAGGTGCCGGATCAACGGCCCCTAGCAGTTTGCGCATTTCGGCCCCGATCCGCTCGGCAGAGATCCCTTCCAAGCCGTCCGCGCCCGCCGCACAAGCCGCCAAACCATCCGCGTCGATCCCCTCGGCAGGGTCGCCGTAAATCGCGGTGAAGCGGAAGAACCGCAGGATGCGCAGGTAGTCCTCAGCAATCCGCGCATCCGCATCACCGATAAACCGCACACGTCGCGCTTGGAGATCATCCATCCCGCCCAAGGGATCGTGGACCGTCCCATCCGGCGTCGCATAGAGCGCGTTCATCGTCAGATCGCGGCGCGCGGCATCTTCGGCAATGTCGGTCGAAAACGCGACGGTCGCGTGCCGCCCATCGGTCTCGACGTCGCGGCGCAGGGTCGTGATCTCGTAGGGCACCCCGCCCGCCACAACCGTGATCGTGCCGTGCTCGACACCTGTGGGGATGGATTTGAGACCCGCGGCTTCTGCGGCGGATTGGACCTGCGCAGGCTCGGCATCGGTGGTCATGTCGATGTCGGTCGCAGGCAGCCCCATCAGCGCGTTGCGCACACAGCCCCCCACAAACCACACGCGATGCCCAGCGCCTGTGAGCGCCGCACAGACCGCCTGCGTCTCTGGGTTTTCCAGCCAATCGCCCGTGATTTTCATCGCTGCAATCCTGTTGCCAATGTGTGCAGCATACGCGCGGTTGCCCCCCAGATGTAATAGGGACCGTAAGGGCAGACGTAAAACGCGCGGCGCGCGCGCTGCCAGCGGCGACCTTCGATGCGGTAGTGTGCGGGGTTGGCGAGGAAGGTCAGGGGCACGCGGAACACTTCGGCGACTTCGCCCGCTTCCGGCATTTCCGTGAACGGCTTGGTCACGATCCCAACCACGGGCGTGGCGTCATAGCGGGTCACAGTCTCATGCGCGGGCAGCAGGCCCAAAACATCGACATGTGACAGCGGCAGGCCGATTTCCTCGTGCGCTTCGCGTAATGCGGCAGCGGTGACATCGGCGTCCTCGGGGTCTTGGCGGCCACCGGCAAAGGCGATCTGGCCTGCGTGGTTTTTCAGCGCTGACGACCGCTTTGTCAGGATCACGTCAAACCCCGCAGACGTAGGTTCCAACGCCACCAACACGCCCGCAGGTTTCAGCGCGCGACCCTCGGGCCGCGCAGATTCTGGATGCAGATCAAAATCCGAAGACGGCTGCGTGCAGCGCGCAATGGCTGCAACAACAGCCGCACGATCAAGCGTCACTGTCTGCGCCGCCCTCGGCCTCAAACCCCAGTGTTTTGGGATCAAAGACGTAGTGTGAGCCACAGAACTGGCAGTCTGCGGTCACGGTTCCCTCATCTGTCGTCATCGTCGAGATGTCCTTGGCCGAATAAATCGATAGGCTTTGACGGACGCGATCTTCAGAGCAAGTACAGCCGAATTTCACCGGTTGCGGGTCGAACACACGGGGGCTTTCCTCGTGGAACAAACGCACGAGCAGGTCCGTGGGGGCGACACTGGGGCCGATCAACTCGATCTCTTCAACGGTATCCAAGAGCAGGTTGACGCGGTTCCAGTTCTCGCTCTCGTCGCCATCGAGGATGTCGGCGGCGTCCAGCAATCCGTCTTCGCCAGTCGGCTCGGCGGTGGCCTCAAGCGACGACTTGGGCATGTGCTGCAACATGATCCCGCCTGCGCGCCATGCCTCGCCTTCGCCGGGCAGCGTGCTGCGGCCATGGGTCAGGGCAAAGCGGGTGGGCAACTGCTCGGATTGCGCGAAATAGGCCTGCGCACAGGCGGACAGTGACCCACCTGCGATCGGCGTGATGCCTTGGTAGGGCTGCATGTCCTCGCCTTGGTGAATGAGGATCGCGAAATACCCTTTGCCGATCTGCGCGAAACCGTCGCCCTTGGGGTCGATCCCGTCGGCGTCATAGCTGGCATAGGCGCGGATGCGACCCGGCACGCCGTCCTCTGTAGGCGCATAGTAATCGGTGGCGATCAAGCGGGCGGGACCATCACCGCGCACTTGCAACGATAGCTTCCAGCGCAGCTTCATCGACTGGCCAATCAGGGCGGTCAGCAGCGCCATCTCGGCCACGAGGGCCTCGACAGCGGGCGGATAATCGTGCTGCGCCAGCACATCATCGAGCACGCCGTCCAGACGGGCGACGCGGCCCCGGATATCCGAGGTTTCAAGCTGAAAGGGCAGGACGGTGTCGTCCCACGCGATACGAGTGCCGAGGGTCATGGGCTTTCCTTGCAAGGTTCGTTTGGGCATACCGCGACTACATAAGTGCTACAAGCCATCGGCCAAGGGACCAGCAGATATGATCAGACGGTATGGCGAGGCGCCCGTGCGCAGGCAGCGCTACGTGATGCGACCGGGGGTCTATGTGATCCTACCACGCGGGCGGGACGTTTTGCTGACCTACCAAGAGCAGCCGCACGATGAATTTCAACTGCCCGGTGGCGGCATCGACCCCGGCGAAGGGGCGATCCAAGCCCTGCACCGCGAGGTGTTTGAAGAAACCGGTTGGAGAATTGCCACACCCCGGCGCTTGGGTGCGTTCAGACGCTTTGCGGATATGCCCGAATATGGCATCCACGCCGAAAAGCTGTGCCATATCTATTTGGCGCGCCCGGTCCGCGCCCATGGCGCCCCAACAGAACAAGGGCATCACGCCGTGTGGATGAACCAAACCGACGCCGCAGAGCATCTGTATAACGCAGGCGACAGCGCCTTTCTGACCGCATGGACACGATTTCAGCATGGGGGCCGCGCATGAGCGGTCTGATCCTGCTCGGCGGTTGGATGAGCCTGTTTTGGCTGGCCGTGATCTGGTGGCTGACCATGGACCGGCGGGCCAATTTCAGCACGACGACCTATGTCGCACTGGCCAGCATGTTTGCGGTTGTGCTCAACAGCCCGGGCATCTGGTTCGGGCTAGGACGAGGCTATCCGGGCGATAGTTTCTTCACGCTCAGCGGGTTTGGACAAGCGGGGGTTTTGCTGATATCCGCCGCAGGCCTTGCCGCGATCTATGCACTATCCGCAGCCAAATCACGCAGATTGCTACGCGACCAGCCGACGCGCGCGGTGCTGGTCTTGCTCGATTGCATTGTCAGCGTTGTGCTCTTTGGCTTGATCTATGCTCTGTCGCCACAGATATTCTACGCGTTCTACCAGCAAGTCATCCCCGGCCTGCCCGACCAAACCGTGTTGCGCCTGCCCTTGGCCATCGACCAAATGCGGGCGGCTTTTGCGCTGGACCCACGGGGCAGCATGGCAAGCCATTTGGCAGGCATTGGTTGGCTGGGCATTGTGCCCTTCACATTATGGTTCCACGCCCGCACCTCGGCGGTACGGGGTGAGATTTTCCTGATCTTGGCGCTGGGATGGTTTTGGTTGCAGATTGCGAATTTTGTGTGAGGTCAATCGACCAAGTCGCGCCCCTCAATCACATGCCCATAGATCGTTGTCAGCATACTGACGCCAAGCATCACCACAATCCATTGCGTCGCGATCTGAACAATGAAGCCAACACCCGTTGTTGTGCCGAATGCGCTTTTCGCCACGAGATCACACAACACTCCAATGACAGCCAAAATTCCAACCGCCAAGAAAATTGATTTGGACGCAGGCGCCGTATCGCGGAAGCTCTCGCCAAATGTCATTTGTTTTTGAACGGCTATCGCCGGCAAAACCATCCCAATACGAAACCACAACCAGCCCAAGATCATCACAAGAAGGACTGTAAACAGCACAATAGCGCTCATCATAACGCTAGGCGTTGAAATGGGGAACAAGCCCAGAAACGGTGCCAAGGCAAAAAGTCCAACGAAGGCAATCACCCCGAGACCAAGTGTGAGGAGGATGGTTTTGCCGAGGTATGGTAATATCGCGTCCAAACGAAGCGGTGGAATATATCCCGGATAGTCCTCAACCAAAATGAATCTGTGCCAAGCAACTGCTGTCCATGCCGCAGAAAAAAACCCTACCAGTGCGAGAAGTATTAAGAATACTGGAGAGAGTATCGCCAGCGCCCCCGTCAAAATTACCAACAGGAACGGCGCGATCGAGACCCGCAAAGCCATAGCGAAGTTGTTGAAGATCATGCTCACCGCATGTTTAAAAATAGCCCAACCCATTCGAATGCCCTTTGCTCAACTCTACACCCCTTGGTTGAAGGCGCGGATCACACCCGTCAACACCCTCAACTTGCCCCTGTCCCAGAAACCCACTAACCGATGCAAAACTGCCTGTCGTGATGGAGACCCGCCCAATGACCGCCCCTGACGCCCCGAAAAAAGTCGTTCTCGCCTATTCCGGCG
>CALHAP010000073.1 GCA_937931795.1 uncultured Paracoccaceae bacterium
ATGTGGAACACAGCAACCATCGCGCCGAACGCTGTGCCGGTGCCCAACAACATGGTGATCAGGCCCAGATGGCTGACGGTGGAAAAGGCCAGCAGCGCCTTGAGGTCATGTTTGAACAGCGCGATCACAGCGCCCAACACCATGGTGATCAGACCAGCACCTGTAACCAACACGAACCATTCCGGCGTGCCCGACAGCACGGGCCAGAGGCGTGCCATCAGGAATATACCCGCCTTCACCATCGTGGCCGAGTGTAGATAGGCGGACACAGGCGTGGGGGCCGCCATCGCGTGGGGCAGCCAGAAATGGAACGGGAACTGCGCCGATTTGGTGAAACAGCCCAGTAGGATCAGGATCAACGCGGGCAGATACAGCGGCGAGGCTTGGATCATCTCGCGGTTTTGCAAGATCACCGACAGGTCGTAGCTGCCGACAATCTGGCCGAGGATTAGCATCCCCCCAATCAGCGCGAGGCCGCCCATGCCCGTGACGGTCAGCGCCATTCGCGCACCTTGGCGACCTTCGGGTAGGTGTTTCCAATAGCCGATCAGCAGGAAGGACGACAGCGAGGTCAACTCCCAGAAGATCAGTAAAAGCAGGATGTTATCGGATAGAACAATGCCGACCATCGCCCCTTGGAACAGCAACAGATAGGTGAAAAATTCGCCCATGTTGTCTTCGCGCGCCAGATAGAACCGGGCGTAGGTGATGATCAAAAGACCGATGCCGAGGATCAGGCAGGCAAAGAAAAAGCCCAAACCGTCGATCATCAAATTCACGTTCAACCCAAGACGCGGCATCCAATCTAGGCTGGCTGTCACCACTTCGCCCGCCAAAACAGCGGGCAGGTTGGTCAGCAGGCCGATCAGGGCCACGAGGGTCACGGTAAAGGTCACGCCCGCGCAGGCTTGGCGGCCCGCTTGGTTCATCAAACCGGGCAAAAGGGCCCCCACGAACGGCAAAGCGACGATAAGGAAAGGGGACACGTGACCTCCGGTTTCTTTGCTGGCCTTTGGTTGGCAGTTTTGGGCGAAAACCGGGGGTACCTCAAGCGAAACCGGAAGATTGTTGCGGTTTTATCAGGCCTTGCACCCCGCAGTCATGGCCACGTGCGACGGGCTTGTTGTGGGAAACAGGTAACAACGCCGCTCATCCCGGCGCGGGGGTCTTATTTCAGCCGAGAAAGCCGCCTACATCTCAACCAATAGTTGATGTGGAGCATATGTGAATGGACATCGAGACAATACTGACACAGATCGGCGGCGCGAATATCGTGCTGATTTTACTCGCAATTGCGATCCTGGTGACGATCACCAAGGGCATTCGTATCGTGTCACAGTCGGAAAAGCATGTGGTCGAGCGCTTTGGGCGGCTCCGGGCGGTGCTTGGGCCGGGGATCAATCTGATCGTGCCGTATTTGGATAAAGTCGCGCATAAGGTGTCGATCCTAGAGCGCCAGTTGCCCATCGCCAGCCAAGACGCGATCACCGCCGATAACGTGCTGGTCGCGGTTGAGACCTCGGTCTTCTACCGCATCCTTGAGCCGGAAAAGACCGTCTACCGGATCCGGGATGTGGACGGCGCTATCCAGACGACCGTGGCCGGTATCGTGCGCTCGGAAATCGGTAAAATGGAGTTGGATCAGGTACAATCGAACCGGTCTATGCTGATCGGCGCTGTACGCGAACAGGTCGCCCAACAAGTGGACGACTGGGGTATCGAAGTGACCCGCGCCGAGGTGCTGGACGTGAACCTTGATGCGCAGACCCGGCAGGCGATGTTGCAACAGCTGAACGCCGAACGCGCCCGCCGTGCGCAGGTGACCGAAGCCGAGGGTACAAAGCGCGCCGTTGAGCTACAGGCCGATGGTGATCTCTACGCCGCCGAGCAAACCGCCAAAGCCCGCCGCGTTTCTGCGGATGCCGAAGCCTATGCGACTCAAGTTGTGGCCGAAGCCATTGCGCAGAACGGCTTGGAGGCCGCGCAATATCAGGTGGCCCTCAAGCAGGTCGAGGCGCTGACAGCCCTCGGGGGTGGTGCAGGTAATCAGACCGTTGTTGTTCCGTCTAACGCAATCGACGCCTTTGGCGATGCGTTCAAGATGCTGACTGGTCGGAGTAAATCGTAATGGGTTGGACCGTGTGGTGGACGTGGATGGCGGCTGGCCTGATCATTGCAATCATCGAATTGTTGGTCCCGGCCTTCATCTTCCTTGGTATCGCCTTGGGCTGCTTTGGCGTTGCATTGGGCCTCGCGGTTGGGGTCTTGGGCGGGCTGTCCGCGCCGTGGTTGTTGGTGTGTTTTGCCAGTCTGGCCTGCGCGGGCTATATCGTGCTTCGGATGGCGTTCGGTGCCCCGAAAGGATCGGTTAAGATCTGGGACACCGACATCAACGATAACTAAACGTCGATCAAAAGACCGACCGCAGTGACGCGCCGCTGTCGGACATCCGCTGCGCCTGTTGGATCAGGCTGCGGCGGACTGTGCTGGGGTCAAGGCTCATCGGTCCAGCGAGCTCGCAGGGGTAGCGGAATGTCTGCTCGCCGCGCTGGATGTCGACGCGGGCCTGAAACGCACCTGCGGTGGCGTTGTAGCGAATTTCGTTCAATGTGACGTTTGGCATGGTGTGACCTCTTTATACTTTCGCATCTATTGTGCGTTTGCTTGTACAAGAGGTGGGGTCGCGATTTTGTTCCGCCAGAGCGTGTTTCAGCCGTTCACAGCAACGGGAATCGCTGTGAGTTCAGGCGTTTGGCGAGATGGCCTGCGGCGAAGCGAGCTCGCTGAGGATGGCCTGAGCGGCGGCCTTTGGATCGCTTGCTTTCCAGACAGGCCGCCCCACAACCACATGGTCTGCCCCTGCGGCGATGGCTAGTGCGGGCGTCATCACCCGCTTTTGGTCACCCAGATCAGCGCCCGCGGGACGCACGCCGGGGGTGACGATCAAGCGCCCTTCGGCTTCGGGCAGGGCGCGCACGAGGGCCGCCTCTTGCGGGGAACAGATCAACCCATGCGCGCCTGCTTCAAAGGCACGACCCGCGCGTTCGGCCACCAAATCCGGGATATCGCCGTGCTTAATCAGCGCACGATCTAGGTCAGCGCGGTCCAGCGACGTCAGGATAGATACGGCAAGGATTTTGGTCTCGGACCCTTCGGCCCCTTCGCGGGCTGCGGACACGACATAGGGATCGCCGTGAACTGTCAGGAAATCATGGTTGAACGACGCTAATCCGCGCACAGCCGCCTCAACGGTGGCACCGATATCAAACAGCTTCATATCGAGGAAAATATGTTTGCCGTGCTCGTCTTTCAGCTCATTGGCCAGCGCGAGACCGCCGCCCGTGAGCATGCCGAGACCGATTTTATAAAAGGAGACCGCGTCGCCGAGTTTGCGTGCCAGTTCCAATCCGGCCAGCGCATTTGGCACATCCATCGCAACGATCAGGCGGTCATCTGGCACGGGGCGCACTCCTTGGCTGGGCAAGGGCGGTTTGAACCAGATTTTTAGGGGACACAACCCGTACACACCCTGTGCACGACGCGTGCGCACGGATGCAGGACGGGTCAGACGTCTTTGGTGTTCGGTGTTTTCGCGTCAGATGGCGCAGGGGCTGCCACTGTGCCATCGCGCAATTGGCGGATCATCTCTGGTGTCAGGGCGAAATAGGGCGCGCGGGCCATGGCGGAATTTACGGCGTCGATCTTGGTCATACGTGGCTCCTTCAGGATGCTTGCTATTGCGTACTGCGCCACCGGCCCGATCGTCAGGGGGAGAAATTTCGCTGCCGTCCCCTGTGGCGATTGGGGGACTATCGATAGTGTGCCCGCAGTGTCGGGCCAAAATACGGCGGGGGTGGGATCATTGCTGTGTGGGTCGATTTCCGCCCGCGCGCCTCTTGAACCCGCGTTGCATATTTCCCACATTGACCTTGTAGGCCCGAACCGGGACGTGCCGCGAATGTGGGCGTCCCAGACAAACGGGTGCTTTTGAAAAGGAGAATGCCATGAACTTAGACAAGTTCACGGAGCGGTCGCGCGGTTTTATCCAAGCAGCCCAGACCATCGCAATGCGCGAGAGCCACCAAAGGCTCGCCCCCGAACACATGCTCAAAGCCTTGATGGACGACGACCAAGGTCTGTCTGCCAATCTGATCACCGCCAGCGGTGGCGATGCTGGGCGCGTACGCGAAGCGGTCGAGGCGGCGGTCGCTAAGATCACCAAGGTCACAGGCGACGCGGGTCAGGTCTATATGGACAGCGCCACGGGCAAGGTTTTGGCCGAAGCCGAGAAATTGGCCACCAAAGCAGGCGACAGCTTTGTGCCGGTCGAGCGGATGCTGATGGCGCTGGTGATGGTCAAATCGCCCGCCAAGACGGCTTTGGACGCAGGAAAGGTGACGGCCCAAGGGCTGAATACCGCGATCAATGACGTTCGTAAGGGGCGTACTGCTGACACGGCCAACGCCGAAGAGGGCTATGATGCTCTGAACAAATACGCCCGCGATCTGACCGAGGCCGCGCGCGAGGGCAAGATTGATCCGATCATTGGCCGTGACGAAGAAATCCGCCGGTCGATGCAGGTGCTGTCGCGCCGGACCAAGAACAACCCGGTGCTGATCGGTGAACCCGGCGTGGGTAAAACCGCGATTGCCGAAGGTCTGGCGCTGCGGATTGTCGATGGCGATGTGCCCGAAAGCTTGCGCAACAAACGCCTGATGGCGCTCGACATGGGTGCGCTGATTGCGGGCGCGAAATATCGGGGCGAGTTCGAAGAACGCCTGAAAGCGATCCTCAAGGAAATCGAAGCCGCGGCTGGCGAAATCATCCTGTTCATCGACGAAATGCACCAACTGGTGGGTGCTGGTAAAACCGATGGCGCGATGGATGCTGCCAATCTGATCAAACCCGCCCTTGCGCGGGGTGAGCTGCATTGCGTCGGTGCCACGACCTTGGATGAGTACCGCAAATACGTCGAGAAAGACGCGGCCCTCGCCCGCCGTTTCCAGCCCATCGTGGTGCAGGAACCGACCGTGGAGGACACCGTTTCGATCCTGCGCGGCATCAAGGAAAAGTACGAGTTGCACCACGGTGTGCGGATCAGTGACAGTGCGTTGGTCTCTGCCGCGACGCTGAGCCACCGCTATATCACGGACCGGTTCCTGCCCGACAAAGCGATTGATCTGGTGGACGAGGCGGCCAGCCGTCTGCGCATGGAGGTCGACAGTAAGCCCGAAGAATTGGACGCGCTCGACCGCCAACTGTTGCAGATGCAGATCGAAGCGGAAGCGTTAAAGAAAGAAGACGACGCTGCCTCGAAAACCCGCCTAGACAAGCTGGAAAAGGAAATGGCCGAGGTGCGCGAACAGGCCGACGCGATGACCGCGCAATGGCAGGCCGAGCGGGACCGTCTGGAAGGGGGCCGCGAGCTGAAAGAGCACCTCGACCGCGCCCGCGCCGAGCTGGAGATTGCCAAACGCGAAGGTGATCTGGGCAAGGCGGGGGAGCTGTCTTACGGCGTGATCCCGCAGCTGGAAAAGCAACTGGCCGAAGCTGATGGGCAGAGCGATGACCTCATGGTCGAGGAGGCCGTGCGGCCCGAACAGATCGCCGAGGTCGTCGAGCGTTGGACTGGTATCCCCACCTCCAGGATGCTCGAAGGCGAGCGTGAAAAGCTGCTGCGCATGGAGGACGGCCTGCACAAACGGGTCATCGGCCAGCAGGGCGCCGTCCGCTCGGTCGCCAATGCTGTGCGCCGTGCGCGGGCGGGTCTGAACGACGAGGGGCGGCCACTGGGCAGCTTCCTCTTCCTCGGGCCTACCGGCGTGGGTAAAACCGAGCTGACCAAGGCCGTGGCCGAGTTTCTCTTTGACGACGACAGCGCCATGGTGCGGATTGATATGTCAGAATTCATGGAAAAACATGCGGTTAGCCGTCTGATCGGCGCGCCCCCCGGTTATGTAGGCTACGACGAAGGCGGTGTGCTGACCGAGGCTGTGCGGCGGCGTCCCTATCAGGTGGTGCTGTTTGACGAGGTCGAAAAAGCCCACCCCGACGTGTTCAACATCCTGCTCCAAGTGCTCGATGATGGCGTGCTGACCGACGGGCAGGGGCGCACGGTGGATTTCAAGCAAACGCTGATCATCCTGACCTCGAACCTCGGGGCGCAGGCGCTGAGCAACCTGCCCGATGGGGCCGATGCGTCGGACGCGAAACGCGATGTGATGGACGCCGTGCGCGCGCATTTCCGGCCCGAATTCCTCAACCGCTTGGAT
>CALHAP010000074.1 GCA_937931795.1 uncultured Paracoccaceae bacterium
GATATGCGCCGCCAAGGCACTGAAAAGACTGACCTGTTCTTGCTGGCGCTCGGGCGAAAAATTGCGCCCAATCCGTCCGCCTGCATCCGTGACACCCGGTCCTGTTGCCTGCGGCAGCGGCGCAAATTGCACGATACGGTGGCCTTGGGTGGCCGTATCCCACGCGGCATCATCTAGGTACAGCGATGCTGGCGGTGCGGGTTTATACACCGAATCCATGCGCCCCTTTTGCGTGAGCGCATGTTTGCGGGTCTCGTATTGATCAACGATTGAAATCCACCGCGCGTCGCGTTGTGCCGTGGTCTGATCATCAAGCGTTATGGTGGCACCGGGCAGGTACTGAAACAGTGTCTCGAGGTCGTCTTGGAAAAAGCCCAACCAATGCTCGATCCCGGCGTGTTTGCGTCCCGCAGATACCGCTTCATAGAGCGGATCATCAGTGCCAGCCGCGCCAAATTCCAAACGGTAGTTTTGGCGAAACCGGGTGATGGCGCTTTCGTCCAAGATCACCTCAGAGACGGGTGCTAGTTCGATGTCTGACAACTTTTCCGTCGTCATCTGTGTGGCCGCATCGAAACGGCGTGCCCCGTCCAACGTATCGCCAAACAGGTCGAGCCGTACGGGCCCCGATTGTCCCGGCGGATAGATGTCGATGATGCCACCGCGAATGGCGTAATCGCCGGGTTCCAGCACTGTTGGCGCTTGGGTAAAGCCCATGCGCACCAAAAACGCCCGCAACGCCGCCTCATCAATACGTCCGCCGACACGCGCGCTAAAGGCCGCCTCACGCAGTTGCGCACGGGCGGGCAGTTTCTGGGTGGCAGCGTTTAGCGTGGTTAGCAGAATGAACTGCTTGGGCATCCCGTGGACCAGACCCGCCAGTGTCGCCATGCGCGTGGCAGAGACATCGGCGTTGGGCGACACGCGGTCATAGGGCAAGCAATCCCAGCCGGGGAATGTGACCACGGGCATATCGGGGGCAAAAAACGCGAGCGCTGACCGCATGGCAGACAGGCGTTTGTCATCGCGCGCGACATGGATGACGGGGCCATTTTTCGCCTCTTTCAGGACCAGTTGCGCATCATAGCCTTCGGGCGCGCCCGAGATTGTAATCTGTTTTGACATGCAGCCTCACCTACCCCGGCGGGGTGGCGTGTCAAGGCATCACTACGGAATGATCAACTCAAACCCGCGCACGGCGGACAAATTGTGGAACATCCCGAACATCGCTGTCACGAAAATTGACACCATGCCGATCAGCTGCGTCCAAAAGCGGTGGCGGATCAAGCGTTTGAACAGGGCTTTGCCTTCGGGGTTCTCTGATTTCAGCTTGGTCGCTGTTCGTACCGACAAAAAGCCGACCATCGTCATGGGCACCGCGATCAGCGCAACCGATTGCGCGAACTCAATCCAATAATAAAAACCCATCAGC
This sequence comes from uncultured Paracoccaceae bacterium, assembly GCA_937931795.1. Taxonomy (GTDB): domain Bacteria; phylum Pseudomonadota; class Alphaproteobacteria; order Rhodobacterales; family Rhodobacteraceae; genus JALZWD01. Next base: position 1,433 of record CALHAP010000074.1, read on the forward strand.
AAAATTGCGGTCAACATGAACGCCGAGAACCCGAGCAACCACATGCCCGACACATCCGCGATATGAAGCAAGCGGTTGACGTTGACCCGGACGATATCTTCCATGTCCTGATAGGCTTCACCGCCTTCACGCCGCGCGCGCATGATGACGTCGTAAGGAACGCCCAACACCCAATGGCTCGACGTTGACCAGACGACGGCAAGCACGATCCAGTACCAGATGTTTGAGAATGATCGCATGTCGATCACATCGACAAGAGTTTTTGTCCAATCCACGGGCGGCAGCTCGTCCTTTTGTCGCAGTCACATCGCTATAGCCATGGCCCCGGGTAAAGCCCAGACTTGTGGCGCTGCAATTTCCATGCAACCTGACATATGTGACCACAAAGGCCCGAATATGACCACTCTCATTGCGCCCTTCCCCGCCAATCGTCCGCGCCGTTTGCGCCGCACGCCCGAATTGCGCGCGCTTGTCCGCGAGAATGTCCTGTCTCCCGCGGATTTCATTTGGCCAGTGTTTGTTCAAAGCGGCACGGATTGTGCGACACAGATCCCGTCTATGCCGGGTGTTGAGCGGTTGAGCGTTGACCGGGTCGTCAGGGCTGCGCACGAGGCCCATGCCCTTGGTATCCCTGCGATTTGTCTGTTTCCCTACACCAGCATGGACGACCGCACTGAGGATTGCGCGATGGCGTGGGACAAAGACAATCTGACGAACATCGCCATCCGCGCGATCAAAGACGCCGTGCCGGACATCGCCGTGATGACAGATATCGCGCTCGATCCTTATAACATCAACGGACATGACGGGTTTGTTGAAGGCGACGTCATCGTCAATGACCGCACGGTTGAAGCGCTGGTCAAAATGGCGCTGGCACAGGCCGAGGCTGGCGCAGATATCCTAGGGCCATCTGATATGATGGATGGGCGCATTGGCGCACTGCGCACAGCATTGGAGGCTGAGGGACATCAGGACGTGACCATCCTGTCCTATGCTGCAAAGTTCGCGAGCGCTTTTTATGGTCCGTTTCGTGATGCGGTCGGCGCATCGGGTGCGCTGAAAGGCGACAAAAACACCTATCAGATTGATCCGGCAAACCGCGAAACGGCGCTGCGGGCCGTGGCGCGTGATATTGGCGAAGGGGCCGATATGGTCATGGTCAAACCCGGCCTGCCCTATCTCGATGTCTGCCGAGAGGTGCGCGACCGGTTTGAAGTGCCGACCTACGCTTACCAAGTCAGCGGTGAATACGCGATGATCCAAGCGGCGAGCCAAAACGGTTGGGTGGACCACGACCGGGTGATGATGGAATCGCTGATGTGTTTCAAACGCGCAGGCTGCCACGGCATATTGACCTACTTCGCGCCACAGGCCGCAAGGATCCTCAACGGCTAAGCACTTTTGAACGCGCATATCTAGCAGGTGACACCGGGCGAAATACAGCCTATTGTGCCATTAGAAAGCCGGATACACGGTTCAAAACAGGCGAAGCACATGACACATTTTACACGGCGCAGCTTTGCGTCTTCCCTTTTGGCAACGGCAGGCCTTGCGGCTTGTGGCAATGGGATCAACAGCCAACGCCCTGCTGCGATTGACGCGCGCGTGGCCTCGACCCTCGATTTTCTCTACAGTAATTACCCCAATACCCGTGATCTGGCGGCGCGTGCCTCGGGTCAATTGGTGATGCCAGTGGTGACCGAGGCGGGTCTCGGGCTTGGCGCGTCCTATGGACGTGGTGCGCTGCGGATCAATGAAGCGACAGTCGATTATTATTCGGCGGCCTCTGGCAGTGCGGGATTGCAGATCGGGGTACAGCAATACAGCCATGTGTTGTTCTTCATGACACCCGAAGCCCTACAGCAGTTCCGCACGTCCGACGGATGGGCCGCAGGCGCCGATGTCGAATACGCGATTTCAGACCGGGGCGAGACCATCAGCGCTGAGACAACGACGTCCCTATCGCCAGTGATTGCGGTCGTCTTTGCTCAAACGGGCCTGCGGGTCGGTGCGACGCTGCAAGGGACGAAATACACGCGCATTATTCCTTAAACGACAGCGCAGCGAAGAACGCAATCAGGCCCAATATACTGACCTGATGGCGCATTTTCTTTCCGTTTGGTGACGAGGGCTCTCGCAAAAAATGTTGTGCATCGTCATTCCTGCTGCCGGTGCGTCATCGCGGATGCGGGGGCGCGATAAACTGTTAGAGGACGTGGGCGGCCAACCCTGCTTGCGGACCATTGCGGAGCGCGCCGCAAAAGTGGCGGGGCATGTTGTCGTCACACTGCCCACGCTGGACCATCCGCGCAAAGATGTGTTGGATGGATTGGCCGTCTCCTGCATCGGCGTTGAGGATGCGACATCAGGCATGTCGGCGTCCCTACGCGCGGGCATTAGGGCGGTTCAAAATGATGCAACAGCGCTCATGGTTTTGCCCGCTGATATGCCTGCGCTAACCGCCTATGATTTGGCGCAGCTTTGGGCCGTGTTTCAAGCCAGCGGTGCACCGATCGTTCAGGCGGCAACGCCGTCAGGCGCACCGGGGCATCCGGTGATTTTCTCGCGCAAACTATTCCCGAATTTTGAGTTACTTACAGGCGACACAGGCGCGCGCAGCATCGTCAAAGCCCATGAAAAACAGATCATTCGCGTGCCTTTGGCAGATGACCGGGCCGTGCTAGACCTCGACACGCCAGAAGACTGGGCGGCCTTTCGCGCGACCCAGTGAATACAAAAACGGGGGACCCACCCGAGCCCCCCGCTTTGCCGCACATCGCCGCCCCCACGGGGCAATGTGCGAAGCTGCAACTTGTTATACCGGTTACTCGTCGACCAGCAGCTTAGCTTGTCCCACATTCAGTGTTTTGCGCACTGGAACAAATCCGCGGTTGCCCTGAGGCGTCGCCAATTCGGGGAAAATGTTGATAATCTCACTACGTTGCTCCGCGCCGATCCCGCTGAGCGAGTTTTGAGCCGGCTGGAAGCTCTCGGTCCAGCTGCCGTTCGACAAGATGACCTCGTGACGATCGAACAGAAAATGGATGTAAGTCACACGCATCGCATCCACGGTATGAATGCCGTCCGCGCCGACCATATCCTTGGCCGCGACCAACACTTCTTGCTCGTTGAAGTATTCCAGCGTCCGCTCGTTCGAGATGAGCATGCGGTGATTGGGTGACACATACATGTCACGCTCAGGCAGACCGTTGCCCAAAGATCCGGCCTTGATCAGCACAGGACGCAGATGTGGTGAGCCTTGAAAGGCCGTGCCGGTAAAGTCTTTGCGCCCCGCCCAGCGAATTTCCTGAATACCGTTATCGCGGGTGATCACACGGTCACCAGCTTTCAGCTCCTCAACACGCTTTTCCCCACGCGGCGTCGCAATCGTTGATCCAGGCGTGAAACACGGTGTCACGCTCTCAATCTCATCCAAAGTCATTGATATTCCGTCCCGAAAAGTCACGACACCCCCCACACGGGTCTCGTCTGTAAAGGTCACATGATCGACACCTGATGCATTTAGCTCCAAGGCTTCGATATACCGCAGATGGGCTGCGCTTTCGTCATCAAGGGTAACGCTTTCGCGTACTTGCGCAGCAGGCCCCTTCACCTCGTGCTGCGGATCTTCGATCATTGGGGGCGAAATTTCATGGTGCTCCGCAGAGGTCACCAAGATATTGACGTCACACCGCTTTGACATGCCTTTGGCGTCTGAAACGCCATAGGTGATGCGGGTGACACCGACAAAATCATCTTCACTCTTAAACAACACAACCGTTGGCGATTTAACGATCACGGCACCATCACTGGCATGCGCCGTAAACATCCGCGTTCCCGACTGGAACGTGGCCGCGTCAATCATCTCCAGCGCAATTTGCTGACCCTGTTCAACCGCAAGCATATCCACAATGACACGTGGCTTATCGCTCTGGTCGTCCAGAAATCCCTCGATCTGATCGAATTCGTACCGATCAACAACCATACCGCGCCCGTCCAACGTCACGAGAACACCGTCATAGCCGGTGCCGCTCGCGTTCAATGTCAGGGCCTCGAACTCATACTCACCGAGTCCGCTCAGATCGAGGATTTCTAACTCACGTGTGTCCAAAGACACATCGTTACTCGTACCACCCTGGTCAGCTGCGAAGCCATCATTCCCAAACATACCGTTACCATCATCCATCATTACACTCCTCTGGTCGTCTTTGACCGTCAGACGGGATTGTCCCGCTTCGCATCTTCCCCGGTCATCTGACACAACAGCGTGCCGTCTGACCTTCGTATAGACGCTCCGCCCCAGTGCAGAGTGCCGTTGTTCTTCGCGGGAGAGATCAGACACATCGCTCCTTTGAGTGTGCGCTCGGCGTCTTCTTGCCGGGTGCCGCCTGCCACTCCCCAGTGACATCGCCAAACTCTCGTTCGGTGTGATTTGGATAATGGCGCAATTGGTCCAAACGAAGCGAAAAGTGGCGCAGCGGTGGCGACGGTGCGCCCAATGCTGACCCGCAGTCATTGGTGCGGCCACGTTGGGTACGGAAAACCGTTTCCAATATTGGTCCAAAATCCGAGCAATATCGTTAAAATCACTTAAAATTTGCGGATAAGTAGCGCGGATCAGAGCGCATTGGTGCGCACGCACTGCGATATTGTTTCGACCGCCATAAATCAAAATTGAGACTACGAGACCCGAAACCCGCGTATTTTTCTTGGCCAGCCATGTTTGATAAAAGTGCGAAACAGGCACCAATATTGGCCCCTTCACGGCTTTGTCTCGTCTGCGTCAAAAATGGGGAATTTGATTCGTCAAATTGTGACGCGATTGGCCCAATTTTGGGTCATGGGCGCGCATCCGCTCATGCGCGTGCCCTTTGGCAAAAAGCTGCTTATAAAGGAGAGGTGTAAAATACTGGTACCGGTACCCGGACTCGAACCGGGACAGTGTCACCACCGGGGGATTTTGAATCCCCTGCGTCTACCA
>CALHAP010000075.1 GCA_937931795.1 uncultured Paracoccaceae bacterium
GATGTCTTGCTGTGCCAGATCGGTGGCCTCTTGGGATTGCTCAGTGACGTCGTAGTTGTTCTCGACGATCTGCTCACCCTCGTCTTCAATTCCGAGCATCGTGTCTGTGGATTGCTCCAGCAGTGGCGCCTCGTCCATGTCCATTTCCGCGTCGGTGGATAGGTCTTCGGCGTAGGCCGTTGTAGCGAGTGTCAGGGCTGCGGCGGCTGTTGTGATCATGAGATTTTTCATCATTTTCTCCGTCGTTAGTGTTTTGCCAACTAAGCAAATTGTGCTGCTGGCGTTCTGCCCTGACAACGGCGGCTTGGGCCAAATGGTTCCTGAAATTGCCCCCAAATTTTTAACGGAACCATCCGACGGTTTTGGCGTTTTCAGGGGTTTATTTCAGATTTTTGCCGCGCTGCAGCAGAAAGCACTTGAAATATCTCTGCCGTTTCAGCCATCTTTGCGCAACTTTATTACAAGCGGAACTTGTCATGACACAGCGCCCCTATCGGTCAGCCCTTTATATCCCCGGCTCAAAAGAACGCGCGTTGGAGAAAGCGCGTGGTTTGCCCGTCGATGCGATCCTGTTTGATCTAGAGGATGCCGTGACGCCGGACGAAAAGGTCGCGGCGCGTGAGACGTTGGCTGCCGCGTTGAAGCAAGGTGGTTACGGTCCCCGCGCGCGGATCGTTAGGGTGAACGGGTTGGATACAGAGTGGGGTGCTGATGATTTGCGTGCTGTCGCCGAAATGGCCCCTGATGGGGTGCTGATCCCAAAGGTAAATTCGATTTCGGATATCGGCATTATTTTGGACACAGTCCCCGGCATCCCCGTTTGGGCAATGATGGAAACGCCGCAGGGCATCCTGAACGCGGCTGCCATCGCAGCCCACCCGAGTGTCGCCGGATTTGTCATGGGCACCAATGATCTGGCGAAGGATCTGGGCACCCGCGCGGGCCAACGCCGCGAGCCGATGCTCTATGCGCTGGGGGCCTGCGTCATGGCCGCCCGCACGCATGGCGTTGTCGTGATTGACGGGGTTTATAATGCGTTCAAGGATGATGCGGGCCTAGAGGGCGAATGCGCCCAAGGCCGAGATATGGGATTTGATGGCAAGAGCCTGATCCACCCCGCGCAGGTCGAGATTGCCAATGCCGCGTTTGGTCCGTCTGAGGACGAAGTGGCCCTCGCCGAACGCCAAATCGCTGCCTTCGCCGAGGCCGAGGCAGCCGGGCAGGGCGTCGCGGTGGTCGATGGGCGCATCGTTGAGAACTTGCATATCGTCACCGCCCGCGCGACGCTGGCCAAAGTGGCAGCGATTGCGGAGTTGAACGGCGAATGATCCTTCTTATTATTGGCGTGGCCCTGTGGTGGGCGGCGCATTTGTTCAAACGGCTGGCTCCGGGTCCGCGCGCGGGCCTCGGCAATGCAGGCAAGGGCGCTATGGCGCTGCTGATCCTGATCTCGGTCGTGTTTATGGTCTATGGCTATCGCGGTGCTGAGGGCGCTGTGTACTGGGGCCGCTCGCCTGCGATGGTGGGGATCAATAATCTGCTGATGTTGGTGGCGTTCTACATCTACGCCGTTGGTGGCCCCGGACCGGGCAAGCCACGCGTCTGGCTGGGGACCAAGCTGCGGCATCCGCAGCTGACGGGGTTTTCCATCTGGGCGGTGGCCCATCTGCTGGTGAACGGCGATGTGCCGTCGTTTATCTTGTTTGGCGGATTGCTGGTCTGGGCCTTGGTCGAGATGATGCTGATCAACGCCCAAGACGGACCATGGGCACCGCCGGCGCGTGGGACGGCTGGCAAGGAGATCGCCTATGTCATTTTGACCATCGTGCTGGTCGTCGTGGTGATGGGCATTCATTATTGGCTGGGCGTTCAGCCGTGGGGGTAGAGCTATGATTTATAGATTTCTCAGCGCCGATGACACGTCGGAGTTTTGTCACAAGGTCAGCGAAGCGCTGTCTAAAGGCTGGGCGCTTTATGGCGATCCGACCTATGCCTATGACCATGCGAACGGCGTGATGCGTTGCGGGCAGGCGGTCACCAAAGAGGTCGATGCGACCTACACCCCCGAGATGAAGTTGGGCGCGCAATGAGTAAGACGAACGCGGGGCGGTTCTTTGAGGACTACGCGGTTGGCGATGTGATCACCCACGCTGTGCCGCGTACCCTGTCGGGGGGCGAGCGGGCGCTCTATCACGCGCTCTACCCCGCGCGGGGGGCGCTCTATTCGTCGGATGCCTTTGCGCAAAGCTGTGGCCTGCGGGCCGCGCCGCTGGATGATCTGATCGCGTTTCACACTGTGTTTGGCAAAACCGTCCCCGATATCTCGCTCAATGCCGTCGCCAATCTGGGCTATGCCGAAGGGCGCTGGCTCGCCCCCGTCTGGCCCGGCGATACGCTGACGGCTGTATCTGAAGTGATCGGGGTCAAGCAAAACTCGAACGGCAAAACCGGCGTGGTCTATGTCCGCACCGAAGGGCGCAATCAGCACGGCGAGACTGTGCTGAGCTATGTGCGGTGGGTCATGGTGCGCAAGCGCGATGCGGAGGCGGCGGCGCCTGAGACCGTCGTGCCGGAGCTCGCGAAAACCGTCGATGCCGCTGATCTGGTGATCCCCGAGGGGTTGGATTTTACGGGCTATGATTTCACGCTGGCGGGCGAGCCGCACCGGATGGGGGACTATGCCGTGGGTGAAGTGATCGACCACGTGGATGGTGTCACGATTGAAGAAGCCGAGCACATGCTGGCCACACGCCTGTGGCAGAACACCGCCAAGGTGCATTTTGATGCGACCCACCGCGAGGACGGCAAGCGGTTGATGTACGGCGGGCACGTGATCTCGCTGGCCCGCGCCCTGTCGTTTAACGGATTGGCGAACGCGCAGATGATCGCGGGGCTGAACGCAGGCGCGCATGTGGCCCCTTGTTTTGCGGGCGATACGGTGCGGGCGTGGTCCGAAGTGCTGGACATGGCCGAGACATCCGCGCCGGGCGTGGGCGCGATCCGGCTGCGGCTGGTCGCGACCAAGGGGGCCGCGGGTGTGCTGCGCGGGGATGATGGGAAATATGCTGACGGCGTGTTGCTCGATTTGGACTATTGGGCTTTGATGCCGGTTTAGCGAATTTGAAATTTCCAAAGGATGGCCTTGAATTATCAGATCATCCATTTTTGTTAATGATGCATTAGAGTAGGGAATGTATGTCGAGCCAGAGTGAAATTTCGCCTAAATCATACGGAGTAGCGGTCGCTCTTTGTGGGATTTTTGGAACTATGGGGATACATCATTTTTATCTTGGGGACTTTCTGCATGGCCTCGCAGACCTTGCTTTATTGGGTATTGGCGTCTGGTTGATCATGTCTGGCCAACCGGGCTTAGGGTCCGTCGTTATTTTGGCTGATGCTGTGCATACAATCGTCATTTTTTATTTGTTAATCGTAGAGAAGTGGCGCGACGGGAATGGATTGCCGGTGCGATTGCGATAGAATAGAAAAGGATTTCAATATGACGATGACAATGGATAGCCGGATGGAAAGCGAAAAGAAATTTGTACCCGCAGTGTTGCTCTGCTTTTTTCTGGGTGGTTTGGGCATTCACCGCTTTTATCTTGGCCGCCCCGGTACGGGCATTCTGATGGTGCTAACGCTTGGCGGTTTGGGCATCTGGACGATCATCGACTTTGTGCGTCTCGTGACCGGATCACTGACCGTCAAAAATGGCCAGCCTCTGGCGCGCTGAACTTAATTTGTGATCACTTGATTTCCTCATGTGATCACAAATCGTTGCATTTCCGACAAACGCGTCCAAATGGCGCGAAATTGAACGGCTTGGGGCCGTGACTCTCGTAGCCGCTTGCGTCATATCTATGTGCAATTCGCCCGGACCTCGCCGCTGGGCTGCTGACGCAAAGGGAACGCAATGGCCGATGTAAACCGGGGTAACAGGCCCCTGTCGCCGCATCTGACGATCTACCGCCCGCAGTGGACGTCGATCTCCTCGATCATCACCCGCATCACTGGCAACGCGCTGATTGTCGCCTCGCTAATGGTCATCTGGTGGTTTGTAGCCGCAGCCACTGGCCCCGAGGCCTATGCCCGCGCGAACGGGTTTATCACCAGCTGGTTTGGTGATCTCGTGATGTTCCTCAGCGTCTGGGCCGTCTGGTATCATCTGCTGTTTGGCGTGCGACACCTGATCTGGGACGCAGGCCATATGCTGGATGTTGAACGCAGCGAGATGTACGCCAAGGCCGCGATCCTCGTGTCGGTTTTGCTGACCATCTTCACCGCAATCGTGTTGTAAGGGGGCGCTGAGATGGCTTATTTAACGGACCGTAAACGCGCGATGGGCACAGGCTCTGCCAAGGCAGGCACGCATCATCATTGGCAAATGATCGTCACGTCCTGTGCGCTGACCCTGCTGGTGCCGTTGTTTATCTTCACGTTCGGCGCGGCCCTTGGTGGCACCTATGAAGAAACTATTGCCTATTATTCCCGGCCCTGGCCCGCGATCATTGCAGGGCTGACGGTGCTGGTGAGCATGATCCACTTTCGCGGTGGTGTGCAGACCCTGATCGAGGACTATGTGCA
>CALHAP010000076.1 GCA_937931795.1 uncultured Paracoccaceae bacterium
GTACGCTGCAATTGCAATTTCTAAACGACATGACGATCACGCCGGAGATGCTGGCGCAGATTGAGGCCATGCCGGGTGTTGGGTTTGTGGCCCCAATGGGCAGGCAGATTGCTGAAACGGTAGAGATCACGACCCCCGAACTGCGCAGCGAACCTGCCACGTTGCAGTCCAGTGGGCCCGGTGATCCGTTGCTGGGGACATTTAGTCCGCCGGACCCTGCGCAAATCGTTTTGTCCCAACAGCTTGGCCAGAGGCTTGTGGTTGAAGCTGGCGAGACGACCAGCATCGTGATGTCAAATCGGCGGACCGGTGATGAGTTTGTGATCGAGGTATCGGTGATCGGTATTTCGGACGCTCTGCCCGGACGGTTTGTCCTCGCGCACCCTGACCTGACGCTGGCCGTTCAGGCTGTTGCTGCGGGAACGGCGGTGCCGGGGTTTGATATACCGGGCACCCCGCCCGTGAGCACACAACAAGATGTCGCACGCCTGCGGATGTATGCGGCCACCTTGGGCGATGTGGGGCCCTTGACGTCCGCGCTTCAACGGCTCGGGTTCATCATTGGCAGTGAGGGTGGCAAAATTGACGGGATCTTGCGGCTTGAGAAAAACCTTAACTGGCTGATGGGCGCGATCGTGACGCTGGCGGGCTTGGGCTACACACTGGCCCTGTCCGTAAGTCTTTGGGTCAATGTACAGCGCAAGCGGAAAAGCTTGGCCATGCTGCGGCTGATGGGGCTGAAGACCCGTGATATGGTTTTGTATCCGTTGATCCAAGCGACCTGTGTTGCCGGGATCGGGACGCTGCTGGCCATCGGCGTGACCCTAGTTATCGGCGCGGCCCTCAATATCCAGTTTGACGGCTCTTTGCCATCGGGGGCTGACATTGCCCAGATCACCGCCAAACAGGGCATTTCTGTTCTCTTGGCGACAGTTTTGGTCAGTGTTGTCTCGGGCAGTTTCGCTGGGTTCTCAATTTCAAGATTGCAGCCTAAGGAGGCCCTGCGCGATGTTTAGATCTCTGCACATGATGGCTCTCGTGCTCTGTCCTTCGGCCCTGTTTGCGACGGATTGGCTGGAAGTGAATTACAATCCGATCCCGATGGCGGATGACGTAATTTTGCCGATGCCCTGTGGCGGCAGCATGGTTTTTCGCCGTGTGGAAACCAATCTGATCGCAGGAAGTGATGCCGGGATCTATGCCGATAAATCCATTCAGCTCGGATGGGATGGTGCCCGCGAAACGGCCTACCGCGAAGGGGAATGGGAGAGCTTTGTTGCGGGCGGATTGGTGGACGAAACATCGCGCTACTATTTGATTGCCAAGTATGAGCTGACGAATGATCAGGTTCACGCCCTCACGTCGCCCGATTGCGACGCCACGGGCGTAGATCTGGGCCTGCCGAGCATTGGCCTGACGTGGTTTGATGCCATTGAGATCAGCCATCTTTACTCGATTTGGTTGCACAGCCATGCGCCTGATGTGCTGCCCGTTTCGGCGGGTACGGCGGCCTATGTCCGGCCCCCGACAGAGGCAGAGTGGGAATTTGCGGCCCGTGGCGGCCTCGAAGTCTCTGACAGCGAACGTCACAATCAGCGGTTTCCGATGGATACGACATTGGGTGACTTTGCCTTTTTCAACGGCGATGGCGTGTCGAATGGCGAGTTACAGTTTATTGGCAGCAAGCGTTCTAATCCATTGGGTTTGTTTGATATCTACGGCAACGCGTTTGAGATCGTATTTGATCCGTTCCGGCTAAATTACCGGGGCCGTTTGCATGGTCACTTTGGGGCCATGACCATAAAAGGTGGGTCCATTCGGTCGCCCGCCGACGAGACACATTCAGGCACCCGGCAGGAAGTCCCCCTTTATAGCCCGCAGATTGAAGGGGCGGTGACGCGCAGGCCCGATGTGGGGGTGCGGTTGGTGATATCGGGTGTTTCGACGGGGGATCAACAATATTCGGAAATCCTTGCGCAGACTTGGGCAGATGCGGGGGAAGAGACGGGCGTTGACGTCGATCAACCCCCTGTCCAATTGCTGCGCGAACTGGCGGATGAAAGCACTGATACCGCCCTGCGCGACCGGTTGAATACGATCGCGGTCGATCTCGAAAACAACCTGCGTGAACGCGACGCGTTAGAGGTCGCGGCCCTGGAGAACCTGCTGCAAAGCGGCACATTGCTGATCTACCGCATGCACGGGCTGGCGGGTAGCATTGAGACGATGCGGGAACTGAGAGCGCATCTTGAGAGCGCGTCTCCTGTTCTTTTGGAAGATGAAGAAGACAATGAAATGCGCGAGCGGCTTCGGCTCGTCGAAAATTACCGCAAGAACATCGAAGAGTTCGGCCGGTTTGCCGCGATCTACGCGGATACGTTTTTGCAGTTGACCGAAGATTACCCCCGCGACCACGTACTCGATGTGGCGCGCGGTTTGGTTGGCGAACTGCGGCGTCAGGACCGACCGCAGATCGCGGACTATCTGACAGTCTTGGGACAGCAGCTGAAAGATTTCAGTGATGCTGACGGCTGGGACCGGACCGAGCAAATCCTGAAAATGTGGCAACTCGCTGCGGAATCCACGGCCACACCTGTGTGGCTCGAAGATGCACTCACTCAAAACTGAACATTAGGCAAAAGGATATTATTTTTATGTTTGGATTTACACGTATGACCGCGGTGTTGGGGGTGGTTGCCCTGACAATTACGGGATGTGACGAGGCCTTCGTCAATGAAGATCCGTCCCTGTTGAGCGCCGAAGAAACGACGCTACGCAACATTGAACGCCAGCGGCGGCAGACAGCGACTGCTGTGGGTGCGGGGTTGGGTATGTTGGTGGGCGCTGTCGTAACCCGGGATCAACCGCGAGAAGACCGCATTAGAGGGATACTTATAGGCGCTATTGGCGGTGCGCTTGCTGGTCGCGCGACCGGTGACTACGTCAACACCCGGACCCGTGCGATTTCCAATCAGCAGCAAGGCCTGCGCAGTCTTATTGCGGCTGCGGATCGCGATATTGCCAGCTATCGTCGTCTGAACAATGTGACGGCGCGATTGATCACGCAGCAGCGTCGCGAAATCAATCAGCTCAACAGACAATTATCGAGCGGCACACAAACGGTTGATGGCTACCGCGCACAGATCGCGGCGGCGCGGAACAATATCCGTAGCCTCGACACCGGGATTGAAGACATCACCAAGCAAATTGGCGTGATGAAGGCCGACCTATCGGCATTGAACAACGCCGGTCGTCCGACCACTGGCCTCGCGAACCGGATTGCGTCTCTTGAAGAGCAAAAACGTGTTTTGCAATCCCGCCGCCGTGCCTTGGCGAATATTTACGATGAAGTGCCTGACTCTGTCGGCACCTACGATTTCTAGGGGAAACACTCATGTTTATAAAAAAATCAATAGTTCTTTGTGTTGTGGGCAGTGCGGCCCTCGCGGCGTGCTCTGGGGAAAACTGTGGTGACCCGAGCAGAGACGGCTTTGGCACCGCACTCGGCTGCACGGTCAACCCAAATGGGTATCAGGCACAGACCGAGGCCTTGCAGACCCAACTTGCGGAACGGCAGTCGATCGCTGCCGAACTGCGGGCCGAAAACCAGCGTTTGCAAGGTCAACTGGCCAGCCTTAACGCCGAACAGCGGCAATTGGCCGGCAGGCTGGTGACCGTCAACAATCGGCTCGCGGCGCTGGATGACCAGCTTGCCACACAGTTGCGGCAGCAGGAAATCAGCCAGGCGGAATATGATCTCGCGCAATCTCAGCTGCGCGCGATCACCGATAGGCGCGCAAACGTCACCGTCGAAGATCCCGCCAGCGTAGCGCGGGTCGCCGCGTTGGAAAACGACGTTGACGAATTGCAGCGTCTATTCTGAGGAGAACGAACATGAGTGACGGCAATCAGCACATTCAAAGCGAAAATGCGCCCGCAAAAAGCGTCGGGACAGGGATAGCCTATGGGTTGCTGATTGCCGTTCTTTCTATAGCGGCGTGGTCGATTTGGTTGGTTCTAAAGGCCTGTGGCTTTCAGATATTTGGAACCTCTGTGGTGTTTTACTGGTGCCAAGAACCGCCCGCTATTGTTCGTAGGCTGTCTGATCTCGAAGACAGGAACCGCTTTCTTCAGGCCCAAATTCACGACGCCCAATTGGCCGTAATGACCCCGGACGCTTGCGGCCCAGTTGTGGATTTTTCCCCACCGCCCGATCCTGCCCCGGTCCTAGAGGACTTGGAGGACGCGTCTTATACCTGTGAGCCTGACCAAGTGCGTCAACGCCCCAGTGAGATCGCCATCGTCTTGGACGGGTCCGGCAGTATGGAATATTCCGTCGATCTTCCCGATGCGCTGGAACAAGATTATCTAGATGCATGGTCCGCCGCTAACGCAAGCCCGTCTGGTGATTTGATGTCAATCTTCAATACGCTCGGGTCACAGCAGCGGGTAAATGATCTAGAGCAGCAAATGCGCAATTATCCGGGCCGTAGCCGCATGGAGGTGGCCCGCGATGTGCTGCAAGAAACCGTCCAACAGGCGCCTGCCGAGATTGATATTGATCTGACGTATTTTACCAGTTGTCGAAACATCGTTTCAACCAGTTTCGGCGGGGATCGTGCGGGAGTGCAGCGTGCTATCGCGGGCGTTCGACCAGATATGGGAACCCCACTGGACCGCGCCATGCGCGCTGCCGCCCGCAATCTAGAGGCTGGAGCGACCGCTGAGGATGCAGTGAACATCGTGCTTGTCACGGACGGCAATGACAGCTGTGGTGGCGACCCTTGTGCGGCGGCCCGGACCTTGAAACGGCAGATGCCGGGCCTGATCATCAATGTGATTGACATGTCCCGCTCTGATACCCTGAGCTGCGTTTCCGATGCCACTGGTGGAGACTATCGCAGGGTGCGTGGTGTCGACCCAAGTGCGTTGGTCACGGCTATCGAAGAGGCCTCTGGATACAGTGGCCCAGGTCAGTGTCGCCCCACTTCAAATAGCGTCAGTGAATAATGCGGGGGGCTCATTTGGGATGAAAAGCAAAAGAATTTGGGAGTATAAATTCGTGAAGACACCATATGCCATTTTGTTTGCGGCCCTGCTGAGCGCCTGCAGCACTGTGCCTTACACCGAAGATGGACAGATCATTGTGCCGCAGACGGCAAATTTCACGATGCAGGCCCAAGAGGGCCCGTTGGATTTTGCCTTAGACGAGCTGATTGTTAAAATTAGACCGGGCGAGGAAGAGGCGCGCGGAGTTCTACTGGGGGTTGCCGCAGTGGCAATATATTGCCAAGTGCGCGAATGTAGTGGCCGTGTTCGTATCCCCAATGTCGCTGTGACATTGCCCGCCGGGACCAGCCCAGCGGATGCAAGCATTGCCCGACAACTGAACTCTACGGTGCGTACCGAAGCGCAAATAGAACAGCTGGCCAAACTATCCGAGGCGATTGCCATTATTGCCGAGCGTGACAGCGCCGCATTGCAAGAGGCCCCCAGCTCAGATGATCTCGTGAGCTGGGTTTCTCTCTATAAAAGCCGTCTTGAGAAATTAGAAACCGGTCGTGATTTGATCCCCGCAATAGAAACGCAACTCCGGGAATTTCTAAACTCATCTGCCGCATCCCGGATCAGACCGCCAGAAATGCGCAATTTCCGAGAATTGCAGAAAGCTTTGGTCACACACCACCGGCAGATCACCCTTTCCATTGACCGTATCACACAGTCGATCGGTGAGATGGAGCAGGGCCGGGGGTGATGTGATTGGGTTTTGTGGCTGGCAATGTGCCCCCACCTTTGGCCCCAGTGATTTGGCGCAGCATTGGGGCGAGGGCGGTGTGGCGGAAAGCAAAACCGCTCTCAAGCAATCGCGCAGGCACGACCCGTTGTCCGCTGAGCATGGTTTCCCGGCCTAATTCGCCCAGCAATCCACCGAGCAACCAGCCCGGAAACCTCAACCACATCGGGCGGTGCAATGCGACGGCGAGGTCTTTGGAAAAGTCTTCGTTTCGCACCGGGTGAGGCGCCACGGCATTGACCGGCCCTGTGATGTTTTCTGAGGCTATTGCATGGGCGATGACGCGGATCATGTCGTCGTGTTCGATCCACGACATCCATTGCCGCCCTTGCCCCATGATGCCGCCTGCGCCAAATTCGAAGGGTGTCAGCAGTTTCGCGAGCATCCCGCCGTCAACCCCGAGAACCAAGCCGATGCGCAAGATCACCACGCGCACGCCTTGTGCGCTGATCGGGGCGGTCTCAGTTTCCCACGCGGCGCAGACATCATGCACGAACGCGGGGCTAGCGGGGCTGACCTCGGTCAATTTGGTGTCGTCACGGTCGTCTTGCAGCCCGTACCATCCGACGGCGGACCCGTTGATCAGACAGCCGGGTTTGTCATTCAGGCGTTCTATCAAGGCGTTGAGCGCGCGTGTCATGTCGACGCGGGACGCTATGATCTTTGCCCGTTTCGTGGCAGTCCACAGCCCGCCTGCGACGGCATCCCCTGCAAGGTTGATGATCGCATCAAAGCAGTCAGCGTCATCAATCATGTCCAAGCTCGCGATAATGCGCACGGGTTGGGCCAGTTGATCGACCTTGCGCAGATCGCGGGTCAGGACGGTGACGTGGTGCCCCGCGCCGACCATCGCTTCGACCAGACGTGTGCCGATGAAGCCCGTGCCGCCAGTAATCAAAATGCACTGGCGTGGTTTTAGCCCCGCGACCAATGCCGCCGGATCACCGCGGTCAAGGCGGTCGCTGCGCGCCGCGGCCAGTAGATCACGCGCGCTGAATACGCCGACGCCAATGGCAGACAGGGTCGCCATGACGCTCCACCAACCGTAACTGACTGGCAGCAGGGCGGTTGGCAAAAACGCCCATTCCCAGAGGTAGGGTGCCGCAAGGGCAAGGATCGCGCCGTAGTTCAGGGCGAGTAGGGTGTGGTTGATCCGCTCAGTCGCGGGCAATTTGCGGGTCAGGTCTTCCTCGACAAAATCCCACAGGGTGATCAGGACTTCGATGGTCAAGATGCTGGCGAGGATGACTGTGAACGCGCCGTGGGGTTCTAACCACGCAAAAGCCATGAAGATAATGGCGTAGAAAAAATTGCGAACGCCGTGCAGGCGCAATTCGTGTTTTTGGGATGCGCGCCATGCCAGCCGTTCGGTGCCTTCGTGATGCACGAGCGTGTCAAACGCCCCCATGAAAACTTGTATCGAAATCAGGGTCCAAAGAATTGGGTTGTCCATGGTTTACTCTTTCCCATCGTTAAAAATAGCGTCTTGGGTGATCATTTGTCCGAACAGGCGGTGGCGCAGATCAAGCGAGAACCTGAATTGGCCATGGCCCATGTCATGGTGTCCGATGACCAAGGCACCGGGGCTGAAAACCCGTGGCAGACGCAGGCGCCGCCCGAGGACTTGCACGAAGTAATGGTCGCTTTTAAACAATAGGTCTGGCCCTTCGACGCTGACCTTCAACGCCATGCCGATACCGTAGCCGATGTACTCTTCGAGACCGGTTGGGCCGGCAAAGCGTTTCGAGCTGTGAACAACCTGCGGAAACCCCGCCTTGCGCCCGTATTGCCTGATCCAGAACTGCCCACAGCCCGCGATATCCTCGGTGACAGTGACGACGGCAGGCTGCCCCACGCAGGACAGATCATAGGGTAATGGCGCGCCGATA